>NZ_JBICXQ010000020.1:0-183870 GCF_043200375.1 Streptomyces sp. NPDC048434 | reverse complement strand
CACAGCAGCAGCGCTCAGCCCCTCCAACAGCCGGTCACGGTCCTGGCCGACCACCGCCAGACGGTGCGAGAACGCCGTCGTCCGCGTCACCGCCAACGACAACGCCACATCCCTGGCCGCGACCTCCGGACGCGCCGTCACGAACTCCGCCAACCGACCCGCCTGCGCAGCCACCGCCGCACCGGACCGCGCCGACACCACCCACGCCACCGGACCCACAGACTCCAGACCCAACTCCGAGGCAGACTCCGGCTCCGCCCCGGCCTCAGGTGCCGCCGACCGTTCGAGGACGGGCGCCTCGCCGACCACCACGTGGCAGTTGGTGCCGCCCATCCCGAAGGAACTGACCCCGGCGATGAGCGGCCGGCCGGCCTGCGGCCAGGGCGTGGTCCGGGTCTGGACCCGCAGGTTCAGCTCGTCGAGTGGAATCTGCGGGTTCGGCTCACGGAAGTTCAGGCTGGCCGGGATCTCGCGCCCGCTGATGGCCAACGCGACCTTGAGGAAACCGGCGATTCCCGCCGCGGACTCGAGGTGGCCGATGTTCGTCTTGACCGAGCCGACGGCCAGCGGGCCGTGCTCGCGACGGTCCCGCCCCAGCGCGGCGCCGAGCGCCGCCGCCTCAATCGGGTCGCCGACCCGGGTCCCGGTGCCGTGCAGCTCGACGTACTGCACGTCCGCCGGCTGCAGGCCCGCGAGCTGGTGGGCGCGCCTGATGATCGCTTCCTGCGCCGCGCTGCTCGGGACGGTCAGACCGTCGCTGGCGCCGTCGCTGTTGACTGCGCTGCCGCGGATCACGCAGTACACGGGATCACCGGCGGCCAACGCGCTCGACAGTGGCTTGAGGACGAGCACGCCGCCGCCCTCGCCGCGCGCGTAGCCGTTGGCGCGCGAGTCGAACGTGAAGCAGCGCCCGTCCGGCGAGAGGCCGCCGAACTTCGCTTCCTCGGCCGCCGTCTCCTGGCTGATGCTGAGCTTGACCCCGCCGACCAGCGCGCTGGTGCACTCCCCGCGGCGCAGGCTCTCGCACGCCAGGTGAACGGCGACCAGCGAGGACGACTGGGCCGTGTCCACCGTCATGCTCGGACCGCTCAGTCCGAGCGCGTAGGACACCCGGTTGGCGATCATGCCGCGCTGCAGGCCGGTGTTGCTGTGCGCCGTTATCGCGTCCGTGCCGCGCCCGCGCAGCAGCGCGGCGTAGTCGTCGCGGTTCGCTCCGATGAAGACGCCGATCCGGTCACCACGGACGTTGCCCGGCACGATGCCGGCGTCCTCGAACGCCTCCCAGCTCAGCTCAAGCACCAGCCGCTGCTGGGGATCCATCGCGATGGCTTCGCGGGGAGAGATGCCGAAGAATTCGGCGTCGAACCGGTCGACGCTCTCCAGGTAGCCGCCGAAGGAGGTGCCGGGCAGGGCTTCGCCCGCCCGCGGCCGACCGCTCTCCTCCCGGTCCGCCGGCACTCGCGTGATCGCGTCGCCACCGCCGCGGAGAAGCTGCCAGAAGGCACCGAGGTCCGGTGCCTTGGGCAGACGGCATGACATGCCGATGACCGCGATCATGTCATCCTGCGCAGGAAGTTGTTCAGCGACTGGCATGTCCATCCGTCCCCTGCGAAGAAGGAAATTAGCGTTCTCAGAAGGCTGTGAGCCGGTTACCGCCGGCACCGTCCGCCGCTGCGGCGCCTCTGTGCCCGAGTCAGTGGTGCTGTGCGCGCTGACCACACCGCGCCCGGTCCCGGTGCCGCAGTCCGCCCGCACCGGTCAGCGGGAGGCCTGGCGTCCGAGACGAACGCGTACCGGGTGCGGACCCTCGGGTGCCCGCTGACAGCGCGGCAGATCGGCGTGTCGGGGGTCGCTGGAAGTCACCCCGTCCCGCGCCGGGTGACCCAGCGGCACGGACACGAAGAGCACCGCAAGCCGGTCGTCCCCGACCGAACCGCGGCGACTCGCCCCCGAAGACACGCAGCAGGCTCACCGGCCGATCTTCCAGTCCTTCATGGGAGGAAGCTCACCACGTGGGCGGACGGCCCGAAAATGACGCCGTTCCACCAGGCGCCCATCGGGAGGCAACCAGGTCATCCCGCCAGGGTGCCGAATCGGACACGCGGCGCACGCCCAGGTGGGCGGACGCCCGGATCCAGGCGGTCATCGCCGGGGAACTGCGGAGTTCCCGGTGGATGGAATCCCGCCATTCGGCGGTTCACGCGCCACCCCGCGGCCATCTCCCGGTTCGGCGACGTCCAGGCCGCCGTGCCGTGCCGGGCTCCGCTCGCGAGGTCTGCGTACGGGTGGCCGCCGGAGGACGGGCCGGTGCGGATCTCCACCTGTTATCGTGGCGGATCGCCCGTCAACAACGGGGCCGGGTCGGGCAGTTGGGCGCCGTGCCGGGCGTTCGCCGGGGCGTACGCCGCTGTCGTTTCCGGCGCACGGCTGACCGTCGTTTCCCGTCGGTCCGTGGGATCGAGCGGCCTGCTCGCCCGGACCCGACGCGGGTGTGTCACCGGATCGAGGGCGCCGAGCCCGGTCGCGGACTCGTTCCTGGTTCCCGGCACGACAACCTGGTTCCCGGCACGACGACATCGAGGGCCACGGCATCCAGCGTGGCGGTTGCGCATGAGGTGCGGGCGATGGGAGCACGTGGCATTTGCATCGCGAATCATCCTGCTGGTACTAGCACTTGGAGTGGCATGTCCGTCTTGTCTGTCGATGATGATCTGTGGTGCCGCCGCTACCACCCGTCCCCCACGGCCACGACCCGCCTGGTGTGCTTCCCGCACGCGGGCGGCTCGGCACCGTTCTACTTGCCCGTCGCAACGGCTCTCAGCCCCGATGTGGACGTCATCGCCATCCAGTACCCCGGGCGGCAGGAGCGCCGCGCGGAGCAGCCGTTGACGGATGTGGACGCGTTCGCCGAGCGGATCCACGACCTCCTGCTGCGGCAACCACCGCTTCCGGTCACGTTCTTCGGCCACAGCCTCGGCGCCACCATCGCCTTCGAGACCGTCCGTCGGCTGGAGGCCAGCGGCAGCGAGGTCGCGCACCTGTTCGCGTCCGGCCGCCGCGCCCCGTCCGCCCATCGTGAGGCGGGCGGCGTCCACCTGCGGGACGACGACGGCATCCTCGCCGAGGTGCGCCGGCTGAACGGCACGGCCGCGAGTGTCCTAGGTGACCAGGAGCTGATGCGGGCCGCCTTGCCGTCCTTGCGTGCTGACTACCAGGCAGCTGAGACCTACCGGTGCGCCCCGGAGGCGACCATCGACTGCCCGGTCACGGTCCTGACCGGCGACACCGACCCGGAGACGACGTTGCCCGAGGCCCACGCGTGGGAGCGGCACACCACCAGTACGTGCACTGTCCGCACGTTCCCGGGCGGGCACTTCTTCATCACGGCGCACGTGAGCGCGATCACCGCCCTGCTCAAGGGGCACTTCGCGCGAACGGCCGGCTCCGACCGCGGGACCGCGGTCCGTCCTTGACGACTCGGCGACCGGCGCGCGAGCCGGTCACCGTCCCTTCCACCGTGACCGGAGACCCGGGTGCCCGGTGCCGGGCCGGCCAACACCTCTACCGCCTCCGCGATGCAGCGGTAGGCGGTAGAGGTGGAGGTAGAGGTGCTTCCGGTGTCGAACCCGGCTGCTCAGCGGCGCAGGCCGGTTCCCGTCGTGGGGGCGAGGCGGTCGGACACCACCGACACGACCCCGGCGATCTCCTTGACCAGGTAGAAGTGCCCGCCGGGGAAGACCCGGAAATCGAAGCCGCCTTCCGGCGCCTGCTCCTCCCAGTCCCTGACCTCCTCGACACTGGCCTCCCGGTCCCGGTCCCCGACGATCGCGGTAACGGGGCAGCGCAGTGGGTCGCCCGCGACGTAGCGGTACCGCCCTACGGCCGTGTAGTCGCCGCGGAGCGTCGGCAGCACCATTTCCAGCACTTCCCGGTTCTCCATCGCCCGGGCTTGCGGGCCGCGCCGCGAGCGGATCTCCGCGACGATCCCTTCGTCGTCGAGCAGGTGGTGCGTTTCCTCGCGGTAGCGGGTGGGGGCGCGTCGGCCGGAGACGAACAGGTGCGCGGGCTGGCCCGGGTGGTCCCGCTGGAGGCGCCGGGCGACCTCGAAGGCGAGCACGGCGCCCATGCTGTGGCCGAACAGCGACAGCGGACGGTCCAGCGACCCGGTCAGTGCGTGGGCGATGTGGTCCGCCAGGGTGGGGATGTCGTCGATGCAGGGCTCGGCCCGCCGGTCCTGGCGTCCGGGGTACTGCACGGCGAGGACGTCCACGGTCGGGGCCAGCGCCCGCGCCATCGGAAGGAAGAAGGGGGCGGAGGCACCCGCGTGCGGGAAGCAGACCAGGCGGTTCTCCGCGTGGTCGGCAGGCGCGAACCGCCTGAGCCACAGGCTCTCGTCATCCGATCCGTCGTCGATTCCCATCCGGTCCCTCCTGGCGTTCCTGGTCGATGTCCGGGCCTGAAACGGGGTTCACGCGCCCTCCGACAGCGCCGCCCAGCCGTGCGCGGCGTCCGCGGGCAGCAGGACGCTGACGGTGACCTCGACCACCGCGTTCTCCGGTATGCCGCCCCCGCTGCGGCTGATCCTCTCGATCAGCGGCGACACGTGCTGCCCGCTGATGCCGGCGAGCAGCCCGCGCAGCTTCTTGATTTTGTCCGGGCCTCCGATGAGCATTTTCACCCGGTCCGGCCGGTGCGGCTGCGGAAGGAGTTCGACCGCCTCCCACGCGCCATCGCCGACCCGCTTGTACCGGACGCAGCACTCGGTGGCGCGCTTGGTCTCCTCGCCGACCCAGACCTGTCCCGCCGGGGCGGCGCTGGCCAGTTGGAGGCAGCGGCCGACGACGGCGCTGTCGAGGGCGCGCAGTGTGCCGTCGCCGGGGCGGTAGCTGTGGATCGCGTCGGTGGACACGACGGCGACCTTGACCACCGCCGGCGGGGCCCCGCCGTCGGTGGCGTCGCGGACGGGCCGGGCCCGTCCGAGCGCGGCACGGATCGCCAGGGCGGCCTCGACGGCTCGATCGGGGGCGTGGTCGGCGTCGTCGAACAGGATCCAACTCACGGACGCGATCCTGCTGATGACCACCCCGCCGTACCGGCTGACCTCGCGGTCCACCGTCCCGGCCACCGTGTCGAACGCGGACGCCGTCTCGGCGACGTCCGCCCCGGGTCTGACCTCGCCGACGACGGCCAGCACGGTGGCCAACTGCCCCTGGGGCAGCGGCATGTCGCAGCCGTCCGTCGGGACGAGCTCCGGGCGGCGGGGCTCGGCGGGTAGTTCCTCGGGCGGCGCGGCAGCCGGCACCGCCTGGTCGGCGAGGACGGCGGTCGGCCAGGGGACCCCCACGATGCCGCTGTCGCCGAGCGCGGGCACCTCACCGCCGTGCCAGTCCAGCCGCACGTCCTGATTGAGGATCAGGTGTTCGAGCTCCTGGAGTTCCCGGCTCGGCTCCAGCCCGTGGGCCTCGATCAGCGACACGCGGGCGCGGCGGTAGACGTCGAGCGCGTCCGACTGCCGGCCGCACCGGTACATCGCGAGCATCAGCTGCGCCACCAGGCGTTCGTGGGACGGCTCCCGTGCGGCGAACAGTTCGAGTTCCGCGATCACCTCGCGGTGCCGCCCGCAGGCAAGTTCGGCATCGAACAGTTCCTCGACGGCGACGAAATACGCGTTCTGGACCGCGGCGGCCTCGGGCCACGCCGCGCACGTCTCGGCCAGGTCGGCGAGGGCCGGGCCGCGCCAGACGTCGAGTGCGTCGCGGAGCACTCGGCGCGCGGATTCCCAGTCGGCGCCGGCGGCGTACGCACGGCCCCGTTCGGTGCGCTGCGTGAACAGGTTCAGGTCAATGCTGCTGGGTTCAACGCGCAGCAGGTACCCGGGCGTGTGGGTGAGCAGTACGGGCGGGTCAGCACTTCCACCGTCACAGGCCAACATTCCGCGCAGCGAGGAAGCCGCATTCTGCAGCATCTTCCGTGCGGTCGGTGGAATGCGGCCGTCCCAGAGGGAATCGAGCAGTTTGCTCGACGGGACGATCCGGTTCGCCCTCAGGAGCAGCATGCCCAGCATCGCGCGCTGCTTGATCCCGCCGAGCGGCACGACCCTGTCCTGGGCAACTACTTCAAGCGGACCTAAGATATTGAACTGCAATTTGACCTCCCGCCATGCGCGACGCAGTTCGTCCACAATTGGACAGGTCTACAAAGGGCGCAGGAATTAATGGGCTACAGGAATTTATGGACTGCCGATGTGGTTCAGGGCGGGAGAAGGTCATCCCACGGAGCCCTTGCCGACGCCGTTGACGGCACGCATAAACGTATGGCGCTGTGTCAGAGCACGATGGCGGTTTGGGAACGGATTGCGACGAAGTCGCGAATTTCACCGGCCACTTCTACCATCGGGAATCTTGAAGTGGTTCTTCGGCCTCCCGATCTACGGCCTTCGCTCGTATGGGCCGTGACCTTTGCGGAGAACATCATCCGTAGCCGGCCTGGCATCAATCCCATACTCATCCCTGCGTCCCCCGTTCACCGACCGCTGAGGTTCCAAGAGTGCGGCGTGAAGATGCGGATATGTCCACGCCGATCACCTTGCACTCTCTACAGCACCCTATCCCTAGCTCCCCCTCCGCACCCCTCGATCCCGAAAAACGATTGAGACACAATTCACACCGCGGGGCGCGTATTATCACCTGGACCTCGGGTTGGGCCAGATGTTCCCCACACCCGGTATAAATTCGGCAAAGCCTTGGCATGGCTGCTTAAAGTCAAATGCCGCTAACTCAGAATTGAACTCGTACTGTCCATAGGTCGTGACGGTTTGTAATCCCTGCAGTACGACCTGGCTATGCAGTATGAGGGTGGGGGGAGGCGCCGCTCTCGGAGAGGTCGATGTCGGCCGCGCGGCTGGAGCGGGAGTCGGCGCGCGGGCCCCTGGCGCACGGCTGGACGGATGAGTCGCAGGGCTGAACGCTCAAGCGGATCAGGCTGCTGATCGGGCGGATATTCCACGTCCGCTACACGGCGCAGGGCGCACCCTGCCGCCGACGCCCCGCGTATGCCCCGCGCCCCGGACCAGCCCGACCTGGACACGGAGCCGACAGCTCGGAGGAATGACCCGCGGCCCCGTTTCGTCACAACGCGCCCTGCCCGCCTCAATGTCCGGGCCCGTCATGGGGTACGCGTCCCCGCCCGCTCGTCCGGGCCGGCCGTGGCGGGGGCGTCGGCCATCTGGTTGAGCAGCTGAGCGACCAGGGCGAGCAGCTGCTGCTCGACCGGACTGAGCGCGCCGAGGGCGCTGCCGAGCCATGCGGCCCGCTGCGCGAGATCGTCGGACAGCGCCTGGGCGCCGGCGTCGGCGATCGAGAGGATCGAGGCGCGCCGGTCGGCCTCCGAGCGCTCCCTGGTGATCAGGCCGTCCGCCTCCAGCTCGGCGAAGGTCCGGGTCAGGGCTTGGAGCTGCTGGTGCTCGGCGAGGGCCACCGCACTGGGGGTGCAGGGCCCGTTCCGACGCAGGTGGCCCAGCACGATGATCTTGTTCGCGGTCAGGGCACCGGGCGGGCGCTCGTGGCGCAGCCGGGAGCCCAGTCGGAGCAGACCTTGGAGCAGGGCCTGGGCGCAGTCGTCGGTGTCCATCCTTCAATACTAAGCCACCATGTAGTATTGGGAGGAGAGGTGCCCCGTGAATCTGCGCATCAATGGCCATGCAGAGGGTGGGAATGCTAACCAAAGTCTATTATTCGACGGTGGCGATGGTCGCCGTGCTGGGCTCCTTCTTCACGGCGGTGGAGATCGCGCGCCTCGCCGCGGGATACCCGGCGGCGGTGCTCGGGGTGCCGGCCGTGATCTTCGCGTTCACGGTGTCGCGCCGCCCTGGCGGTGAGCCGGTCCCGCAGAAGGTCATGGCGGCCGCCGCGCTCTCGGTCCTCGCGGGGGCGAGCGTCTGGCTCGGTTCGCAGATGGCCGTTCACCCCGTGATCGGCGGGGCGGTGTTCGTGGTGCTGATGGCGGGTTCGATCTGGACCAGGCGGTTCGGAGCGGCGGTCACCCGGCTGGGGGCGCTGGTTCCGCTGGCGCTGATCGCCGCCCTGCTGTCCGCCGGATCCGGTACGGGGCACATGGCGTGGTGGCCGGTCTGCGGATGGATGGCGCTGGTGGGGTTCAGTGCCTTCGTGTGGGTCCGCGTCGTTCGCCGGGTCGCCGAGAAGCTGACCGGCCTTCCGGGTTCGCCGCCGGGGCAGGCCCCTGCCAAGCGGTCGGCGCAGCGCGCCGGACTGTCGCCCCGTACCCGGATGGCCCTGCAGATGGCGGTGGCGCTGACCGCCGCGTTCTCACTCGGGCACCTGATGTTCGGCGAGCACTGGCAGTGGTGCGTGATCAGCGCGATGGTCGTCAGCCTCGGGCCGGTCGGCCGCGGCGACTTGGCCCTCAAGGGCGTCGAGCGCGGACTGGGCGCGATGGCGGGCACGCTCGTCGCGGCCCTGATCGCCGCGGTGGCCGACCCCCACGGCACCACCAGCATCGTGCTGATCTTCGTGGTGCTGGCCGTGGCCTCGACCCTGCGCGCCTACAACTACGCCTGCTACGCCGCAGGCATCACGACGGCGCTGTCCCTGTTCTACGGATACTTCGGCCAGTCCCCCCAACACCTGCTGCTCATCCGCCTGCAGGCGCTGGTCCTGGGGGCCGTGCTGGCGGTGGTCGTGGGCTGGTTCCTCGTGCCGGTGCGGACGGGCGACGCGGTGCGCGCACGGCTGGGCGCGACCCTCGGCGCACTCACCTCGGTGCTCGATGCCCGCCGCGACGGGGCCTCCACCGCCAAGGCGCTCGCCGCGTTCGACGCCGCGGCCGCCAACCTGAAGGCCAGCACGCGTTCGCACCGGCTGTACCGGACGGCCACCCGGAGGCTGGGCACGGCGCACCGGATCACGCCGGCCGACGCCGGCGAGGCGCTGCTCGCGACCCGCGGCCCGGTGCACGCCCTGGCCGCGAGCGAGCCCGGCCCGTGCGAGCGTGCCACCACCGAGACCGTCGGGCTGCTGCGCCGCGCGGTGTCGGCCCCGGCGGACCCCCTGCCCGAGCTGCCGGAACCCGCTCAGACGGCACCGCTGGCCGAACTCGACGCCGCGCTCCGGCAGTTCGCCGCCGCGCTCCCGTCCCTCGCCAGGCGCCGGCCACCCGAGGTGGCCGGCAGCGGCGAGGCCCTCCAGCCGCCCGTTTCCGCCGCCTGACTGACCCGCCGTCAGCTCGACGTGGTCAGCCGGAGGTGCTCAAGACCGCGCAGGACGGTGTGGGGCTTCCACGCCGGCGGCTCGGTCATCCGGGACTCGGCGAGGACGGGCAGCAGCCGGCGCAGGGCGATGGCGGCCTCGGCGCGTCCCAGCGGGGCGCCCAGGCAGAAGTGGATCCCGTGGCCGAACGACAGGTGCCGGCGGGCGGGGCGGACGAAGTCGAAGGCCTCCGGGTCATCGCCGAGTGCCTCGTCGCGGTTGGCCGCGCCGACGAGCATGAGGGCACGCGCGCCGGCCGGGACCGTGGTGGTGCCGACCGTCGCGTCCTCCAGCGCGGAACGGACCAGGAGCTGGATAGGAGGGTCGTAGCGGAGGGCCTCTTCGACGCACCTCTCGACCAGGTCCGGGTCGGCCTGCAGGGCGGCGAGCTGGGCGGGGTGGTTGAGCAGGGCGAGGACGCACCCGCCGATGAGGCTGCGGGTGGTCTCGTGGCCGGCGATGAGCAGCAGCCGGCAGGTGATGATGATCTCGTGCTCGGTCAGGGCGCCGTCCTCGTCGTGGACGTGGACCAGGGCGGAGACGAGGTCGTCGCCCGGTTCGCGGCGCCGCTTGGGAATCAGCGCCCCGAGGTACTCGTGGAAGCTGTCACGGGCCGCGCGCATCGTGACGCGGGACTCGGGCGTGATGAGGAAGCTGGGGTCGATGCTCCGGGACAGCTGCTCGGACCAGGTCACCACCATCGGCCGGTCGGCCTCCGGGATGCCGAGCAGCTCGCTGATCACCCGGACCGGCAGCGGGAGCGCGAGGTCGCCGATGACGTCGAAGCTCGGGTTGAGGTCGCCCACGAGCTCGTTGGTGATCGCCTCGATGCGCGGCATCAGGGCCCGGACGCTCGCCGGGGTGAGGGCGCGGGACACCAGGCGGCGCAGCCTCGTGTGGTCGGGCGGGTTCAGCCGGAGCATGTTGCTGGCGTTGTCCTGGGCGGTAACCACGGCCGTGTCGTCATCGGCGCCACCGGCATTGGCCGGGGCGGCAGATGCCGGCCGGTCGGTGCCCCGCCACAGGGTGCGCAGCGGGCTGGCCTCCCTCGGCGCGTGGCCGAAGGCCGGGTTGCCGAGGACCGCCGCGCAGTCCTCGTAGCGGCTGAAGACGAACAGCTTCTCGTGCGGCCGGACGACCGACTGCCGCGCACGCCACTTCGCGTATTCCGGGTACGGGTCACCGAGGCCGAAGAGAGCGGCGAGGGCCTGGAGCTCCTCCGGGCGGACCTCAAGATCAGTCATCAGTGTGTCCCCGTCGGCTGTGCGGGCTCACGGGTGAGCCGGGTGGTCAGTGAGGTGTCGATCAACGTGGCGGGCAGGGGCCGGGCGACGTGCGGCGCGGCCCGCGGGCACGCGGTGGCCGCGTACGGGCCGGCGAGCGGACGCGCCGTCAGAGGACGGTGTCCTCGTACCCGGCCGGCCGGCCTTCGAGGATCACGGTCTTGGTCTCGAGGTAGGGCAGCAGTCCCTCGCGTCCTCCTTCGCGGCCGATGCCGGACTGCTTGAACCCGCCGAACGCGATGCCGAGGTCGCTGCGCAGCGCGTTGTGGCCGACGGTGCCGGAGCGCAGCTGCCCGGCGACCTCGCGGGCCCGGTTGACGTCGTTGGTGAACACCGCCGCGTTGAGGCCGTAGATGGTGTCGTTGGCGATCCGGACCGCGTCCTGCTCGTCGGCCGCGGGGATGACGGACAGCACGGGGCCGAAGATCTCCTCCTGGGCGATGACCGAGCGGTTGTCGACGTTGCCGAACACGGTGGGCTCGACGTACCAGCCCCGGGTCAGGCCCTTCGGGCGACCGCCGCCCGTGGCCAGCGTGGCCCCTTCCGCGACGCCCTTGGCGATGTACCCCTCGACCCGGTCCCGCTGCCGGCTGGCCGCCAGCGGCCCCATCTGCGAGCGCGGGTCGAACGGGTCCCCCACGCGCACCCGGGAGAACACGCCGGCGAGGGCCTCGAGCAGTTCGTCGTGCCGCGAGCGGCTGACCACGATCCGGGTCAGCGACGCGCAGACCTGGCCGGTGAGGAGGCACTCGGCCTGGGCGAGGCTGCGCGCGGCCGCCTCAAGGTCCATGTCGTCGAGGATCACGGCGGCGGACTTGCCGCCGAGCTCCAGCGTGCAGCGGGCCACGCGCTCGCCGCAGATCGAGGCGATGCGCCGTCCCGCGGCCGTCGACCCGGTGAACGTGATCTTGTCCACCCGCGGGTCGCGCACCAGCAGCTCGGACACCTCGCGGTCCGCGGTGACGACGTTGAGCACGCCGGGCGGCAGCCCGGCCGCCGCGGCGGCCTCGGCGATCAGGTGGCCCTCCCCCGGCGCCTCGGGCGCCGACTTCAGGACCACCGTGCACCCGGCGAGCAGCGCGGGTCCGACCTTGTTGCTGATCATCCCCATCGGGGCGTTCCACGGGATGATCGCACCGACCACACCGGCCGGCTCACGGACGATCATGCCGAACTGTCCGCCGGCCGTCGGCTTGACCGGCTCCTCGAACGGGAACGTGCCGGCCAGCGCGGCGTACCGCTTGAAGGCGGCCTCCGCGCCCGTGCCGGCGTGCGCGGCGAAGGTGTACAGGACCCCGGACTCGCGCGGCCAGATCTCGGCGATGTCCTCGCCGCGGAGCCTGAGTTCCGCACCGATCGCCCGCAGGTACCCGGCCCGCTCGGCCGGCGTCAGCCGCGGCCAGGGGCCTTCGTCGAAGGCCTCCCGCGCCGCCGCGACGGCCCTGGACATGTCGGCGGCCTGCGCCTGCGCGACCCTGAAGTAGAGCTCCTCGGTCGCGGAGTCGATCACGTCGATCGTGGCGCCGGACGACGGCACCACCCACTGACCGCCGATGAAGAAACGGTCCGTCCGACCGATCGGCGCCTCCGCGCGTCCAGCCAGGCTCATCCGGTCACCCTCCCGATCGCCGCCTCCACGGCGCTCATGCTCGCGTGCGCCGGGCGGACGCGTAAATGGCGCTCCGCCTACGCCCCGCCACTGCGGGGTAACTGGGGTTTCCATTCCGGGGCCTTGCCCGCTCGGGCACCTGACTGAACGGTCAGCGGCCTGCCGGGCCACCCAAAAGGGCCCTGCTACGCTGACGCCGTCCCCCATTGATGGGGTCCGACGTAGCTACTTGAGCCCCCGTCAACACCCGGGGCAATTCAACAGGATGGAACAACGTGGACATCGGCATCCGGGGAGCAGTCAGTCCGAAACCGGGGTCCGGCAATGTCCAGCCCAAGAAGCTGCTTCTGCGCGCACTCGCGGGAGAGCGGACCGAGCGGCCGCCGATCTGGCTGATGCGGCAGGCCGGACGCTACCTGCCCGAGTACCACGGGGTCCGTGAGGCGGCCGGCGGCATGGTGGGGCTCTGCACCACGCCCGAGCACGCCGTCGAGGTCACCCTGCAGCCGCTGCGCCGCTTCCCGCTCGACGCCGCCATCGTGTTCGCGGACCTTCCGCAGGTCGCCGCCGCACTGGGCCAGACCCTGGACTACCGGGTCGGCGAGGGGCCGGTGTTGACGCCGCCCGTCCGTTCGACGGCGGACATCGCCGAATTCCTGAGCATCTCCCGCCTCCACGAGGAACTGGCCCCGATCTACGAGACGGTCAGTCAGCTGACCCGCGCCCTGCCCGCCGAGACGGCCCTGATCGGCTATGCCGGCGCACCGTGGACCATTGCCACCTACATGGTCGAAGGCCGCGGCGGCGCCGCGTCGGAGCACTCCGTCGTCAAACAGTGGGCGCTGAGCGACCCCGACGGATTCCAGCCCCTGATGGACCTGCTGACGGCCGCCATCATCCAATTCCTCGGCCGCCAGATCGAGGCGGGCGCGGAAGCGGTCCAGCTGTTCGACAGTTGGGCCGGGGTGCTTCCGGACGTCCTTTTCGAGCGCTGGTGCGTCAAGCCGATCGCCGCCATCATCAGCGCGCTGAAGGCGCAGTACCCCGACGTTCCCGTCATCGCGTTCCCCCGGGGCGCCGGGCTCTCCTACGACGGCTTCGCCGAGGCGACCGGCGCGGACTGCATCGGCCTGGACTCCACGGTTCCGCTCGAATGGGCCGCGCGGAATCTCCAGCGCGGCCTGGGCCGCTGCGTGCAGGGCAACCTCGACCCCCAGCTCCTGATCGCCGGCGGCCCCGCGCTCCACGCCGAGACGGAGCGCATCCTGCGCGGCCTGAGCGGGGGGCCGTTCGTCTTCAACCTGGGACACGGCATCGTCAAGACCACGCCCATCGAGCACGTCACGGCCGTCGTCGAGCAGGTGCGCGCCTGGAGCACGCCCGCGGCGTAGGGCCGGCCGGGGTTCGACAGCGACCTTCAAGGGGCAGCTTCGGCCCGGGAGTTCGTGATGGTGAGGCGTAGGCGGGTTCCGTAGGAAGGCTCCACAGGAAGGTTCCGTAGGCGGGTTCCGATGCGGCGGGTGAGCCGTGGCCGGTCCTGCCGTGCAGTCAAGGGGCCCTGGGTACCCGGTGCGAGCCGGGTGCCCAGGGCCCCTTGACCTGCTGCGGTCCGCCCGGCGTCCGCTGAGACCGTCAGCCGACGCGGAGCGGAAGGCACAGCGGTCCGCGGGCTAGGCGCCCGCCCCAGACCACCGTGGACGGGTCCTGGAGGCTGAACTCGGGGAACCGCTCGAGCCAGACCTCCAGTGCGACGCGGAGTTCCATGCGGGCCAGGTGCGAGCCCAGGCAGCGGTGGATGCCGAGGCCGAACGCGGCGTGCCGGTTGCCTTCGCGGTCGATGATGACCTCGTCGGCCCGGTCGAACTGCGCGGGGTCCCGGTTGGCGGCCGGGAAGGACAGCAGAACCCAGTCGTCGGCCTTCATGTCGACGCCCCGCCAGTGCATGTCCTCCTTCACCAGCCGGGACATGGTGACCGGCCCGAAGGCACGGAGGAACTCCTCCATCGCGGTCGGCAGCAACTCCGGCTCGGCCACCAGGCGCTCGCGGTCCTGCGGGTTCCCGGCCAGGTGCCACAGGGACGAGCCGATCGACTTGGACGTCGTGCCGATCCCCGCCGCGAAGAGCAGCAGCATCATGCTGATGATGTGGTTCGGGTCGAGCTTGCGGCCGCGGAGCTCCACGTTGAGGAGGTAGCTGATGAGGTCCTCACGCGGGTTCTTGACGTGCTCCTTGATCTCCGCGAGCAGGAAGACGAACATCTTGCTCAGCTGTTCGACGTGCTCGTCCCGCGAGTCGAGGGCGTCCTCGCGGTTGATGTTCGCGATGAGCTCGCGGAACTGCTTCCGGTCCCCCTGCGGGATGCCGAGCAGGTCACCGATGACCTGCTCGGGGACCCGCTGCGCGTACTCCTCGGCCGCGTCGACGACGTCCCGTCCCTTGAAGCCGTCGATGAGGGAGTGGCAGTACGCCCTCGTGGTCGGCTCGAGCCTGGCGACCGCGGTCTTGGTGAACGCCGGCAGCAGCAGCTTGCGCGCGCTGTGGTGGAACGGCGGGTCGGAGGTGATGGGCGGGAGTTCGCCGATCGGCGCCAGGTCCCGCGGCGGCCGGAAGTTGCCCACGTTCACCGACCGCGAGGAGAAGCGGTCGGTGTCGTAGGCGATCGCCGCGATGTCCTCGTACAGGGTCGGCACCCACGCGCCACCGAACCGCTCGGTGTGCGCGATCGGGCATCGCTGCCGCAGGTCGTCCATGATCGGGAAGGGATCCTCGGACCACCGCGGATCCAGGTGCGAGAAGTCCGTCGCCCAGTCGGTGACCGGGCCGGAGATGGTCTCGCTGCGGATGGTGTGGTAGCGGTCCCGGTCCGGGTCCCGGAAGTCCTTGTTGAAGCGATCGTCGGCGGTCACGTCACGCCCCCTCGATCAGGGTGATCGCCCGCTCCGGGCAGCTCGCGACGGCGAGGCGGACCTCGCGCTCGTTGCCCGGCGGCACGGTGCCGTTGCCGGGAACGTTGCCGTAGCCCTCGACGTCCTCGCCGAACACGCCGGGGGCGATGTCGTAGCAGCGGCCGTGACCTTGGCAGCGCCCGGAGTCGATCTGAACTTTCACAGTGAACCGTCCCACTTGTCATGAGGCTGATCCGCATGGCCCCGTTCGGCCATCCTGCACGGCAGGCCGACGGCGGCAGAGGTCTCCGGGAAGGCGATGACGCCCCGGCCCGGCGGGTTCGACGGGCGAACGGGCCCCATGGCCACGGGCGGTCCCCTCAGCATGCGGTCGAGCCGGATACCTGCGGTGTTCATGCTGCCCGGCATCGCACGGTCACGGAAAGGGCGGTCGGCCATCGCCCGGCCATCGCGGGGTAATTCAGTGCCCATTCCGGGGAACGCCGCAGCCCGGGTGCCGCGGCCGGGGCAGCGGGACCGGCCAGGAATCCGAGGGTTGACATGCAGAAACACGCCGTCGGCCGGCTGGACGGCGTGTATCTGGGCAGCGGGGCCGTGGCTCCACGGCGGGTTCGAGCCGGTGGACGCGGGGCGGCGAGCCGACCACCGCGGCAAGCTGATCACCGCGAGGAGCCGATCACCACGGCGAGTTCGGCGAGATCCGCCCGCCAGGTCCAGGACCGCCAGCGCGAAGACCGGACCGCTCTCAGTCCGTACCGGCAGCGGCGGCCACGGGCTCCTTGGCCTCGGCCTCGGCGCCCTCGGCGCCCGCCGGCTGGGCCGGGACGGTGAGCTCGGAGACGCTGAGCTCCGGCACCTCCGTCACCGCCGCAAGAGCTGATTCGATGGCGTCAGCCAGCGTCGGGGACACGGCGTCATCGAAGTCCATCCTCGTGACGGTGACTTCGGCGTTGGTCGGGAGCAGGTCGGTGCCGAAGTCGGCAGCGCCGCCGCAACCCACCTTCAGGGTGGTCATTTCGTCCTCGGTAATCTCCCGGCTGAGAACCAGCGAGAACACATACCCCATTGACTGTCACCTTTTCATCTTCTGTGTATCGCGGTATCGCGGAAACGTACTTGAGCAGGCGGATGTGATGTGTCGTCAGAGGGCGGTGTGCTCGTATCCGGCTGACCCTCGAGGATCACCATCTCTTCGTCGTTGCCAGGCCCGTCGCGCCCTCATGCTTGCTGGCGCCGCGCGGTCGTGTAAAGGGTGGTCAGCCATCGCTCGGCCACTGCGAGGTAACTGGCACACGCCGCGGACCGCGGCCCCGCCTCCGGGAGCCGTCGTCACCGTCAGCGCCGTCACCGCCATCGTCACGGGCGCCGGCGTTCCCCGCAATGGGCACACAGTTACCCCGCGATGGTCCGACGATGGCTGACCGCCCTTTCCGCGACCGCTCGGTGCCAGGAAGCATGGACCGGGTCGGCACCCGGCACGTCGCACGCTGAGGAGATCGCTCGTGGGCATCCGGCCCACTGAACTCGCCGGGTCCCGGCGGGTTCCGGTCGCCGCTGCACGCACCCTGCGAGGACCCCGTGCTCGCGTGGGCCGCGGCATGGAGCTGATCGAGCGGCCCGACGAGCCCGGCACGACGAGGTATGCCGAACGGGCGTGCAGATCAGTTTCACAACAAGGGGACGGTTCACCGTGGAAGTTCAGATCGACTCCGGGCGCTGCCAAGGACACGGCCGCTGCTACGACATCGCCCCCGGCGTGTTCGGCGAGGACGTCGAGGGCTACGGCAACGTTCCCGGCGACGGCACCGTGCCGCCGGACAACGAGCGCGAGGCCCGCCTCGCCGTCGCGAGCTGCCCGGAGCGGGCGATCACCCTGATCGAGGGGGCGTGACATGACCGCCGACGATCGCTTCAACAAGGACTTCCGGCACTCCGACAGGGACCGGTTCCACGTTTCGCGCGGCAAGATCATCACCGGCCCGGTCACCGACTGGGCGACGGACTTCTCGCACCTGGATCCGCGGTGGTCCGAGGATCCCTTCCCGATCATGGACGACCTGCGGCAGCGATGCCCGATCGCGCACACCGAGCGGTTCGGTGGCGCGTGGGTGCCGACCCTGTACGAGGACATCGCGGCGATCGCCTACGACACCGACCGCTTCTCCTCGCTCGGAACCAACCTGAGCGAGTTCCGCCCGCCGCGGGACCTGGCGCCGATCGGCGAAGCACCGCCCATCACCTCCGACCCGCCGTTCCACCACAGCGCGCGCAAGCTGCTGCTGCCGGCGTTCACCAAGACCGCGGTCGCCAAGCTTGAGCCCGGCACGAGGGCGTTCTGCCACTCCCTCATCGACGGCCTGAAGGGGCGGGACGTCGTCGACGCCGCCCACGACTACGCGCAGCAGATCCCGAGCCGGGTCATCGGCGACCTGCTCGGCCTGCCGCCGGAGGACCGGGAACGGTTCCACGAGCTCGCCACCAACCTGGAGGGCGAGGGCAAGCAGTCGCGGGACGAGCGCATCGAGCACATGGGCCGGGTGTTCATCTACCTCCTCGCGGAGGTCAACAAGCACATCGAGCAGCCGCGTGACGACCTCATCAGCTACCTCCTCAACGCGGAGCTCCACGGCCGCAAGCTCGAACCGAACCACGTCATCGGCACCATCATGCTGCTGCTCATCGCCGGCATCAGCACCACCTACAGCGCGATCGGCACGTCCCTGTGGCACCTGGCCGGGAACCCGCAGGATCGCGAGCGCCTGGTGGCCGAGCCCGAGCTGCTGCCGACCGCGATGGAGGAGTTCCTCCGCGCCTACGCGCCGGTCACCATGGCCCGGCTCGTGAAGGACGACATGCACTGGCGGGGCGTCGACATGAAGGCCGACGACTGGATCCTGCTCTCCTTCCCGGCCGCCAACCGGGACCCGGCCCAGTTCGACCGCGCCGACGAGGTCATCATCGACCGCGAAGGCAACCGGCACGCCGCGTTCGGCCTCGGCATCCACCGCTGCCTGGGCTCCCACCTGGCCCGCATGGAACTCCGCGTCGCACTGGAGGTCTGGCTCGAGCGGATCCCCGAGTTCAGCCTCCAGGACCCGTCCACGGTGACCTGGGGCGGGACCCAGGCCCGCGGACCGAAGACCCTTCCCCTGCGGATCCGCTAGCCGACCCGTGCCCGCCCTCGGGCGGGAACGGACGACGATCAACCTGAGAACGGCGGCAGGTGCCTCTCCGTTGCCGTGCTCCAGTGTGATGACGCTGGTGCGCCGCAGTGTCGGCGTACACGTGAACGTCCCCAGCCTCGTACGGATGGAAAGGGACAGTTGCTGATGCGATGAGACCTGCTGCTCGGCACTGTGCTGCGTGGTCGATACAGGACCACCACCGGCGACATCCCGGTCCAGCCTCGTCAAGAGCGGCCGCGGAGCGAGGTGGTCAGTCCTTTGCAGGCCCTACTGAACAGGGCCGCGGCCACCCGGATCGAGGTCGGGCGCCGACCGTTGTCGGTCTATGACGAGCTGACCGGCACCCGTCCCTTCACCACCCATCGAGCGACGTAGCTACCTTCTTGAGCGAGCTCACCAGCAACCGCATCCGCACCACGGCCGGCAAGCTCAGCCTGCCTACCTCGCGGAGACCATCAACGAGTTCACCCGTCGGGCCGATGAAGCGAAGATGGGCTACCTCGACTTTCTCGACCTGGTCCGCTCCGAATGCGAGGCAGACCTCATTGCGAAGACCCGCAGGCCGCACACCGAGTGACAAAGCAGCAGCGATGGAGACGGAGACCGTCGATCATCGTCCGGCGCGAGAACACACGTCCCGAGCCCCCGCGTTGTCTCATCCACGATCCGGCGTCTACTGCAGTGAGCGATTTCCCGACGCCTGAAGCTCTGCGCGACCCAACTCGGGACTCCCTGCGACGAGAACCTGGCCCTCCACGGTTCCGTACGCACGATCAGCAAGCAGGAATCGCGCACGCAAAGTACGCCCAAACCTCATCAGCCCAGAGCACGTAGCAGGTCAGCTGCCTCAGACAGTCGGCGCGCCAGACCTGCTACCCGCCGGCCCGCGACTTCAGCCGGTGCCAACTATCCCGCTTTTGTGCCAACTGAAAAGCCTCGTCACCCAGCGGTTCAGCGCCGTACGCGGGGCATTCCGAGGCCGATCCACGAGATGATCTCGCGCTGGATCTCGTTGTTGCCGCCGCCGAAGGTGAAGATGACGGCGGAGCGGTAGCCGCGTTCCAGTTCGCCGTGCAGCACCGCGCCGGCCGAGCCCTCTTTGAGGGGGCCGGCGGACCCGACGATCTCCATCAGCCAGGCGTAGGCGTCCCGGCGGGCCTCGGAGCCGTAGACCTTGACCGCGGAGGCGTCCTGCGGGGTGAGGGTGCCCTGCTGGAGCGCGTCGACCATCTGCCAGTTCAGCAGCTTCATGGCGTCGAGTCGGGTGTGGGTGCGGGCCAGCCGTCCGCGCACCCAGCCCAGGTCGATGACCCGGCGGCCGTCGGTGAGCTTGGTGTCGGCGGCCCAGCGCTGGACGTTGTGCAGCGCGCGGATGGCCATGGTGCCGTGGGCGGCGAGGGTGACCCGCTCGTGGTTGAGCTGGTTGGTGATGATCCGCCAGCCCTTGTTCTCCTGGCCGACGCGGCGGGAGGCCGGGACGGTGATGTTCTCGTAGTAGCTGGCGGTGGTGTCGTGCGAGGCGAGGGTGTTGATCAGGGTGCAGGAGTAGCCGGGGTCGCTGGTGGGGACGAGAAGCATGGTGATGCCCTTGTGGGGCGGGGCTGCCGGGTCGGTGCGCACGGCGAGCCATACCCAGTCCGCGGTGTCGCCGTTGGTCGTCCAGATCTTCTGCCCGTTGACGACGTAGTGCCCGCTCTCCTCGTCGCCCTCGCGTACGGCGCGGGTCTTGAGGGCGGCCAGGTCGGTGCCGGCGTCCGGTTCGCTGTAGCCGATGGCGAAGTCGATCTCGCCGGAGAGGATCCGGGGCAGGAAGTAGGCCTTCTGCTCGTCGGTGCCGAACTGCATGATCGTCGGGCCGACGGTGTTCAGCGCCATCAGCGGCAGCGGCACGCCCGCCTGGGCCGCCTCGTCGAAGAAGATGAACTGTTCCGTCGGGGACAGACCGCGCCCGCCGAACTCCTTGGGCCAGCCGACACCGAGCCAGCCGTCGGCGCCCAGCCTGCGTACGGTCTCGCGGTAGAAGCGCTTCTGGGCGGCGGGGCCGGTGAGGGGGGCGTCTTCGGCGGCCTCGGAGCCGTGGCCCGCGTGGGCGTGGTCCGGCACCAGCTCGGCGAAGTATGTGCGCAGCTCGGCGCGCAACTGCTGCTGCTCGGGGGTGTATTCGAGGTGCACGGCCCCTCCAGTTCGTCCGGTCCGGTCGTCCGGCCCGAGGGGCACAGCATGCTGACGGCCCGTCGGTTGCCGGATCGAGGGGCACAGTAGAACTTGTTCCAGTAATACGGAAGGGCGGCGAGCGGGAGGTACGTCCGGTCCGGTCGGGCCGACCGGGAGAGGCGACGGGCGGACCGGCCGGGAAAAGGCGGCGGGCGGACCGGCGGGGAAAGGGCGGCGGGCGGGTCACCCGTCCGCCGTCGGTCAGGGCACGATCGAGTCGACGTACCCGCCGTCGACGCGGACGGCCGCACCGGTCGTCGCCGAGGCGAACGGGGAGCTGAGATAGACCACCATGGCGGCGATCTCCTCCGGCTCGATCATTCGCTGGATCAGCGACTGCGGCCGGTACTCCCGCATGAACGCACGCTGCGCCTCGTCCCACGACAGATCCCGGCCGACGATGTCACGGACGAAGTCCTCGACCCCGCCCGTATGGGTCGGTCCGGCGATCACCGAGTTCACGCACACCCCGCTCCCCGCCGCCTCCTTCGCAAAGCCCCGGGACACCGCGAGCAGCGCGGTCTTTGACATCCCGTAATGAATCATCTCCGCCGGAATCACCAGGGCGGAGTCGCTGGCGATGTTCTGGATGCGGCCCCAGCCGCGTTCGGTCATTCCGGGCAGATAGCGGCGGATCATCCGGACGGCCGTGAGCACATTGATCTCGAAATACCGCCGCCACTCGGCGTCATCGATCTGCAGAGCGGGCTTGGGGCCGAAGATGCCCAGGTTGTTGATGAGGATGTCCGCCTGCGATACGGCCTCGACGACCTGGGCGAAGCCGCTGTCGGTGCCGATGTCGCCGGGCGCCGCGAGAAATGCCGCGCCCGGTTCCTGGGCACGCATCCGCTGCAGCGCCTCATTCACGGACCTGGCGCTGCGGCCGTTCACGGCGACCCGGGCGCCGGCGCGGGCCAGCCCCATGGCGATGGCCGCCCCGATGCCTTGGGTGGAGCCGGTCACCATCGCGGTCCGGCCGGTGAGATCGATCTGCACGCTTCTTCTCCGTTCTCGGTTTCCCGCCCCTGAACCCCGCGCGCCGGCCCTGCCCACCGCACACACGAAGGCCCGGCCCGGCACCTCCGCGGCACCGGACCGGGCCTTACCCGGGCTCCATCAGCCCACGGCGTGCTTCGCCGGGGTGTTCGCCTGCACCCGGGTGTGCTGCACGTCCTTGCAGTACTTCACGTAGCCGCTGTTGGTCACGTACTTCGCCGAGACCCACGCCGGCCGCTCGTTGCGCGTCAGGTACCAGACGGAGTTGCCGCGGACACTCTGGGTGCGCACCTTGCACACCAGGCCGACCTGTGAGCGGTGACGGAGGTAGCCCCGCACGGAGGAATCGGTGCTGGGGTACTGACGCTGGCTCAGACCCGCCTTGGCAGTGACCACGCCGAAGGGCTTGTTGGGTGCGGGCGCCGCCTGGGCCGGGGCCGCGGAGAGCAGCGTCGCGCCGAGGGCGACGGCTGCGGTCAGTGCGCCCGCGCCGGCTGCGAGCTGTTTACCTCGGGCCACGAGGAGGTCGGTCGTGGACATAGGGGTCTCCTGTTCTCGACGCGCAATGCCACCCATTGGCGCGAAGTGGACATTACGCGCAATCACCTCGCGGAATGTGGTGAAACGACGAACAGGCCGCCGATCGTGTGACAGCGCAAGTGCGCCCGGGTCACGGGCAGTCGCCGCCCCGCCGGCACACGGAGCCGCCGAGGGTCATCCCTCGGTACCGGCCCGATGGATCCCGAAGTGTCCCCCCTGCGGATCCCGGATCACCGCGACCCTCGGTCCCGCGGGCACATCCGTCGGGGGCACCAGGAGCATGCCCCCCGACTCGGCGGCCCGGGCGGCCGTCCCATCGACGTCGGCAACCGCGAAGTACGGCAGCCAGTGCGCCCTGACGTCGTCCGGATAGAACTCGTCCAGCGCGCTCATACCGCCGAAGTCGGCGCCGTCGATACCCCATTGCGGATAGTCCGCGTGGGTACCCACGGTCCAGCCGAAGATCCGCGTGTAGAAGGCCTTGGCGGCCTCCGCGTCCCGGGTGGCGAGCTCGACCCAGCCGAGCGAGCCCGGTGCGTTGAACACCGCGGCGCCGGCGAAGGAACGGCCCTGCCACAGCGAGAACACCGCGCCTTCCGGGTCGGCCACGACGGCGAAGCGGCCCAGGTCGAAGACGTCCATCGGCCCCATCAGCTGCCGCCCGCCCGCCTCGGCGACCGCCGCGGCCTGCGCGTCGGCGTCCCGCGTCGCGAACGACACGGTCCAGGCAGTGGGCTGCCCGGGGGTGTAGAGGGAGGTCAGCGCGGCGACCGGGGCGCCCCCGAGGTAGAGCATGGTGTAGCCGCCCGCCTCCTCCCGCGCGTCGGTCTCGGCGCGCCAGCCGAAGACCTGGCGGTAGTACACCTTGGCGGCGTCCACGTCCGACGTACCCAGCTCTACCCAGCAGGGCGCGCCGGGTGTGGGCTCAGTGATCTTCACGGTGTGTTCCGTCCCTCCGCGCCGAGCCGTGGCCGGGCGGTGCCGCGCTCGCGTCCGCACCCTGCCGGTCGGTATCCGTACGCTGCCGATCGTCCGATGGGTGCGACAGGGCCGCAACCGGAGGGCGGACGGCGGGCCGGCCCAGCCGCCCGGGAGCGCGGTGTCGGCCGGTGCCCGGCGGGGCCGGGTCTTCTGGGGTGCGCGGCGGCCGGGTGTCGGCCGGGTCATGACAGGCGATCACCTCTCGTGACCGGGCAACGCGGGAAGCGGGGGCGGCGCGCGGCGCGGCGGGCGGATTGGCCGGATCCCGTGGTGACGGCATCGGCCCCGCTACGGCCGCAGGTCACCGGAGCCGGCGCGCAGATGGCGCAGCGAGCCGCGCGGGGCGTCGGGGGCGAGGGCCTCGGCCAGGACGCGGGCGGCGGCCGCGGCGGCCTCGGCGGCGCGGGGCAGCATGGCCGTTTCGTAGGCGCGTACCGCCTCGTCAGGGTCACCGTGTCCGGCGAGGGCCTGGGCGAGTTCAGCGCCGTCGAGCATCGCGAGGCCGGCGCCCGCGCCGGCGAACGGGGACATCAGATGCGCGGCGTCGCCGAGCAGGGTCAGGCCCGGGGTGTGGGTCCAGGTGTGCGGCACCGGCAGGGCGAACAGCGGCCGATTGAGGAACCCGCCCTCGTTGTCCCGCAGCAGCGCCAGCAGCCGCTCGTCCCAGCCCGCGAACCGGTCGAGCAGCGCGGCGCGGACGGCCTCGGTGTCCGCCCTGTGCACCCCCGCCTCCAGCGCCCAGTCCTCGGAGCCGCGGAAGGCGGCACAGAGGCGGATGCGGCCGCGGCTGTCGCGGTGGGCGATCAGCGCCTTGTCGGCGGACTCGGCCCTCATGCTGCCGCCGCCGACCAGACGGGCGACATCCGGGTGACGGGTGTCGGCGTCCTCGAATCGGGACTCGACGACGGTGACACCGGTGTAGTGGGGGGTGGCGTCGGAGAGCATCGGCCGGACCCTGGACCAGGCGCCGTCGGCGCCGATGACCAGGTCGAAGGTCTCGGTGTGGCCGTCGTCGAACTCGGCCTTGTGGCGGCCGTCGCCGAGCGGATGCAGGGTGCGCAGATAGCTGCCCCAGCGCACGCTTTCCGGAGTGAGGGAGTCCAGCAGCAGCCGGCGCAGCTCGCCCCGGTCGATCTCGGGGCGGCCGGTCTCGCCGGGGGCGGGGGTGTACTGGAAGAGCACCGTCGCGGTGTGGTCGAGCAGCCGCATCTCCTGCCCCTCGGGGCGGGCGAGAGCGGCGAACTCCTCGTGCAGACCGGCGGCCCGCAGTGCCGCCTGACCTTCCGTCATCTGCAGCGCCAGGGCACCGGCTTGCGGGCGGGCGTCCGCGGACGCTTCGTGGTCGAAGACGGTGACCGGTACGCCGTGGCACTGCAGGACGCGGGCACAGGTCAGCCCGCCGGGGCCGGCGCCGATGATCGCGATACGGGGAGTGGTGGGGGCCATGGCGCTCCTCAGCTGGGCAAGACGGCAGCCTCGCCCCTCAGAGAAGCACATCGACCAAACAGTGCCATCGACCTGCTTTCCGGGCGATTCACTCACGCGCCGCCGGATCGACGGCAGGGACACAGGCGGTAGTTCAGTGGAGTGAGCAGGCGTGAAGACGGGTAGATCACCCCAGGTCGGGGCCTCGCGACGGCTCTTCGGTGGATCTCCGCCCGACAAAAGGGACAGTTGATCGTTTAACGCAGGCGCGTTTGCAAGTTTAGGTATGCCTAACCTAACGTAACGACGCGTGCCGACGATCAAACCAACTGCCACCGCACCCCCTGTGCCCGATGCGCGACCCGCCGCGAACGCCCTGCGGCGCGTCCCGCTGTTCGTGGCCGGGCTCTGTGTCCTGACGGTCTGTGCTGCCCTGAGCCTCGCCCTCGGCGCCCGGTCCGTACCGCTGTCCACCGTGTGGGACGCGCTGTCCGGCACCGTCCACGGGCGGGATGCCCTTGTGGTGACGGGACTTCGGCTGCCACGGACCGTGGTGGCCCTCGCGGTCGGCGCGGCCCTCGGTGTCGCCGGCGCGGTCGTCCAGGGCGTCACCCGCAACCCGCTCGCGTCCCCGACGACGCTCGGCATCAACGCGGGCGCGGGCTTCGCGGTGGTCACCGCGATCTATGCACTGCATCTGACCCGCCCCGCCCAGTACGTCTGGTTCGCGTTCGCGGGAGCCGCGGCCGCCGCGCTGTTCGCCCAGGCGCTGGCCCGGCGCGCGGGTGATCTCGACCCCGCGCGCCTCGCGCTGGGCGGCACCGTCCTCCAACTCGTCCTGCTCTCCTGGACGTCGACGGTCATGCTGGCCAGCAAGCGGTCGCTGGACGAGGCCCGGTTCTGGATGGCCGGTTCGCTGGCCGAGCGCCCGCTGTCGGTGCTCTACCCGGTGCTGCCGACCCTGGCGCTCGGTCTGGTCCTCGCGCTGGCCCTCGCCCCCGCCCTCAACGCGCTGGCGCTGGGCGACGATGCGGCGCAGGCGCTGGGCGTACGGGTGGCCCGGATCCGCGTGGCCGGCGGTCTGGCCGTCGTACTGCTCGCCGCGTCGGCGGTGGCCGTGGCCGGTCCGCTCGCCTTCATCGGGCTGGCCGCACCGCATCTGGTCCGCCAGCTGCTGCGCACCTCCGACCACCGGATCCTGGTGCCCGGCTGCCTGATAGCCGGGCCCCTGCTGCTGCTCACCGCCGACATCCTCGGACGGATCGTCATCCGGCCGTCCGAGCTGCAGGTCGGCATCATCAGCGCGTTCCTCGGCGCGCCGCTGCTGGCGCTGCTGGCCCGGAAGGTGGCCCGATGACCGACGGCATACGGAGCACGAAGGCGCTCGGCTCGCCGTCCTCCGCCCCGCCCCAGGCCCCGGCCCGCGGACGCAAGCCCGCGGTCCGCCGGACCCCGCTGCTCGCCCTCGCCGGCGTCGTGGTGCTCGCCGTACTGGTGACGGTGTCCGTGGCCAACGGCGATATGCCGCTGCCGCCCGCCGATGCGGTCAAGGGCCTGTTCGGTATCGGCGATTCGGCCACGGTGCTGGTGGTCCAGGAGTTCCGGGCCCCGCGGATGGTCGCGGCGATCGTCGCGGGGACGGGTCTGGCGGTGGCCGGTGCCCTGCTGCAGCGGCTGTTCCGCAATCCGCTCGCCTCCCCCGATGTGATGGGCGTGACCGGCGGCGCCTCGTTCGGCGCGGTGGCGATGCTGGCCGCCGGGGCCTCGCAGGCGCTGATGCCGCTGGCCGCGCTGGGTGGCGGGCTGCTCGCCGCGGCGCTGCTGGGGGTGTTCGGCTGGCGCTCCGGGGTCAGTGTGACCCGCCTGGTGCTGGTCGGTCTCGCCGTGCAGGCGGGCCTGTCCGCGGCGGTGACGTTCATGGTCGTCCGCTTCCCCACTGAACTCGCGGGGTCGGCCCTGCAGTGGACGACGGGGTCGGTGTACGGGCGGACCTGGACCGAAGTGTGGTCCGCCGGCGGGGCGATGGCCGTGGGGCTGCTCGGCGCCTTCGCGCTGCACCGCCGGCTCGCCGTCCTCGACCTGGGCGACGACTCGGCCGGCGCGCTCGGGCTGCGCACCCACGCCGCCCGTCTGCAGGTCCTGGTCATCGCCATCGTGCTCGCCTCGCTGGCCGCCGCGCTCACCGGCCCGGTCGCCTTCGTCGCGCTCGCCGTTCCGCACACGGTGCGGTTCCTCGCCGGGCCGCCGACCGCCGGGACGCTGGCGCTGTCCGGCCTCGCCGGTGCCGTACTGCTGCTCGCCTCCGATCTCGTGGCGCAGTACCTGCTGCCGGTCGGCGGGCTGCCGGTCGGAGTGGTCACCGCCACTCTGGGCGCGCCGTGGCTGCTGGTGTTGATGATCCGTCAGAGCAGTTCCGTCAACAGGAGTGTCCGATGACCGCCAACCAGCTCTCCACCCAGGGACTCGATCTGCGCTACGGCGACCGGCTGATCGTCGGCGGCCTCGATCTGGTGCTGCCCGGCGGCGCCGTCACCGCCGTCGTGGGCCCCAACGCCTGTGGCAAGTCGACCCTGTTGCGCGGTCTGACCCGGCTGCTGGCGCCGGCCGCCGGCACCGTCGCGCTGGACGGCGCCGATATCCACCGGATGCCGGCGCGGGCGCTGGCCCTGCGGATGGGGCTGCTCCCCCAACAGCCGGTCACCCCCGAGGCGATCACGGTCGAGGCGCTGGTACGCCTGGGCCGCTATCCGCACCAGCGGCTGCTGAGCCCCTGGTCGACGGCGGATCAGCAGGCGGTGGAGGAGGCGCTGCGGCGCACCGGCACCGTGGAGCTGCGCGACCAGCCCGTCGACCGGCTCTCCGGCGGCCAGCGGCAGCGCGCCTGGATCGCGCTCGCGCTGGCGCAGGACACCGAGCTGCTGCTGCTCGACGAGCCGACCACGTTCCTGGATCTGCGGCACCAGCTCGATGTCCTCGATCTGGTCGCCGCGCTGCACTCCGAGGCCGGCCGCACCGTGGTGATGGTGCTGCACGACCTCGGGCAGGCCGCCCGTTACGCGGATCACCTCGTGGTCCTCAAGGACGGGCGGCTGGCGGCGGCCGGCGCACCGGCGGACGTACTCGACGCGGAGCTGGTCAAGTCCGTGTTCGACGTGGACTGCCGGGTCATCCCCGACCCCGAGACCGGCACCCCGCTGGTCGTCCCCAAGGGCAGCGCGAAACGGCACACCACCGCCGCCTGACCCCACCGCTCCCCCACGACCTCTCCCTTTTCCGCTCCCCGTAAGGAAGTTGCACCCTCATGCTCACCAGATCCACTCTTCACGGCGCCGGCCGGCTGCCGGCCGCACTGCTCGCCGTCGTCCTGGGCGCGGGCGCCCTCACCGCGTGCGGCGGCGGCTCGTCCTCGGCCGGCGACGACGCGGCGAAGGGCGGCGCCGGCTTCCCGCGCACCGTCAAGAGCGCCATGGGCGGCGAGGTGAAGATCCCCGCCAAGCCCAAGCGCGTGGTCGTCCTGGACACCGGTGAGCTCGACGATGTCACCACCCTCGGCGTCAAGCCCGTCGGCGCGGTCTCCCCGCACATGAAGACCGAGGGCGGCTTCCCCACCTACCTCAAGGACGAGATCGGGGGCGTCAAGGACGTCGGTCCCCTGCTGGAGCCGAACCTCGAAAAGATCATCTCCCTGAAGCCCGACCTGATCCTGTCCTCCAAGGTCCGGCACGAGAAGATCTACGACAAGCTCAAGCAGATCGCGCCGACCGTCTTCACCGAGACCACCGGCGGTCCCTGGAAGGCCAATCTGAAGGTCCACGCCAAGGCGCTGGGTCTGGAGAAGCAGGCCGACCGGAAGCTGAAGGAGTACGAGACCCGCGCCAAGGCGCTGGGCGAGGCCATCAAGAAGAAGTACCACGGCAAGATGCCCTCGGCGTCCGTGGTCCGCTTCGTCGCCGGCCCGACCCGCCTCTACCAGAAGTCCTCCTACAGCGGCGTGGTGCTGAACGACATCGGCCTGGCCCGGCCGACGTCGCAGAGCTCGACCGCCCCGGTCAAGACGATGCTCGACGTCAGCCCGGAGCAGATCGACAAGGCTGACGCCGACCTGGTGTTCGTGACCGTCGCCGACTCGCCGGACAAGACCCAGCAGAAGGACGTCACGTCCAACCCCGTCTGGAAGGACCTGCCGGCCGTCAAGAAGCACAAGGTCTTCGACGTGCCCGACGAGACCTGGATGTCCGGCATCGGCATCCAGGCCGCCGAGCACATGCTCGCCGACGTGGCGAAGGCCACCGGCGTGCCGTTGCCGAAGAGCTGACGCGCCCGAAACGGGGGTGGGCCGCCGTCCCCACGGCCCGCCCCCGTCCCCGATGTCCCCCGCACCACCCTTGATCCTGAAGGACCCCGCCCATGCGGATGTATCTGCTCGCTCTCAACCCCACCGACTCGGTCACCGAGGGATTTCTCCCCGCCGCCGCCCGCCTCGGTCTCGATGTCACGGTGCTGACGGACCAGCCCGAAGCACACCGGCGCACCTGCGACCGGGCCGAGGTCCTGGAGTGCGACGTCCATGACTTCCGCGCCGTCATCCATCGCATAGCCGGCCATCACCCGGCCGCCGCGGTCTTCACCAACAGCGACCATCTGCAGACCCAGGCGGCCCTGGCCGCCGAGTACTTCGGGCTGCCCGGCAAGGACTGGCGGGCCGCGCTGCGCGCCAAGAACAAGGCCGAGATGCGCCGCCATCTCGCCGCTTCCGGCACCGACACCGTGCGGTCAGCGGAGCTCGCCCCCGGCCAGGACCCGTCCGCGCTCACCGCCGCGGAGCTGCCCTACCCCTGCGTCGTCAAGCCCCGCGAGGGCGTGGCCAGCGAGGATGTGATGCTGGCCGCCGGCCCCGGGGAACTGGTGGCGCGCGCCACGGAGATCCAGGCGCGGCGCCCGCAGGCGGCGCTGGTCGCCGAGGAGTTCCTGGCCGGCGAGCTGTACACCCTGGAGACCCTCGGTGACGGCCGGCTGCGCCATGTCCTGGGCGGTTTCCACACCACCCTCTCCGCGCCGCCGGCCTTCATCGAGGAGCGGCACGACTTCGTCGCCGCCCACCCGGAACCGGTCGTCGCGCAGGTGCTCGCCCAACTCGACGCGCTGGGCGTCGGATTCGGCGCCTGCCACACCGAGTTCGTGGTGCACGAGGGCCGGGCGCGGCTCATCGAGGTGAACTACCGCGTCATCGGCGACCAGTGCGATCTGCTGCTCGCCCAGGTGCTGGGCATCGAGCTGTTCGAGCACGTCCTGCGGACCCATCTCGGCGAGCCGCTGCCCGCCGATCTCGGTGCCCGGCAGGACGGTGCGGGCCGGGTGGAGTACGCCCTCGCCGACCGGGCCGGCACGCTCACCGCCGCGCCCGCCGCCACCGACCGCGACGCGGACGGCGTACGGCTGGCCTACCGGCCGCTGCGCGCGGTCGGCGCCGAGCACCCGCTCTACCGCACCAACCGCGACTACCTCGGCGTCCTGCGGTCCACCGGCACCGACCGCAGCGTGCTGGACCGGGTCGCGGAAGACTTCTTCGCCGCGGAGCGCTGGGAGATCTCGTCATGACCGTCTCCCTCGACACCGGCACCGACGCGGCCGGGGAGGACACGGCCGGCGCGGCCGAGGAGTCCGAGCTGCTGCTGCGGGTGCTGAGCGCGCTGCTGCGCGAGGACGTGGTCGGGCTGCGCACCCGCGGCACGCTGCTGGAGCGGCCGGACGGCCCCTGGCTGCGGCTGCCCGCCGACCCGGCCGCCGGTGCCCTGCTGCTGCCGCTGGGCGCGGACGGGTACCAGAGCACCTATGCGGCCCGGCTGCCGCTGCTCGTCCGCGAATCCGACGGCGCCCGGCTCACGTCGGTCGACGAGATCCTCACCGCTCTGCGCACCCTCGCCGATCCGGCCGACCACCCCGGCTTCGACGCCTTCGCCGAGGAGTGCCGGCAGACCCTGGCGACGATGCGGCTGCACACCCGCACCCGGGACGAGGTCGACCACATCCTGACCGAACGTCATGGCGCCTCGTCCGAGGGCTGGCGGGGAGTGGACGGCGGTCTGGCGTACGACACGCTCGCCGCGCGCATCGACCACCCCGTCTACCCGACCTCGCGGGGCCGCTCCGGTCTGGACGAGGGCCAACTGCGGGCCTACGCACCGGAGTTCCGTCCGGACTTCGCGCTGCACTGGCTGGCCGTACCCCGCACCGCGATGACCGTCGCGGGCGGCGCCGCGGCGCTGCCCGACTGCTGGCCGACGCCGGCGGAGCTGGATCTGCCGCACCTCGACGACAGCCATCTCGCGCTCCCCGTCCACCCGTTGACCCTCGGCGACGCGCTGCACGAGGCGCTGCGCGAGACCGGTCTGGAGCGCGAGGCGGTGCTGTCCGACCGTGCACTGCTCGGGGCGGTGCCGACCCTGTCGATGCGGACCGTGGCGGTGGACGACGATCCCCGGCTGCATCTGAAGCTGCCGCTGGCCACCGCGACGCTGGGGCTGCGCAACCGGCGCACCATCAAGCCCCGCACGCTCATCGACGGTGCCGAGGGCCAGCGGCTGCTGGACAAGGTGATCGCCCGCGAGCCGCGCTTCGCCGAGTCGATCCTGCAGGCCGACGAGACGGTCTACGCACACGCCGACCACGAGCTGCTCGCCGTGCTGTGCCGGCGCTACCCGGCCGGGCTGGAAGGCAGTGCCGTGGTGCCGATGGCCGCGCTGCTGGCCCGGGCGCCCGGCGGACGGCTGGTGATCGACGAGCTCGCCGACCGCTTCTACGGCGGTGACGCGCCGGCCCTGCTGGACGCCTGTCTGGCCCTGCTCTTCGACTGGCAGACCACCCTGTTCGGCTACGGCTTCGGCCTGGAGTCGCACCAGCAGAACATCTCGCTGGTACTGGACGAGGGGGCGCACGGCACCCGGCTGCGGCTGCTGTTCAAGGACAACGACGCGCCGCGCATCAACGCCGTACGGCTGCGGGAGACCCTGGGCGAGGACGCCCCGGACCCCGCGGACTTCGCCGATCCGCGGATCTTCGCGGACCACGACCGGCCGGTGCTGGACCTGTTCACCACCATCACCCTCCATCTGTGCGCGGGCTCCTACGCCTTCGGGCTGGCCCGGCACGGACGCGCCCCGCTCGACCGGCTGCTGGGCCAGGTCCGCGACCGGCTCGCCGAGGCCGTCGCACGGCTGGGCACCGCACCGGGCGGGCCGGGCGCCGCGCTGCGCGCACACCTCCTGGACGCCCCGGAGCTGCCGGTCAAGGCGATGGTCAGCGCCGGCACCCTGCTGTCCAAGGAGCGGTCCGGCGCCGCCGACATCAACAAGCACTACACCACCGGCCCCAACTATCTGCTGCCGACGGGGACTTCCCGATGAGCCCGATGAAAACCGCCACCTCCCCACGCGTCGAACCGGCGGCCGTCGAGACGAAGACCGGCCCCGGCCTCGCCCGCCGTCAGGTGTTCGCCGTGGCCGGCTGCTACTTCGTGGCCTCGTTCGCCGCGCTGGGCCTGCCGCCGTACCTCACCGAAATCCTGCCCGAGCTGGGCGACGGCGCCGCCCGCTGGGCCGGTCTGCTCTACATCGTGCCCACCATCTTCGGCGCCCTCGGTGCGCCGCTGTGGGGACGGCTCGCCGACCGGTTCGGCCGCAAACGGCTGCTGCTGCGGGCGCAGTTGGGACTCGCCGCGGCGTTCCTGCTGGCGGGCTGGGCCGACTCGATCGGCACCTTCGCCGCCGCCCTGGTGATCCAGGGCGTACTGGGCGGCACGTTCGCCGCGTCGAACGGCTACCTGGGGGCGGCGCTGGAGGGCCATGCGCTGTCCCGGGCGCTGACGCTGATGCAGGGCAGTGCCCGCGCGGCGCTGGTGTGCGCGCCGATCGTGGTCGGCTCGCTGACGCCGTGGCTGTCGCCGCACCGCCAGTACGCGCTGCTGGCCGTGCTGCCGCTGGCCGCCGCGGCGATGCTGGCGGCGCTGCCGGAGCCCCCGCGGTCCCGGCCCGCACCACCGCAGGCCACCACCGCGGAGACCGAGGCGGACGGCACCCCGGTGGTCGAGGCCGCCGCCGAGCCCTCCGGGCGTGCCCCGGCCGCTTCCCTGCGGGCCCTGTACGCCATCGAGTTCGCCTTCGTCTTCTCCACCGTCATCTCCTTCCCGTATCTGATCTCCCTCATCAAGGAGCGCATACCGGGCACCGGCCCGATGGTGTCCGGTGTCCTGTTCGCCCTGCCGCACATGTGCTACCTGGTCGCGGCGATCCCGGTGCACTCGCTCTTCCGCAGCCGCCCCCGGACCGGCATCGCGCTCGGCTTCGGCTGTATCGCGCTGGGCCTGGCCGGGCACGGCATCGCCGACTCGCTCACCTCGTTCGTCGCGGTGCGTCTGGTGCTCGGCGCCGGCCTCACCCTGGGCCTGGTCTGTATGTCGGTGCTGGCCGCCGACTGTGCCAAGGGCCGCGCCCCCGGCGGGCTGTTCGGCTCGATCGAATTCTTCTCCAAGGCCGGCGCGGTCACCGCCGGTGTGGCCGCAGCGGCCGGAAACGACTGGTTCGGCCCCACCGCGCCCGTCCTGACCGGCACCGCGATAGCGCTGGTCACCGTGTTGGCGACCGCCCTCCCCCGTACTCTCCGCACCCGCAGGAGCCTTCGATGCCCTCGCTGACCAATTCGCCCACCACCGCCCCGGCCTGCGCCGCCCCCGCCGGTCTGCCCACCGCGGACCAGGCCGTGGCGCACACCCTGCTCAACTGCCTGCTGCGGGAGGTGTCCGGACCCGAGCACCAGACCGCCGTCGACCACGGCCGGCTGCTGCTGCGGCTGCCGCGGCGCGGGGTGCTGCTGCGGGTCGCGCTGCGCCGTACCTCGCTGCTCGGCGCGCACCGGTTCACCGGCCCGGTGTCCGAACAGACCGCCGACGGCTGGGCCGAGGTCGGCTGGCGCCGGCTGGCCGAGTATGTGCACGCCGAGCTGTCGCTGCGGACCGGGGTGCACAACGAGGAGTTCCTGGCGCAGATCGCCTCCAGCCATCAGGCCGTCTCCGCGGCGCTGTCGGCCCGTACGGAGCAGGGCACCGCCGCCGGCCAGGCCGCGGCGGACGACTGGCAGTCCGCCTATGTCACCTCCGAGCAGGCGCTGATCCTCGGCCACCGCTTCCACCCGACCCCCAAGGCCCGCACCGGCGACCCCGCCGCCTGGCAGTCGTACGCCCCCGAGACCGGAGCCGTCTTCCCGCTGCTGCTGCTCGCCGTACGCGAGGAGCTGATCGCCGAGGAGGTGTCCGCCGACGGTGCCACCGAGCCCCTGGACGCGCTGCACACCGACGTCCCGGACGGCTACCGGCTGCTGCCCGTCCACCCCTGGCAGTACGAGCTGCTGCGCGACCACGCGGGCCTGCAGGAGGCGCTGGACCGCGACGACATCCGCGTCCTGGGCACCAGCGAGACGCCGTTCGCCGCCACCGCGTCGGTGCGCACGCTCTACGACGGCGACGCCTTCCTGAAGTTCAGCCTGAACGTCCGGATCACCAACTGCCTGCGGAAGAACGCCAGTTACGAGCTGTCCGGCGCGGTGGCCCTCACCCGCCTGCTCGCCCCGGCGCTCACCGACCTCGCCACCCGCTTCCCCGGCAGCGCGGTGCTCCGTGAACCCGCCTACCGCAGCCTCGCGCTGCCCGGCGCCGACGGCCGCCCGGACACCGAACTGCTCGAAGGGTTCGGGGTCATCGTCCGCGAAGGCCTGTCCCAGCAGCTGCTGCCGGGCACCACCCCGCTGCTGGCGGCCGCGGTCGCCGACGAGTACCCCACCAGCCCGGCACACATCTCCCGCCTCCTGGACGGTGCCGGCCCGCAGGCCGCGCTGGAGTGGTGGGCCGCCTACCTCAATCTGCTCCTGCCGCCGGTGCTCGCCGCCTACTTCGACCACGGCCTGGTGCTGGAGCCGCATCTGCAGAACGTGCTGGTCTGTGTCGACGGCGACGGCATGCCCGCACAGGTCCTCTTCCGTGACCTGGAGGGCACCAAGCTCGTCCCCGAGCACCACACCGAGCTGCTGGCCTCGCTGCCGGGACGGATCGCGGCGCCGATGACCTACGACGCCCAGCGCGGCTGGGACCGCGTCGTGTACTGCCTGCTGGTCAACCACGTCGCCGAGATGCTCGCCGCGCTCGCCGATCTGCACCCGGACACCGAGACGGACCTGTGGGCGCAGGTCCGCCGCACCCTGCAGACCCACGCGGACCGCTACGGCTGCCCGCCGCGGCTGGCCGCCCTGCTGGCCGGCGTCCCGCTGCCCGCCAAGGCCAATCTGCTCACCCGCTGGGAGCGCAAGGCCGACCGCGAGGCCGGCTATGTCCTGCTGCCCTCGCCGCTGGCCGAGGCCGTCCTGTCGGGCGCCGTGCGTACCGATGACACCACCCCCTGGAGCGCACGATGACCACTCCCGCCCCCGCTCTCACCCCGCAGGTCCGGGACCGCGCGCTGGCCCTCTCCCCCGGGGAACTGCCCGCCTACCTCTACGACCTGACGGCGCTGCGCACGCATCTGGCGGAGGTCCGGGCCGCCCTGCCCGAGCGCGTGGAGCTGTACTACGCGGCCAAGGCCAACCCGGAGCCGGAGATCCTGGAGGCGCTGCGCCCGTACGTGGACGGCTACGAGGTCTCCTCGGGCGGCGAGCTGGCGCATGTCGGCAAGGCCGTGCCGGGCGCCCCGCTCGCCTTCGGCGGACCGGGCAAGACACCCGCCGAGGTCGCGCAGGCGCTGGAGACCGGTGTGGAGCGCTTCCATCTGGAGAGCGTGTACGAGCTCCACATGCTCGCGAGCCTGGCCGCCCGGCTCGCCCCGGAACGCCGTATCGCGGTGCTGGCCCGCTTCAACCTGCCGGTCGACGACGGCTCCCTGGACGGCAGTTCGCTCGCCATGGGCGGCCGCCCCACCCCCTTCGGCCTGGACCCCGCGCAGGCCGGTGAGGTCGTCGCCCTGCTCACCGACGGCACCTACCCGCAGCTCGAACTCCGCGGCATCCACGCCCACTTGGCCAGCGGCCTGGAGGCGCCCGAGCAACTCGCCGTGTCGGAGTCCATCGTGACGTGGGCCGCCGAGCTGGCCGCGCACCACCGCATCCCCCTCTCCGAGGTGACCATCGGAGGCGGGATGGCCGTCGACTACGCCGCCCCGGAGCGCCGTTTCGACTGGACCGCGTTCGGTGCGGGCCTGGCCCGGCTCGCCGCCGCCCACCCCGGCTTCACCCTGCGCATCGAGCCCGGCCGGGCGCTCACCGCGTACTGCGGCTGGTACGCCACCGAGGTGCTGGATGTGAAGCACAGCCACGGTGAGGAGTTCGCCGTGGTCCGCGGCGGCACCCACCATCTGCGCACCCCCGCGACCAAGGGCCATGACCAGCCCTGCACGGTCCTGCCGTCCGACGCGCCCTGGCCGCACCCCTGGCCGCGGTCGGCGGCGCGGGGCGGCGAGGTCACCGTCACCGGGCAGCTGTGCACCCCCAAGGACGTCCTCGCCCGCAACGTCCCGGCGCCGGGGCTGCGGGCCGGCGACCGGGTGGTGTTCGGGGTCGCCGGGGCGTACGCCTGGAACATCTCGCACCACGACTTCCTGATGCACCCGCGCCCTGGCTTCCACTTCCTCGGCGCCGCGGAGCCCGGCACGACCGAGGAGGCCTGAGATGCTCCGCCCCAACGCGGTCCGGCAGCGGCTCGCCGCGGGCGAGGAGGTGCACGGCCTGTTCGGCACCCTGCCCGAGCCCGCGATGGTCGAGATGATCGGCTGCGCCGGCTATGACTTCGTCATTCTGGACACCGAGCACACCCTCGTCGACCCGCAGCAGCTGGAGAACCTCATCAGGGCCGCCGAGACGACCGGGCTCACCCCCTTCGTCCGGGTCCCCGAGGCCGACCCCGGCGCCGTGCTGCGCGCCCTGGACGCCGGGGCGATGGGCATCGTCGTCCCGCACGTCCGCCGGCGCGCGGACATCGACGCGACGATCCGCGCCGCCCGTTACGCGCCCGAGGGCATGCGCTCCCTCAACGGCGGCCGGGGCCCCGGCTTCGGCCGCATCGACCCGGCCGAGTACATCCGCCGGGCCAACGAGGAGATCATGGTCGTGGCGCTCATCGAGGACGCCGAGGGGGTCGACGCGATCGACGAGATCCTCTCCCCCAGCGGCGTCGACCTCGTCCTGCCGGGTCCCGGCGATCTCTCCCAGTCCTACGGAGTGCCCTGGCAGGTCCGGCACCCCCGCGTCCGGGAAGCGGTCGAGGCCGTCCGCGGCGCCTGCGCCCGCCACATGGTTCCGTTCTGCGCCATGTCCACCACACCGGAGCGCCGCGCCGAGTGGCACGCCGACGGCGTGCGGGCCTTCGTCCTGGGCGAGGACCGCGATCTGACGGCGCGGGCGCTGCGCGGGCATCTGGAGCGGACCGCCGGGCGGGGGTGACGGCAACTCCATCGGCGGTATCCACTCGCGCTTCGGAGGGGTAACTGATGACCGGGTAACCGATCGTCCGAAGGAGCTGAGCGGGACATGGCCCAGAACACAGCATTCATGATCGCGGGAGCGGGGCTGGCCGGCGCGAAGGCCGCGGAGACACTGCGGGCGGAGGGCTTCGACGGCCCCGTTCTGCTGCTGGGTGACGAGCACGAGCGTCCCTACGAGCGTCCGCCACTGTCCAAGGGCTACCTCCTGGGGAGCTCCGAGAAGGAGAAGGTGTACGTCCATCCGCCCCAGTGGTACGCGGAGCACGACGTCGATCTGCGCCTGGGCAACGCCGTCACCGCCCTCGACCCGGCCGCCCACGAAGTGACCCTCGCCGACGGCAGCCGGCTGGGCTACGCCAAGCTGCTGCTGGCCACCGGCTCCACACCGCGGCTGCTGCCGGTGCCCGGCGCGGACCTCGACGGGGTCCACACGCTGCGGCGTCTGGCGGACAGCGACCGCCTCAAGGACCTCTTCCGGTCCGCTTCCCGGATCGTGGTGATCGGCGGCGGCTGGATCGGGCTGGAGACCACGGCCGCCGCGCGCGCGGCCGGGGTCGAGGTGACCGTGCTGGAGTCGGCGCCGCTGCCCCTGCTGGGAGTGCTGGGCCGGGAGGCCGCCCAGATCTTCGCCGATCTGCACACCGAGCACGGCGTCGCGCTGCGCTGCGGCACCCAGGTCACGGAGATCACCGGCACGGACGGTGCGGTGGACGGGGTACGGCTGGCCGACGGCACCCGCATCGCGGCCGATGCGGTCATCGTCGGCGTCGGGATCACGCCCAACAGCGAGGTGGCCGCCGCGGCCGGGCTCAAGGTCGACAACGGTGTCGTCGTGGACCAGCGGCTGTGCTCCTCCCACCCGGACATCTACGCCGCCGGCGATGTCGCCAACGCCTACCACCCCCTCCTGGGCAGGCACCTCCGCGTCGAACACTGGGCCAACGCCCTCAACCAGCCGCAGACCGCGGCCAAGGCCATGCTGGGCCAGGAGGTCGGCTACGACCGGCTGCCGTACTTCTTCACCGACCAGTACGACCTGGGCATGGAGTACACCGGCCATGTGGAACCGGAGGGATACGACCGTGTCGTGTTCCGCGGCGACACCGGTGCCCGTGAGTTCATCGCCTTCTGGCTGTCCGGCGGCCGGGTGCTGGCCGGGATGAATGTGAACGTCTGGGACGTCACCGAGCCGATCGGGGCCCTGGTGGCGAGCGGGCGGGCCGTGGACCCCGAGCGGCTCGCCGATCCGGACGTACCGCTGGGCGATCTGGTCCCCTGAGCGGCGGCCGCCGGCCGATCTCACGTGGCGCGTCCGGCGACTGTGTGGCCGCCGTAACGACGGGTGATCGCTTGACGTGACACCTGGTTAACGGGCGGTTCGTACCGTGGAGCGGAGCATCCGACCACGAAGGGGACCGCCCGTGACCGCACCGGAACCGCCGGCCGAGAGCCTCACGCAGGTGCGGACGGCATGCTCGTACTGCGGCGTCGGCTGCGGGATCGTGCTGGATGTCGCGACGGGCCCGGACGGGCGGCGGACGGTCCGCAGGGCGGCCGGTGACAAGGCCCACCCGGCGAACGGCGGGCGGCTGTGCACGAAGGGCGCGACCAGCGCCGAGCTGCTCACCGCGCCGGGGCGGCTGTCGACCGCTCTGGTGCGCGCGGACCGTGGTGACGAGCCGGTGGCCGAGTCGATGGAAACGGCGGTCAAGCAGACCGCCGCGCGGCTGCGCGAGATCGTCGACGAGCACGGCCCGGACGCCCTCGCCCTCTATGTCTCCGGTCAAATGACCCTGGAGGCACAGTACTTGGCGAACAAGCTCGCCAAGGGCTTCGTACGTACCCGGCACATCGAGTCCAACTCGCGGCTGTGCATGGCGAGCGCGGGCAGCGGCTACAAGCTGTCGCTGGGCGCGGACGGCCCGCCCGGCTCGTACGAGGACTTCGAGCACGCCGAGGTCTTCTTCGTCATCGGCTCGAACATGGCCGACTGCCACCCGATTCTCTTCCTGCGGATGATGGAACGGGTGAAGGCGGGCGCCAAGCTGATCGTGGTGGATCCCCGGCGCACCGCCACCGCGGCCAAGGCCGATCTGTTTCTGCAGGTCGCGCCGGGTACGGATCTGGCGCTGCTGAACGGTCTGCTGCATCTGCTGGTCGAAGGCGGCGCCCTCGACGCGGAGTTCATCGCCGAGCACACCGAGGGCTGGGAGGCGATGCCGGACTTTCTCCGCGACTATCCGCCCGCGACGGTCGCGGAGATCACCGGGATACCGGAGGCGGACCTCCGCCGGGCCGCGGAGTGGATCGGCGCGGCGGGCGACTGGATGAGCTGCTGGACCATGGGCCTGAACCAGAGCACCCATGGCACCTGGAACACCAACGCACTGATCAACCTGCATCTGGCGACCGGCGCGATCTGCCGCCCCGGCAGCGGCCCGTTCTCGCTCACCGGCCAGCCCAACGCGATGGGCGGCCGCGAGATGGGCTATATGGGGCCGGGCCTGCCCGGCCAGCGCTCGACGCTGGTGGCGGAGGACCGGGCGTTCGTCGAGGACCTGTGGGGCCTGGAGGCGGGCACGGTGCGGGCGGACGAGCCCGGCCGGGGGACCGTCGAGATGTTCCGGCGGATGGCGGACGGGGACATCAAGGCCTGCTGGATCATCTGCACCAACCCCGTCGCCTCGGTCGCCAACCGCCGGACGGTCATCGAGGGGCTGGAGGCGGCGCAATTCGTCGTCTCGCAGGACGTCTTCGCGGAGACTGAGACCCATGCGTACGCCGATGTGGTGCTGCCGGCAGCCATGTGGACCGAGTCCGAGGGCGTGATGGTCAACTCCGAGCGCAATCTGACGCTGCTCCGGCAGGCCGCCGACGCCCCGGGCGAGGCCTGGCCGGACTGGCGGATCATCGCCCGGATCGCCTGCGAGATGGGGTACGAGGACGCCTTCGACTACCGGAGCGCGGAGGAGATATTCGAGGAGATCAAGCGCGCCTGGAACCCGCAGACCGGCTATGACCTGCGCGGGGTGAGCTATGAGCGGCTGCGGCACACCCCCGTGCAGTGGCCCAGCGCGGCCGCCGACGGACCCGACCGCAATCCGGTGCGCTACCTGAACGACGGCATCAGCCAGACCCTGGAGGAGCGGCCGGACGGCACCCGTCCCCGGCTTTCCTTCCCCACCGCCGGCGGCCGGGCCGCCTTCTTCGCCCGTCCGCATCTTCCGGCGGCCGAGCTGCCCGACGACGACTTCCCCTATGTGCTGAACACCGGCCGGCTGCCGCACCAGTGGCACACCCTGACCAAGACCGGCAAGGTCGCCAAGCTGAACAAGCTCAACCCCGGCCCCTTCGTGGAGCTCCATCCGCACGATGCCCAGGCGCTGGGCATCGCCGAGGGCGACACCGTCGAGGTCGCCTCGCGGCGCGGCCGGGCGGTGCTGCCCGCCGTGCTGACCGACCGGGTACGGCCCGGGAACTGCTTTGCGCCGTTCCACTGGAACGATCTGTTCGGCGAGTACCTCAGCGTCAATGCGGTGACCCATGACGCGGTCGACCCGGTCTCCTTCCAGCCCGAGTTCAAGGCGTGCGCGGTGTCGTTGGCCAGGGTGGCGGGCGAGGCGGGACGCGGGCAGGGAGGGGCCGGCGCGGCACATACGGGCGGCGTACCCGAGGCCGGCACGGCGCACGGGGGCGGCCTGCCCGAGACCGGCGCGGGCCGGGGCGCCGGCCCGGAGGGTGCGGTGGCGGTGCTGTCCGAGGTGTTCCAGCTCGCCGGCTCCGCCCCGCCGGTGCTGGCCGAGCACGAACGCCGCTATCTGTCCGGCTTCCTCGCCGGGCTGGGCTCCGGGCGCACCGCCGGCACGCCCGTGCTGCCCGCCCAGGCGCCCCTGGATCCGGAGAGTGCGCTGTGGGTCAACGGCGTGCTGGCCGGGATGTTCTCGCGGGCGCCGGACGCCCGGCCGGCGACGGCGGCGGACCCGGCGGACGCCCCCGCCGAAGCGGACGGCGCCCCGCCCGCACGTACGGTCCTCGTCCTGTGGGCCTCCCAGACCGGCAACGCGGAGGAGGTCGCCACCGACACGGCCCGGCGGCTGCAGGGCAGCGGGCGGGACGCGACGCTGCTGAGCATGGCCGACAGCGCACCGGCGACGCTGCCGCGCGGCGCCGATCTGCTCCTGGTCACCAGCACCTTCGGTGACGGCGACGCCCCCGACAACGGGGCGGGATTCTGGGATGTCCTCAACGCGCCGGACAGCCCCCGACTGGACGGTGTGCGCTACTCCGTCCTCGCGCTGGGCGACTCGTCGTACGACGATTTCTGCGGCCACGGCCGCCGGCTCGACGACCGGCTCGCCGAACTGGGTGCGGTGCGGCTGGCACCGCGTACGGACTGCGAACCGGACTACGAGCAGCCCGCGGGACGGTGGCTCGACCAGGTGCTCACGGCCCTGGAGGCCGGCGCGGAGACGGGCGACGCCACGGACACCGGCACCGCCGGGGCGCCGGACCCGGCGGCGCCCGCACCGGATGCCGCCCCGGCTCCCGCGGCGCCGGCCGCCACCCGCCCCTCCAAGGCCGCGCCCGTCACCGTCCGCCTCGTCGGCAATCAGCTGCTCAGCCGTGCCGGGGCCACCAAGGAGGTACGGCAGTTCACCTTCGACACCCGTGACGGCGACGGCACCCCACTGGACTACGAGGTGGGTGACGCGCTCGGCGTGCTGCCGCGGAACTGCCCGGAGCTCGTCGCGGAGTGGCTGGCCGTCACCGGCCTCGATCCGGCCACCGGCGTCGACCTCACCGGACTGGGCACGGTGCCGCTGGGCGAGGCGCTGCACCGCCATCTGGACATCACCCGGATCACCCCCGGCCTCCTCCGGCTGGTCACCGAACGCACCGGTGACCGGGTCCTGAAAAAGCTGCTGCGGCCGGACAACAAGGGCGAGTTGGCCCAGTGGGCCTGGAGCCGTCAGGCCGTCGACGTCCTGGCCGAACACCCGGTCCGGGCGGGTGCGGCGGAGTGGGCCGGCGTCCTCAAGCGCCTGCAGCCCCGGCAGTACTCCATCTCGTCGAGCCCGCTGACCGATCCCGGTCTGGTCCGTCTGACGGTCTCCGTGGTCCGCTACGAAAACCGCCGGGGGCGCCCGCGGAAGGGCGTGGCCTCCACCTTTCTGGCCGATGCCGAGCCCGGCCGCCCGGTGCCGGTGTTCGTCCAGCGCGCCGCCCACTTCCGTCCGCCGGCCGATCCGGCCACCGCGATGGTGATGGTGGGCCCCGGCACCGGAGTCGCGCCGTTCCTCGGCTTCCTCGACGAGCGGCAGGCCCGCGGCCACCGCGCCCCCAACTGGCTCTTCTTCGGCGAGCAGCGCCGCGCCACGGACTTCTACCACGAGGAGGAGCTCGGCCGGCTGCGCCGCGACGGGCTGCTCACCCGGCTGGACACCGCCTTCTCCCGCGATCAGCGCGCCAAGGTCTACGTCCAGGACCGGATGCGGGAACACGGCGCCCAGCTGTGGTCCTGGCTCCAGGGAGGCGCCCATTTCTATGTGTGCGGTGATGCGTCCCGGATGGCCAAGGACGTCGACCGTGCGCTGCGGGACATCGCCGTCGCACACGGCGGTCTGGCGGAGGAGGCGGCCGCCGGCTACGTCAAGCAGCTCGCGGCGGAGAAGCGCTACGTCCGCGACGTGTACTGAGGAACCCGTCGGCAGGGCCTCGGGGCACTCCCACCGCGTCCTTTCACCTCGTGACCGGAGCGCCTCACGAACGTACCCGTGGATTTTTTTCTTGAACGGGCCGACCAGGGGCATCCGACGGAGGATGGGGAGGAAGGAGAGCGCCATGACCTTGAGGACCATCCACGCCATGACCACCGAATCGACGCCCAAGGAGCCGGGGCCCGTGCCGAGTGACCCGCACCCGGTGCCGCATGACCCGGTGCCGGCCGAGCCGGAACCGGATGAGCCGGGCCCGAACCCGGAGGAGCCGCCCGGCGCGGAGCCGGGCGACCACCCGGCTCCCGAACCGCCCGACTGAGCGGGAACGACCCCGGTTGCAGGCCCTGCACGCCCACAGCAAGGTGTATGGAATGGTGCATGTCGGCTACACGATGATGACCGAACAGGCCGGGCCCCGGGCGCTGGTCGAGCATGTGGTGGGCGCCGAGCGAGCCGGTTTCGACTTCTCGGTGACCTCCGACCACTACTTCCCGTGGCTGGCCTCCCAGGGCCACTCCCCGTACGCCTGGAGCGTGCTGGGCGCGGCGGCGCAGGCGACGGACCGCATCCCGCTGATGACCTATGTGACCTGCCCGACGACCCGCTATCACCCCGCCGTCATCGCCCAGAAGGCCGCAACCATGCAGCTGCTCTCCGGGGGCCGGTTCCGGCTGGGGCTCGGCTCGGGTGAGAACCTCAATGAGCACGTGGTGGGTGCGGGGTGGCCCGCCGCGCCCGTACGGCTGGACAGGCTGGCCGAGGCGATCGAGATCATCCGGGCGCTGTTCCGTGGCGGTGAGGTCACCCACCACGGCACCCACTTCGATGTGGTGCACGCCAGGCTGTGGGATCTGCCCGAGGTGCTGCCGCCGATCGGGGTGGCCGTCTCGGGCGCCCGGTCCTGTGAGATCGCCGGCCGGCTGGCCGATCTGGTCATCGCCACCGAGCCCAGGGGTGAGCTGCTGACCACCTTCGACCGGCACGGCGGCCAGGGCAAACCGCGGATCGGCCAGCTGCCCGTCTGCTACGACCCCGACCGGAAGGCGGCCGTCGCCCGGGCGCACGAGCAGTTCCGCTGGGCGCTCGGCAGCTGGCCGGTCAACGCCGAGCTGCCGGGCCCGGCCGGCTTCGACGCGACCACGCGGTTCGTGCGGCCGGAGGACATCGCGGAGGCCTTCCCGTGCGGCGACGACGTCGGCCGCTTCGTCGACGCGGTACGCACCTATGTGGACGCGGGCTTCACAGAAGTCGCGCTGGTCCAGATCGGCGGCGCCCACCAGGAGCCGTTCCTGGAGTGGGCCCAGGCCGAGCTGCTGCCCGCACTGCGCACGCTGTGAACGTCCGTTGCACGTCACCTCGACAGGGAGATGAGCATGCACGACGCGGAGAACTCGGCTGGGGCGGGGACGAGCGGGGCACCGGTGGCGCCGGGGCCCCTCGACGCCCCCGAGCTGCACCGTCTCGACGCCCACTGGCGAGCCGCCAACTATCTGTCCGTCGGGCAGATCTATCTGATGGCCAATCCGCTGCTGACCACGCCGCTGCGCCCGGAGCACATCAAGCCGCGGCTGCTGGGCCACTGGGGCACCTCGCCCGGCCTGAACCTGGTGCACACCCACCTCAACCGCGTCATCAAGGCCCGCGAGCTGGACGCCCTGTGCGTGTGGGGGCCGGGTCACGGCGGTCCCGCCGTGGTGGCCAACTCCTGGCTGGACGGCACGTACTCCGAGACCTATCCCGATGTCAGCCGGGACGGCGAGGGCATGGCCCGGCTCTTCCGGCAGTTCTCGTTCCCCGGCGGGGTGCCCAGCCATGTCGCCCCGGAGACCCCGGGGTCGATCCATGAGGGCGGCGAGCTGGGTTACTCCCTCACCCATGCCTACGGCGCGGCGTTCGACAATCCGGAGCTGTTCGTCGCGTGTGTGGTCGGCGACGGCGAGGCGGAGACCGGGCCGCTCGCCGCGTCCTGGCACGCCACGAAGTTCCTGGACCCGGTACACGACGGCGCGGTGCTGCCGCTGCTGCATCTCAACGGCTACAAGATCGCCAACCCGACGGTGCTCGCCCGGATTCCGCAGGACGAGCTGGATGCGCTGCTGCGCGGCTACGGTCATGAGCCGATCCATGTCACCGGCGACGACCCGGCGGCGGTCCATCAGGCGATGGCCGCCGCCATGGACGGTGCGCTGGACCGGATCGCCGAGATCCAGCGCCGGGCCCGCACCGAGGGGGTGACGGAGCGCCCCCGCTGGCCCATGATCGTGCTGCGTACGCCCAAGGGCTGGACCGGCCCGCACGAGGTCGACGGGCAGCCCGTGGAAGGTACCTGGCGCTCCCACCAGGTCCCGCTGTCCGGGGTACGCGACAACCCCGGGCATCTGCGGCAGCTGGAGAGCTGGCTGCGTTCGTACCGGCCGGACGAGCTCTTCGACGACGAGGGCAGGCCGCGCCCGGAGGTGCTCGCCTGTGTGCCCGAGGGGTCGCACCGGCTCGGCGCCTCCCCACACGCCAATGGCGGTCTGCTGCTGCGCGAGCTGCCCGTCCCGCCGCTGGAGCGGTATGCGGTGACGGTCGACAAGCGCGGCAACGAGCTGCACGAGCCGACCCGGGTGCTGGGCGGACTGCTGACGGCGGTCATGGAGGCGACCGCGGAGCGCCGCGACTTCCGCGTCGTGGGCCCCGACGAGACCGCGTCGAACCGGCTGGAGGCGCTCTATGACGCCACCGGCAAGGCCTGGCAGGCCACCACGCTCGACACCGACGAGCACCTCGCGCGCGACGGCCGGGTCATGGAGGTGCTCTCCGAGCATCTGTGCCAGGGATGGCTGGAGGGCTATCTGCTCACCGGCCGGCACGGGCTCTTCTCCAGCTACGAGGCGTTCGCGCACATCGTCGACTCCATGGTCAACCAGCACATCAAATGGCTGCGGACCGCGCGCCGGCTGCCCTGGCGGCGTCCCATCGCCTCGCTGAACTACCTGCTCACCTCGCACGTCTGGCGCCAGGACCACAACGGCTTCTCGCACCAGGACCCCGGCTTCGTCGACCACATCCTCAACAAGAGCCCGGAGGTGGTCCGGGTCTATCTGCCGCCGGACGCCAACACCCTGCTCTCGGTGGCCGATCATGCGCTGCGCAGCCGCGACTACGTCAATGTGATCGTGGCCGGCAAACAGCCGAGCTTCGACTGGCTCACCCTCGACGAGGCCCGCACCCACTGCGCGCGCGGCGCCGGCGCCTGGGAGTGGGCGGGCACCGAGGACGGCACCGGCGAGCCCGATGTGGTGCTGGCCTGTGCCGGGGACGTGCCCACGCAGGAGACGCTGGCGGCGGCCGATCTGCTGCGCCGGCATCTGCCGGAGCTGACGGTGCGGGTGGTCAATGTCGTCGACATGGCCCGGCTGCTGCCGTCGGGGGAGCATCCGCACGGTATGCCGGACCCCGAGTACGACGCACTGTTCACCCGTGACAAGCCGGTCATCTTCGCCTACCACGGCTATCCGTGGCTGATCCACCGGCTCTGCTACCGCCGCGCCGGCCATGAGAATCTGCATGTCCGCGGCTACCGCGAGGAGGGCACCACGACCACGCCCTTCGACATGGTCGTCCGCAACGATCTCGACCGGTACCGGCTGGTGATGGATGTCATCGACCGGGTCCCGGGCCTCGGGGTGCGCGCCGTCGCGCTGCGGCAGGCGATGGCAGACGTCCGTACCCGCCACCACGCCTGGATCCTGGAGCACGGCACCGATCTGCCGGAGGTCGCCGACTGGACCTGGGGGAACTGACGGCGCCCTGCCGGATGCCCCCTCCGACGGAGTGACGCGCGGCGCGGTGACGGGGCGGCCGGGTCCCCGCATGTGAGCCTGAGGCCCGGGTACCCGGGCCTCAGGAGGTGCGCGGATGGCTCGACGGCTGACGACCGGCGCCGAACTCATCCGCTGGTGGGCGGGGTTGACCGGGCTGTGGATCGTACTGATCGGTCCCGTCGACACACTGGAGTGGGCGGTCGGCGCCGGCGCCGCGCTGCTCGCCGCCGCCGCGGCCTGCGGGGCGCGCCGCGTGGTGGGGCGCCGATGAACGGTTGGACCGCCGCGGCCACCGCCCTGCTGCTGTGCGGGGTCACCCCGGCCGCTTACGGCGCCGCCACCGGTCCGGTCCGGCGGCGGGTGCCCGCGCAGAACCTGGCGACCACGCTTCTCAGCCTGGTCTTCCTGCTGCTGGCCCAGGGGTACGGGCGCCCGGCGTATGTCGATCCGGCGCTGGTGCTCTCGGTCCTGGGGCCGGCCGGCACGCTGCTGTTCGTGCGGCTGCTCGCCGACCGGCTGGCGGACCGCCCGCCCCGGCCGCGCTCGCTGTTCGCGGTCACAGCGCTCACCTACGCCGCCGTTCCCGCGGTGGTGCTGTCGCTGTGCGTGGTCACGGGCCCTGGCAGGGCGCTGGTGAAACTGCTGGTCATCGGTGTGCTGTTGGTGCTGGGGAGCCGGGTGGCCGCCCGGGCGGTGACCGCCGCCGTGACCTCGGGGCACGGCCGGACCGGGCCCGCGGAAGGGATGTCGGATGGCTGACGATCTGCCGCTGCTGCTCGGCCTGCTCCTGGTGGCCGGCGCCGGGACCGCCACCGTCCTGGTGCGCGACCCGGTACGCCAGTCCTTTCTGCTGTCCCTGCTCGGCCTGGCCCTGGCCACGGTCTTCCTGCTGCTGCAGGCCCCCGATGTCGCGCTCTCCCAGCTGGCGGTGGGCTGTGCGCTGACCCCGCTGATGGTGCTGCTGTCCGTACGCAAGGTGCGGCGCAAGGCGCGCAGCGAGCGCCGGGAGGAACACGAATGAGCATGAGGCTGCGGCTGTGGGTGCTGGCCGTCGGCGGCCTGGGGGTGGCCGTGCTGCTCCTCGTGGCCTGCTTCGGGCTGCCGGCGTTCGGCGGCCTGTGGCATCCCTACGGCGACCGGGCCGTGCATGCCGCGCTCGCCCGGCACACCGCCAACACCATCTCCTCCGTCAATTTCGACCAGCGCGCCTTCGACACCCTCGGTGAGGAGTCCATCCTGTTCGGCGCGGTCCTGGGCACCGTGGTCCTGCTGCGGCAGACCCGCGACGAGGACCGGCTGCCTCCGGAGCCGGTCCCGGTCGCGCCGCCGGTACGCCGCTATGCGCTGATCGCGCTGCCCGTCACCCTGCTCATCGGCCTGTACGTCATCGCGCACGGCCAGCTCAGCCCCGGCGGGGGCTTCCAGGGCGGGGTGGTGGTCGCCACCTCGCTGCATCTGCTGTACATCGCCGTGGACTACCGGGCACTGGAGCGGATCAGACCGGTCGGCACGTACGAGGTGGCGGATGCCGCCGGTGAGGCCGCCTATCTGCTGGTGGGCGCGGCCGCGCTGCTGACCGGGGCGGCGTTCCTGGCCAACTTCCTGCCCTACGGCACCTTCAACACCCTCTCCTCCGGGGGCACCGTTCCGCTGCTGAACGCCGCCATCGGCGTGGAGGTGGCATGCGGCGTGGTCGTCCTGCTGGCCCGTTTCCTGGACCAGGCCGTGGAGATCGAGAGCGACGACCGGGACGGCGAAGCGGAGGCCAGGACATGAGTGTGCTGCCGTATGTGATCGCGGCATGGCTGTTTCTGATCGGCTGTTACGGGCTGGCCACCAGCCGCAACCTCATCCACGCCGTGGGCTGCCTCGCCGTCTGTCAGTCCTCGACCTATGTCCTGCTGCTCGCCATCGGGTACCGGGACGGCGGCACCGCCCCGGTCTTCTCCGACATCACGCCGGGCTCGCGCCCCGTCGTCGACCCCGTCGTCCAGGCCCTCACCCTCACGGACATCGTCATCGGGGCGACCGTCACCGCACTGCTGCTCTCCCTGGTCATCCAGGTCGCCAAACGGCACCGGACGGTGGACCCGGACGAACTCTCGGAGCTGCGGGGGTGACCGTCGCACAGACCCTGCCGCTGATCGTGGCCACTCCGCTGTTCGGCGCGGCGCTGCTGGTCGGAGCGGGCCGCCGGCTGCCCCGGTACGCGGCGGAGGTGCTGGGGTGTCTCTTCGCCGCGGGCACCGCGGCGCTCGCGCTGTGCGCATCGGCCGCCACGCCGTCGTCCACCGCGCGCCCCGCGGAATGGCTGGGCGGCTGGCGACCACACGGCGGGGCGAGTGTGGGCATCGTGCTGGTCGGCGACCGCATCGGTCTCGGCCTGGCCGCGCTGGTCTCGCTGCTGGCGCTGGCCGCTCTCGCCTACGCCTGGCGCTACTTCGACGAGCCGCCACGGCGCCATGCGGGCTCCTTCCCCGCCCTGGTGCTGCTCTTCCAGGCGGGCATGTGCGGCTTCGCGCTCACCGGGGACCTCTTCAACGCCTTCGTCTTCTTCGAATTGATGGGCGTCGTCGCCTACGCACTGACCGGCTACCGCGTCGAGGAGGCCCGCGCCGTCCAGGGGGCGCTGGTGTTCGGCATCGTCAACTCCCTCGGCGCCTATGCCACCTTGCTGGGCATCGCCCTGCTCTACGCCCGGACCGGTGAGCTCGGCCTCGCCCAGATCGGCAGCGCCCTCGATGCGCACCCCGGCGCCCCGGACGCGCCGGTGATCGCCGCCTTCGTCCTCGTCGTCACCGGTCTGCTAGTCAAGGCCGCTGCGGTGCCGTTCCACTTCTGGCTGGCCGATGCGCATGCGGTGGCGCCGACGCCGGTGTGCATGCTGCTGTCCGGCGTCATGGTCGAACTCGGCCTGTACGGCACGGCCCGCATCTACTGGACGGTCTTCGCGGGGCCCGGCGGCATCCCGGCGCCGGACGCGCACCGGGCGCTGCTGACCCTGGGCGTGCTGACCGCCGTGCTGGGGGCGGTGATGTGCTGGCAGCAGCGCCATCTCAAGCGCCTGCTGGCCTACTCCACCGTCGCGCACGCCGGACTGTTCCTGGTGGGCCTCGCGGTGCTCACTCCGGAGGGGCTCGGCGGCGTCGTCCTGTACGTGCTGGCGCATGCCGGGGTGAAGGCCGCGCTCTTCGCCTGTGTGGGCATTCTCCTGGACCGGTTCGGCAGTGTCGACGAGCTCCAACTGCACGGCAGAGGACGTGAACTCCCCTGGGCCGGCGTGCTGTTCGGCATCGGCGGACTGGCGCTCGCCGGGCTGCCGCCGTTCGGCACCGCGCTGGGCAAGGCCGTCATCGAGGAGGCGGCGGGCGGCTGGGCGACGGCGCTGTGCGTCCTGGTCTCGGCGGTGACCGGGGGCGCGGTGCTACGGGCCGGGGCGCGGGTGTTCCTGGGGCTGGGGCCGGTCCCGGAGAGCGAGGCCCCCCGGCCCCGCCCGGCGGACGCCGCCGAGGAGACGACGGGGGAGGCCGAGGAGCCGGAGACCAGCGGCGGGCGGCTCGCCCGCGTTCCGGACAGCATGCTCGTCGTGCCCACGGTGTTGCTCACCGGGGCGCTGGCGGTGGGGCTGGTCCCGGGCCTGCGCACGGCCGTCGGCCGGGCCGCCGACGCCTTCACCGACCACGCCGGATACCTCGCGGCCGTCCTGTACGGCCGGGCGGCGGAGCCCGCGCCCACTCCCCCGCCCCACTGGTCCCTCTTCGGTGTGCTGTGGGGCCTGCTGGCCACCGCCGCGGCCACGGCGGTGGCCCTCTTGGCCGTACGGCGCCCCGCACTCCGGGAACCGCCCCACTGGGCCACACCACTGCGCCGGCTGCACTCCGGTCACGTGGGCGACTACGTCGCCTGGTTCCTGGCGGGCGTCACCCTGCTGGCGGCGCTGATCGTGTGACGGGGGCGGCCGGTTCCGTGCGTGACGGGCGCGGCCGGTTCGTGCGCGACGGGCGCGGCCGGTACCGGTACCGCCCGTGGACGGGGGTGGACGGCGCCGGAATCCGTACCGCCCGCGGACACGACCGGAATCCGTACCGCCCCGGTCCCGGTTCAGGCTTCCGCCGACTTCCGTACGTCCTCGACGACGGACCGGTCCAGCGCCGCGCGTACCAGGCCCGAGGCGAAGGCGGCGGCATCGTCCGGCCCGACCAGCCGCGCCAGTTTCCCGCTGTCGCCCGGCAGGCCCAGCCGCTCCGCCCCCTGGACGGCCTTGGCATCGAGGTACGGGGCGAGTTCGGGCCAGACTCCCTGCACCTCGCGCAGAAAGATGTCGCAGCCCGCGGGCCCCAGGCCCGGCACCTTCCGCAGTGCGCGGCGCAGTGCACCGGTGTCGCCGCCGGCCTCCTCCCGCATCCGCCGCAGATCGCCGCCGTACGTGTCCAGCAGCAGTGTGGCGCCGTCACCGAGCTGGGTGGCGGTGCGCTCGTCGTAGCGCCGGTATCCGCCCTCCCCCAGGGCATCGACCCGTTGCTGCCAGGTCGCCTCCGCCATCCGCCGCGGAGTGCGCATCCCCGCGTCGAACAGGGCGCGGGCGGACGCCACCGCCACGGACGCGCGGATCCGCGCGCTGAGCAGACCGGCCAGCACCAGCACCTGATAGAGCGGCTGGGGAGTGTTCCCCAGCCGGATCCCGCTCTGTGCCGCGAAGGTCTCGCCGTGCCGGTCCAGCAGTGTGTGCGCAAGGGCCCGCTGTCCGCCACGGGGGCTCACGGTGCGCCCCCGTGGAGACGCAGGAGGTCGAGAGAGGAAGTGCGGGCCATGCCTTGTCCTTTGCCGTTCCGGTGGGTGATCCGCTGTCACAGTCCCCGGTCCGACGGGCGGGAAAACGCCGCTGCTCCGTGAGGCGCAATGCTTCCGCGTCAGGTGCGCGGCCGTGTCCGGGCGGCTACGCTCGCGTCGGCTGTCCGACCGACGACGGGGAGGCGACGCTTGTCCCGGGACGCTGACGCTGCGCATCACTCCACCGGTCGACCGGACGCGGACGGGGGCAAGGGCCAGGACGCCAGGACCGCGGTCACCGTTTTCGTGGCGCTCGGTGCCAATCTGGTGATCGCCCTGGCCAAGGTGCTCGGTGGGCTGTTCGCTGGCTCGCCCGCGCTGCTCTCCGAGGCCGCGCACTCGGTGGCCGACAGCCTCAACGAGATCTTTCTGCTCGCCTCGCTCAAGCGCAGCAAGCGCGCACCCGACAGCAAACACCCCTTCGGTTACGGCAAGGAGCGGTACTTCTGGTCGCTGCTCGCCGCCGTCGGAATCTTCGTCATGGGCGGCTGTTTCTCCGTCTTCCAGGGCATCGAGGCACTGCGCTCGGGCAGTTCGGAGACCCGTACGGGCTATGTCGTCGGCCTCATCGTGCTGGCCGTCGCGCTGGTCGCCGAGGGCGCCTCGCTGTTCCGTGCCCTGATGCAGGTCCGCGGCCGGGCACGGCAGGCCGGCCACAGCATGCGGGAGGCGATCCGCGCGGCCGACGACCCCGCGTTGCGTACGGTGCTGGCCGAGGACTCGACCGCCTGTTTCGGTGTGGTGGTCGCCATGGTCGGCATGGGACTGCACATGATCACCGGCTCGGTGCAGTGGGAGGCCTGGGCGTCAATGATCATCGGCGCGCTGCTGGTGTTCGTCGCCTACCAGCTCGCCAAGGAGTCACGCGGCCAGATCATCGGGGAGGCCGCCGACCCGGCGCTGCGCCGTGCCATCCGGGAGTTCCTGGAGGAGCAGCCGGAGATCGACACCGTGACCACCCTGCTGTCGATGCGGCTCGGGACCCTGTCGACGCTGGTCGCGGCCCGCGTCGATCTCGTCCCCGGACTGGACAGCGAGGAGGTCGAAGAGGTCCTGGTACGGCTGAAGAAGGCCATCCGGGAGAAGTGGCCGATCGCCGACCAGGTCTTCCTGGATGTCACGGAAGCCTCACCGGGGGACCGGGAACGGGCCCGGCGAGAGCGGCGCCGGCTCGACAGGGCGGTGGACGGCGAGCCCGAGGACGAGGCGGAGCAGCGGCAGGAGGAGGCGTGAGGACGGGCCGGGGCCGGACGGCCGGCCGCGGACCGACCGCCCACCGGGCCCCGCTCACCGCCGGGCCCCGCTCACCGCAGCGCCTCCAGCCGCCTTCGTGCCGTACGCAGCGAACGCCCGCGGGCCGGCACCCCGGACCACGGACGTGACCTCGCCTGCTCCAGGACGCCGGCGACATCCCTCAACGACCAGCTCTGCGCGGTGAGTTGGGGATCGTCGAGCTGCTTCCGGCTGATCGGCGCGGCGACCGGGGCGCCCGGCTTGGGCCGCAGCGACCACGGGGCGACAGCCGTCTGCGCATAGGCGTTGCGCTGCACATCGAGGTAGAGCCGGTCGCCGCGCGACTTCTTGCGTACGGCGGTGGTGAGCCGGTCCGGGTGACGCCCCGCCAGCACGTGAGCCACCTCCTGGGCGAATCCGCGCACCGTGTCGAAGTCGCTTTTGCCGTCCAGCGGAACGGTGACATGCAGCCCCTTCGAGCCGGTGGTCATCAGGACGGCCGGCAGGCCGAGTTCGTCGAGCAGCGCGCAGAGCTGCCGGGCGGCGTCCCGTACGGCCGCGAAGTCCGGGCCGGGCGGGTCGAGATCGAACACCAGCCGGTCCGGGTGGTCGGGCCGGTCGGCGCGCGACAGCCAGCGGTGGAACGTGAGACATGCCTGGTCGGCGAGGAAAAGGAGGGTCGCCTTGTCGTCGCAGACGGTATGGGTGACGGTGCCGCCCTCCTTGGTGACCCGCACCCGCCGGATCCAGTCGGGGTAGTGGTCCGGGGTGTCCTTCTGCATGAACTGCGGGCCGCCCAGCCCCTCCGGGAGCCGTTCCAGCATCAGCGGCCGCCCCCGCAGCTGCGGGACCATCGATGCGGCCACCCGGCGGTAGTAGCCGACGACATCGGCCTTGGTCAGACCGTCGTCGGGGAACAGCACCTTGTCCGGCCGGTGGATCTCCACGGTGCGGCGGCCCGCGCGCACCGTGTCGGTGCCGGTGTCTGTGGCATTCATGCGGGCCGGGTTACCCGCTCAGGACCGTCGTACGCTCGCGCGTCCGGGTGGCAGGGCGCGCGGGGCGTCCGTTCGCCTCCCGTGTCGCCGAGTGATCCGCACCGTCGCAGAGTGTGTACGTACGCCGGGCCGCCGGGTTCCGTGCGTATCGCCTCGCATGGCCGGCGCAGGACCGGCAAGGAGACCAGCAGGCCACGCGGAGCGAGCGTGAGGCGCTCGGCCGCCGAGGAGCGACGCGTGAGGAGCTTTTGACCGTGCGACAGCCACCAGGCCCGCCAGGCCCCACCCATCCGGATCCGGTTCCGCCCACTCCGGGTCCGGGCCCCGGACCGCCCGGACCCACGCCGGGCCCGGCACCCGGCCCGGTCCCCGCTCCGGGACCCGATCCGGTGCCCCCTCCGGTGCCTGCCCCCGAGCCGGATCCGCTGCCGCCGAATCCGGCACCGCCGACGCCGGGACCGGAGCCCGGACCCGCGCCCGATCCGGTCCCCGCGCCGGGCACCGCACGGCGGACCGAACGGCCGCGCCTTGGGGGCAGGCCCTAGACTGACCGGCACTGATCCAGCCTCCGAGGAGCCGTATGAGCGCCGTCCGCCCGCCGTCGCGTCCCGCCGGACGGCAGCGCGACGCGGCGCGGACGCGGACCGAGATCCTCGACGTCGCCACGGAGGAGTTTGCGCGCCTGGGCTACACCGGCGCCCGGATCGATGAGATCGCCGCCCGGATCCACACCACGAAGCGGATGATCTACTACTACTTCGGCAGCAAGGAACAGCTGTTCACCGAGGTGCTGGAGCGGGCCTATGCTGTCATCCGCGAGCAGGAACAGCGCATCGCCGGACCGCTGCTCGCCGGGCATCTGGACCCGGCGGCCGCGATCCGGCACCTCGCCGAGCTGACCTTCGACCACCATGAGGCGCATCCGGACTTCATCCGGCTGGTCACCATCGAGAACATCCATGAGGCGGAGCATCTGGCCGCCTCGCGGACGCTCGGTGAACTCAACTCCCCGGCGATCGAGATCATCGGCCGCATCCTGGCGGAGGGGCGGGCGCAGGGGGTGTTCACGGCGACGGTGGACGCCGTCGATCTGCACGCGATGATCAGTTCGTTCTGCTTCTTCCGGGTCGCCAACCGGCATACCTTCGGCGCGCTCTTCGGACGCGATCTGACCGCGAAGGACCGCCGGGACCACTACCGCACGATGCTCGGCGACATGGTCCTGGCGTATCTGACGAGCGGGAACGCTGCCGCCGACCGGTGAGCCGGGGCGGGCGGCGCCGCAAGCGCCCCGCCGCCCGCCGCTCTTCGTCCCTCACTCGCCACTCCCGCTCACGGCAAGAGTTTCGGTGAGATGTCTTGACAGTGACAGCGGCCGGACAGCACGATCCCAGCGCAACAACTAACTATCTAGTACGTTAATTGCCTGAGGAGCACGTGTGTCCGCTCGCTCTCCCCGCAAGGCCGCCGTCGCCGCCTGGATCGGCAGCGCCCTGGAGTACTACGACTTCTTCCTGTACGGCAGTGCCGCGGCCCTGGTCTTCCCGCATGTCTTCTTCAGTCCCGACGACCCCGCGACCGCCACCCTGATTTCACTGGGAACCTTCGGCGTGGCCTATGCGGCCCGGCCGCTGGGCGCGCTGGTGCTCGGGCACGTCGGCGACCGGCTCGGGCGACGGAAGATCATGGTCTTCACGCTGGTCCTGATGGGCCTGTCGACCTTTGTCGTCGGCTGTCTGCCCACGTATGCGCAGGTCGGCACCGCGGCTCCGGTGCTGCTCGTCCTGATGCGGGTCCTCCAGGGCCTCTCGGCGGCGGGCGAGCAGGCCGGCGCGAACTCGATGACCCTGGAACACGCCCCGGAGACCCGGCGGGGGTATTTCACCAGCTTCACCCTGAACGGGACCCAGGCCGGCCAGATCCTGGCGACCCTCGCCTTCGTCCCGGTCGCCACACTGCCCGAGGAACAGCTCTACACCTGGGGCTGGCGTCTTCCGTTCCTGGTGAGCGCCGTGGTCGCGGTGGCCGGCTATGTGATCCGGCGGAAGCTGACGGAGACCCCGGCCTTCCTGGAGGCCTCGGCGGCCGCCGAGGTGGCCGCGCTTCCGCTCGTCCATCTGCTGCGCCACCACTGGGCCGATGTGCTGCGGGTGGTCGTGGCCTCCCTCATCGCCACCGTCCAGACCGTCTTCACCGTCTGGGCCCTGTCCTACGCCACCGGGGACCACGTCGGCCTCGACAAGTCGACGATGCTGTGGGTCGGGGCGCTCGCCAACGCCGTGGCACTGCCCGCCATTCCCCTGTGGGCGCGGCTGTCGGACCGGATCGGCCGCAAGCCGGTTTTCCTCACCGGTGCACTGGGTTCCGCCGTGATGATCTTCGTCTATCTGTGGTCGCTCTCCACCGGCAGCTATCCGCTCGTCTTCACCACCGGCGCCCTCTGTTTCGGCGTCGTCTACAGCGCGGCCAACGGCAGTTGGCCGTCGTTCTACGGCGAGATGTTCAGCACCCGGGTCCGGCTCTCCGGAATGGCCATCGGCACCCAGACCGGCTTCGCGGTCGCCGGGTTCGCCGTCTCCTTCGCGGAGCGGATCGCCGGCCCGGACGGCTCCAACTGGCCGGGCGTGGCGGCCTTCACGGCGGGCATCTGCCTCCTCAGCGCCCTCGCCGCGGCGACCGCACGGGAGACGCACCGGGTGCCCACCGCGGAGCTGGGGACCAAGCGGACTGTCGCCACGCGCCGACCTGTGCACACAATGAACTAACCAGTTCGTACATTAGCCTGGTGCTCCACGCATCTCTGCACGGGAGAGAAACATGCCGAACCCCGCCACCGACGGGACGCTCGCGGCCCCCGTCCTGGTCCTCAACGGGCCGAATCTCAATCTGCTCGGACTCCGCGAACCCGAGATCTACGGACCCGACACCCTCGCCGACATCGAGGCGCTGTGCCACCGCACCGCCGCCGAGCACGGGCTGGCGGCCGACGTACGGCAGAGCAACCACGAGGGCGTCCTCATCGACGCCGTGCAGGAGGCACGGACCGCGCACCGCGGGATCGTGATCAATCCGGCCGGCTACAGCCACTCCTCCGTCGCCCTGCGCGATGCGCTGGCCGCGGCGGACGTCCCCATCGTCGAGGTGCATCTGTCGAACATTCACCGGCGCGAGGAGTTCCGGCACTTCTCCTATGTGTCCGGTGTCGCCGATGCCGTGATCTGCGGTGCGGGTGCGCACGGCTATGCCCTCGCGCTGGCCCACCTTGCCCGTCTGCTGGAAGGGAGCCGGTGACCCCGGTGACGACGTCCGCCTACCTCACCGGGCTGGTCGGCTCCGGCATCGGCCCCTCGCTCAGCCCGGAGCTGCACCAGCGCGAGGCCGACCGGCACGGTCTGCGACTGCTCTACCGCACCCTCGACATCGACGTCCTGGGCGGCGGGCCGGAATCGGTCGGCGAGCTGATCCGCGCCGCCCGCACCCTCGGCTTCGACGGTCTCAACATCACCCACCCCTGCAAGCAGCTGGTGATCGAGCACCTCGATGAGCTGGCGCCGGAGGCCGCGGCCCTCGGCGCGGTCAACACCGTCGTCTTCCGCGACGGGCGGACCATCGGCCACAACACCGATGTCACCGGCTTCGCCCAGTCCTTCAGCCGGGGGCTGCCCGGCGCCGCGGCGGACCGGGTCGTCCAGCTCGGCGCGGGCGGAGCCGGTGCGGCCGTCGCCCATGCGCTGCTGGCCCTGGGCGTGGACCGGCTCACCGTGGCCGACCGCGACCCGGCTCGCGCGAGCGGCCTCGCCGACGCGCTGAACCGCAGGTTCGGCGGCCGGCGCGCCACCACGGCGACGAGGGCCGGACTGCCCGGCGCGCTGGCGGACGCCGACGGCCTGGTGCATGCGACACCCACAGGGATGGCCGCCCACCCCGGACTGCCGCTGCCGGCCCGCCTGTTGCACCCCGGGCTGTGGGTGGCGGAGGTCGTCTACCGCCCGCTGGACACCGAACTGCTGCTCGCTGCAAGGGACTTGGGGTGCCGGACGCTGGACGGCGGCGGTATGGCGGTCTTCCAGGCCGCGGACGCCTTCCGGCTGTTCACCGGCCGTGAGCCGCACCCCGAGCGGATGCTCGACGACCTCGCCGCCCTTGTCGCCCCCGCCTGTGAGGACGCTCCCCATGCGTAAATCCATCGCCACGGTCTCGTTGAGCGGCTCGCTCTCCGAGAAGCTCACCGCCATCGCCGCCGCCGGTTTCGACGGGGTGGAGATCTTCGAGAACGATCTGATCGCCGGTCCCCTCAGTCCCGAGGAAGTACGGTCACGCACCGCCGACCTGGGGCTCACCATCGAGCTGTACCAGCCCTTCCGCGACTTCGAGGCGGTGCCCGAGGACCTGCTCGCCGGCAATCTGCGGCGCGCGGAGCACAAGTTCGCCCTGATGGAACGGCTGGGCGCCGACCTGATGCTGGTCTGCTCCAGCGTCTCGCCCCGGGCTGCCGACGACGATGCGCTCGCCGCCGCCCAGCTGCGCCGGCTCGCCGAGCGCGCCGCGGCACACGGCATCCGGATCGCCTACGAGGCGCTCGCCTGGGGCCGGCACGTGGAGACGTACGACCATGCCTGGCGCATCGTCAAGGAGGCCGACCACCCCGCGCTGGGCCTGTGCCTGGACAGCTTCCACATCCTCTCCCACGGCGGCGACCCCCGGGGCATCGAGGACATCCCCGGTGACAAGCTCTTCTTCCTCCAGCTCGCCGACGCTCCGCTGATGGCGATGGATGTGCTGCAGTGGAGCCGCCACTACCGCTGTTTCCCCGGCCAGGGCGGCTTCGATGTCGCGGGCCTGGTGCAACATGCCGTCCGCGCCGGGTATACGGGGCCGCTGTCACTGGAGGTGTTCAACGACGTCTTCCGGCAGGCGGACGCCGGCCGGACCGCGGTCGACGCGCTGCGCTCCCTGCTCAGCCTGGAGGAAGCGGCGCAGACCGGTGCGCTGCCCGCGCCGGTCGTACCGAGCGGCTTCGCCTTCGCCGAACTGGCCGCCGCCGACCCCGAGCCGCTGCGCGGACTGCTCGGTGCCCTCGGCTTCGCCCGCACCGGCCGGCACACCGGCAAGCCCGTGGAGCTGTGGCAGCAGGGCACGGCCCGCATCCTGCTCAACGCCGCCGGAGCCGACCGCAGGGAGGGACCCGGGCTGGTCGCCCTCGGCCTGGAGACACCGGAGCCCGGCGCGGCCGTGCGGCGCGCCGAGTCGCTGCTCGCACCCGTCGTCCCGCGCCACCGCAGGGGGCAGGAGGTACCGCTGGACGCGGTGGCCGCGCCCGACGGGACCGAGCTGTTCTTCTGCCGTACGGCACAGCGCGACCACGCCGACTGGACGGACGACTTCGCCGCCGCCCCCGGCCCGCCCGGGGCGGCGGCGGGCCTCTCCCATATCGACCATGTGGCCCTGACCCAGCCCTGGCACCACTTCGACTCGGCGTGCCTCTTCTACCGGAGCGTGCTGGGCCTGCGGCCGGACGAGAGCCTGGAGCTGGCCGATCCCTACGGGCTGTTCCGCAGCCGCGCCGTGGCCGGCGCCGACGGCGGGCTGCGGATCGCGCTCAATGTCGCACCGGGCCCCGGGGACCAGGGGGCCCGGCCGCAGCACATCGCGTTCGCCACGGACGACATCGTCGCCACCGTCCGCCGGGTACGTGCGGCCGGCGTGGCCCTGCTGCCCCTCTCCGACAACTACTACGACGACCTCGAAGCCCGCCACGACCTGGACCCCCGCACCCTGGCGACCCTGCGGGAGCTGGGGATTCTCTACGACCGCGACGAAGACGGCGAGTTCTGGCACTGCTACACCGCCACCGTCGGCCGGGTCTTCTTCGAGATCGTCCAACGCACCGGCGGCTACCGGGGGTACGGCGCCCGGAACGCCACCGTCCGGCTCGCCGCCCAGCGCGCGGCGGAGCAGCGGGGGAACACCGCGAGGATCTGACGAGGCGGCGCTACCGGCATTCCCGTACGGGATCGTTAGGCTCGGCGGGTGGGGATTACCGAGGAGCGCGCCGAAGGTGCGGGACCGTTCACCACCCGGCTGACCTGGTGCCTCGAAGCGGGCGAGACCGCCGTATGGGAGTCGCGGGCGGCCCGCAAGCGCGGGACGCTCGCGGTGCGGCCCGCCGGGGCCACCGAGAGCAGCGCCCGGCCTGCCGACACCGCGACGCTGGACCGTCTGCGCAGGCTCAACGGCATCGCCGCGACCTCCTTCACCGTCGGCGGGACGCTGTTCGCCCTCGGTGCGGCGCTCGCCCAGTTCAGCTCGGTGAGCTCCACCGTGACCGCCATCATCTACTTCATCGGCGGCGCATTCTTCACCCTGGGCGGCTATGCCTCACTCGTCCAGACCGTCAACGCTCCGCGCCGGGAGAGCACGGCGGGTTCGCTGACCACGCACCACTTCCGGTGGTGGAGCTATGAACCGGGCCGGATCGACTGGCTCAGTACCTTCGTGCTGTTCGCGGGGACGCTGGTGTTCGGCATCAATCTGCTGGATTCGTTTCTGCAGGGGCTCACGACCCAGCAGATGAACCGGCTGATCTGGGCGCCCGACATGATCGGCTGTCTGCTGTTCCTGATCTCGGGGCAGCTGGCGGTCGTCGAGGTCTGCCATCGCCCGCTGTGCCTGCACCGGCGCAGCCTCGGCTGGTGGATCGTCGCGGTCAATCAGCTCGGTTCCGTGCTCTTCATGGTGGCCGCGCTGGCCGCTTTCACCCGCCCGGAGACCGGCAGCCTGGTCAGCGTCGGCATCGCCAACTGGGGGACCCTCACCGGAGCGCTGGGCTTCGCGGTGGCCGGGGTGCTCCAGGCCTTCGAACGTCCCTGACATGCGGCTGACCGGTACGTGTGCAAACGTGGAATGCACTGCATGACGGTCGGCAGGTCCAGTTCGGACGGCCAGGTTTCTCAAGTGAGGAGTGACCCATGGCCACTCAGAAGCACAGCGTAGGCGGTTGGACAGCTTTCGCCGCAGTTCTGATGATCTTCGGTGGCGCCATGACGTTCCTGGAGGGCATCTCCGCCATCGCCCAGGACCACCTCTTCGTCACCTCACGGAACTACGTATTCTCCTTCAGCCTCACGGGCTGGGGATGGATCCATCTCATCCTGGGCATCGTCATCTTCCTCGCGGGTATCGCACTCATGGCCACCGGTGCGCTGTGGGCGCGGACGGTCGGTGTCATCCTGGCGGGCTTCGGTGCGCTGGCAAACTTCCTGTGGATCCCCCACTACCCGTTCTGGGCCATCGTGCTGGTCGCCATCAACATCTTCATCATGTGGGCGCTGTGTACGGACAACCACCACGCCCCGGCCACCCGGTGACCTGAACACCCTCCGCGGCCCCGGCCATGACCTCCGGACTCACCCCGCAGGAACGCGCGGAACAGGGCAGGGCACTTCGCTCCGAAGTGCCCCGCTCCCGTCATGCGGAGTTCAGCCCCACGGCCGGCCGTGACGATCCGGTGGACATCATCGAGCGGCAGTCGGCCCTCCGCGTACCGGAGTTGGTGCCCCTTCGCTACGGTCGGATGCTGGAGTCACCGTTCCGCTTCTACCGCGGCGCCGCCGCCATCATGGCGGCGGACCTGGCCACGACGCCGTCCACGGGGCTGCGGACCCAGCTGTGCGGGGACGCCCATCTGCTGAACTTCCGGCTGCTGGCCTCCCCCGAGCGCCATCTGATGTTCGACATCAACGACTTCGACGAGACCCTGGCCGGTCCGTGGGAGTGGGACGTCAAGCGGCTGGCGGCTGGCGGCCAGCTTCGCCATCGCGGGGCGCGGGAACGGTTTCCCCGAGAAGGTACGGGCCGACATCGTCCGGGCCGCCGGTGCGTCCTACCGCGAGCAGATGCGCCGCTACGCGGACATGCGCACCCTCGACGTCTGGTACGCCCATGCCGATATGACCGATGTGGCGGCCGAGGAGGCGCAGCAGCTGGACAGCAGGGGCCGTGCGCAGCTGTCCCGCACCATCGAGGAAGCCCGTACGCGCGACACCATGCAGGCGTATCGCAAGCTGACCCGGAGCCGCGGCGGCCGGGTGCGGATCGCCGCCGATCCGCCGTTGATCGTGCCGCTGGACGATCTGTTGCCGGACGCCGAGCGTGACCAGCTGGAGGACCAGATCCGGCAGCTGGTCCAGAGATACGGACGCACGCTGCGTTCGGACCATCGCCGGCTGCTGGAGGAGTACCGGGTCGTCGACATGGCGCGCAAGGTCGTCGGGGTCGGCAGTGTGGGCACCCGCTGCTGGATCGTGCTGCTGCTCGGCAAGGACACGGACGACCCGCTCCTGCTGCAGGCCAAGGAGGCCGATGAGTCCGCGCTCGCCCCTTACGCCGGACAGGGCCCCTACACCAACCAGGGCGAACGCGTCGTGGCCGGCCAGCGGCTGATGCAGGCCGCCGGCGACATCTTCCTCGGCTGGGAGCGGACCACCGGCATCGACGGGCGCCAGCGCGATTTCTATGTACGCCAGTTGCGTGACTGGAAGGGCATCTTGCCCACGGATGTGATGGTGCCGACGGGCATGCGGCGGTTCGCCGTGCGCTGCGGGGCCACCCTGGCCCGCGCGCACGCCAGGTCCGGCGACCGGATCGCGATCGGCGCCTACCTCGGCAGGAGCACGGCCTTCGACGAGGCGCTGGCGCGGTTCGCGGAGCGCTACGCGGACCGCAACGAGCTCGATCACCAGGCGCTCATGGAGGCGGTCCGGGCGGGCCGGGTCACCGCCGCGGCCTCCTGAGCGGGCGGGAACAGCCGGGCGGGCGGACGGCACCCGAGCACCGCGCCGAGGGCGCACCGGGACCGCCGCCACCCGATTGGCACACCCGTAATCGCCCGGGATGTACCCTCCGTCCGCCCCGCCTACCATGGTGCCGAATGGCTCCGATGAAGGCGGCCCCCATGCGCCCCACGGCGAAGTTCTCCATCAGCTTCGGCCTGGTCACGATCCCGGTCGCCGCGTACAACGCCACGGACAGCTCCACGTCGGTCAGCTTTGTGCGGATCCATACGGCGGACGGCGGCCGGGTGCGCAATCAGCCGGTGTGCTCGCTGGAAGGCGTGGAGGTCCCCCCGGACGAGATCGGCCGGGGCTACCGGCCCGACGACGCCGACGGCGTCGTACCGCTGAGCGACGACGATCTCGACGCGCTGCCGCTGCCGACCGCGAAGACGCTGACGATCCTGGCCTTCGTGGCCGGCGGTGACATCGACCCGCTGCAGATGGGCAAGGGCTACTACCTGGGCATCGACAGCCCCGCCGCGGCCAAGCCCTACGTGCTGCTGCGCGAGGCGATGGAGCGGCATCAGCGCGTCGGGCTCGGCAAGATCGCACTGCACGGGCGGGAGACGCTCGCCATGATCCGCCCCATGGAGGGCGCGCTGGTCATGCAGGTGCTGCTGTGGCCGCACCAGATCCGCCCGATGGACGGGGTGCTGCCCGAGCGCCGGGCGGAGGTCGCCCCCGCCGAGGTGGCGGCCGCCGAGACACTCATGGACTCCTTCGGCGAGCTGTCGGAGGCCGATGTGCACGATCACTATCGTGAGGCGCTCGAAGAGATCGTGGCGGCGAAGCTGGCGCATCGCAAGCCGGAGTTCCCGGCCGGTGAGGAGCAGCCGACCGGGCAGGTGATGGACCTGATGGCGGCCCTTCAGGACAGTGTCCGCGCGGCCAAGAAGTCCCGCGGCGAGGACGAGGACGCCGAGGGCGCCGGGTCCGGCCGCACCACGAAGAAGAGCACCGCGAAGAAGACGGCAGCGAAGAAAGCGGCAGCGAAGAAGTCCACCGCCACGAAAACCGCCGCCAAGAAGACCGCGGCGAAGAAGACCGCGAGCAGGGGCGGACGGCGGGCCGGCTGAGCCCCGTCCGGGGCCCCGGGCCCCGCCCCGCATTCACACATAAGGCGGCCACCCTCGGGTACGCGACCCCTCAACAGGGCTTACTGCCCGGACAGTTAGGGAGGCTGACACCATGGGTATCGGTGGGTGCATCGGTCTGCTCGCGGTGGGAGCGATCCTCACGTTCGCGGTCGACTGGCATGTGGCCGGGATCAACGTCGACCTGGTGGGGATCATCATGATGATCGTCGGCGTCATCGGCCTCGCCGCATATGTGAGCATCCTGAAGCGGCGGCGTACCCAGCCACCGTCCCCCGGGGCCCCCGTCGTCGATGTCGAGGACACCCGCTACTACAAGTAGTCCCCGGCGTGGGGGCTTCGCTCCGCCGCGGGGGTCCGGCCGTCAGCTGCAGGAAGTATGGGACTTGGGCAGGGTGCCGCTCAGCAGGAAGTCGTCGACATGGCGCTGTACGCAGGGGTCACCGGTGGTGTAGGCGGCATGCCCCTCACCGCGGTAGGTCAGCACGATGCTGGAGTTGCGCAGCTCACGGGCCATGTTGAACGCGCCCTGGTAGGGGGTGGCCGGATCGTTGGTGGTCGCGACGAGCAGAAGGGGCGGCGCGTCGGGCGCCGCGACATCACGGGAGGCGTCGTCGCCCGCAGCGGGCCAGTTGTAGCAGTCCAGCAGGGTGGGGGCGATGTCCGGGCCGAAGAGCGGGGAGGCCTTGGTGAGTTCACGCTCCGCGCGGGGGTAGTCGTCTGCGCCATAGCGCTCCGAGGTGTCCCGGCAGGAGATCGCCCGGAGGGCCAGCTGGTCCTGTGGCGGTAGCTCGTCCTGGCCGATCCGCCGTGCCGGGACGCTGTCGGAGTGGGCGGCGCTGCCGCCACCCGCGTCACTCAGGCGGAGGATCCCGGCGCCGTCGCCGTGCCGCAGCTGTTCCAGCGCCTGCCGCAGCGCCGGCCAGTCGCTTCTGCTGTACAGGGCCTCGCGCAAGGCGTACACATAGCTGGTCTCATCCACCGTCTCCCCCTTCACCTTCATCGGCTGCTCGCTCAACTGCTGGTACCAGTGGCGCAGTTGGTCCTGCGCCTTGCCCTCGTCGGTGCCCAGCGGGCAGTCCGCCTGACGGGTGCAGTCGGCGGCGAAGTCGTCGAGCGCCCGCTGGAAGCCCCGGACCTGGGACAGGGCGGTCTGCCAGGCGTTCTTGGTCGGGTCCTCGACGCTGTCCAGGACCATCCGGCCGACCTTGCGGGGGAACTCGTGGGCATAGACAGCGCCGAGCTTGGTGCCGTACGAGAACCCCAGGTAGTTGAGCTTGTCGTCGCGGACCGCGGCGCGCAGGACGTCCATGTCCCGGGCCACATCCTGGGTGCCGACCCACCGCAGCAGCCCGCCGGAGTAGCGGCCGCAGGCCTCGTTGATGCGCTTCTCCTTCGCGGCGAGGCTGTCGTCGGCACCCGAGCCGGGCGGCGGGGCGAGCTTGCTACCACAGGAGACCGGTTCGGTATGGCCGGTGCCGCGCGGATCGAAGCTGACGATGTCGTAGCGCCGGCCCAGGTTGGCGAAGGAGTTCCCGCTGTCGATCAGATAGTTGACGCCGGAAGCACCCGGTCCTCCGGGGTTGAGCACCAGCGAGCCGAGCCGTTTGCCGGGCCCGGTCGCCTTCAGCCGGATCAGCTGGACCTGCATCGTGCTCCGCCCGGGGTTGCCGTAGTCCCGCGGCACCTCCAGCCGGGCGCACTCCAGACGTTTCCGGAAGCCGGGCGGCTGACCGGCACCGTCGCTCCGCGCGCCGCTCTGCAGGTCCTGTCCGCACCGTTCCCAGGACAGTTTCTGCTGGTAGAAGGACGTCAGATCCGGGTCATCGGCTGCCGCCGCGACCGGAGTTCCGACGAACGCGGCGAGCAGCGCCATCACCGCCGTGACGACCGACGGCCGGACCGCCGGCCTGTGCCGGCGAACACGCCGCGCTCCCCCTACTCCCACACGAGACGGTGCACGGCGTGTTCCCGGCATATTCCGAGCGTAGGGCCGTTGCTCAGCTCCCGCACACCTGCCGTGCTGCCGCTGCCACGCGGTGCCCCACCCGAGGGCCGTCGCGCCGTGGCCGGGAGGCGCGAGGCTTCCGTTGCTGCGCAGGTGACCCGTACGGCGGGCCGTGCCCGCGCCCGTCCAGGGGGCGTCACCGCCGGTTGCCGTACGTGCGGCGCCCGCGTACGCCCGCCACGCAGCAGGACCGGCCGCTTCCACAGGGTGAGCGCACAGGGCCCTTCGGACCGCTCGGGATGCGCAGGTCACGACACCGATCACTCTGGAGATAGGGCTGAAAGGTATGCCGCCCAGTGGCGGCCCCTCCACAGACGCCGATCGGCTGCATTTCCGGGAAAAGGTGACGTACCCATGAATGACGGAACCAAAATTCTGCTGGCCGCCGCCCTAGCCGGCGGCTATGTGCTGGGCCGTACGAAGAAGGGCCGGTTCGCGCTGACGGCGGCGTCGTATATCGCCGGGCGTCAATTCGGGCTTGAACCGCGCCAGCTCGTGGCCCAGGGAATGCGCAAGCTCAATGAGATCCCCCAGGTCGCGGAGCTGGGAGACCAACTGCGCGGAGAAGTGATGGATGCCGGCCGGAAGGCCTTGACGACGGCCGCCAACCGCCGTCTGACGACGCTCGCCGACACCCTCCACGACCGGTCCCTCAAGCTCGATGGCATCGGGCTGGAACCGGAGGAGGAAGAGGAAGAGGAGGACGAGGGGGAGTACGCGTACGACGAGGAAGAGGAGCCGGAGGAGGAGGGGCCCGAAGGCGAGTACGAGGAGGACGAGTACGAGGAAGAGGAGGAGGAACCGGAGGAAGAGCCCGAGGAGGAGTACGAGGAAGAGGAAGAAGAAGAGGAGCCGGAGGAAGAGCCCGAGGAGCGGCCGGCTCGGCGCACCCCGCGGGCCGCTGCGAAGCCGGAGCCGCGCGGACGCGCGTCGGAGGCGAAGCGGGGAGCCCCGGCGAAGAAGCGCGCGCAGCGGCCACCGGCCGAGAAGTCCGCCGGGAAGAAGGCCGCCGCGGGACGGACGGCCGCGAAGAAGACGGCGCCCGCAAAGAAGTCCGCAGCCAAGAAGACCGCGGCGAAGACAACGGCGGCGAAGAAGACCGCGAAGAAAGCCCCGGCCAAGAAGGCGGCCCCGGCCAAGAAAACCGCGGCAAAGAAGACGGCAGCGAAGAAGACAGCGGCGAAGAAGACGGCAGCCGAGAAGACCACGGCGAAGAAGACCGCGGCCAAGAAGACGGCCGGGCGGACCGCCGCCAAGAAAGCTCCCGCGAAGAAGACCGCCGCAGCCAAGAAGGCAGCACCCGCGGCGAAGAAGGCCGCCAAGAAGACATCATCGCGCACCGAGCGGCGGAGGTAACCGGTCATGGCCAAGACGGGACAGGACAACGCGGACTCGGGACTCGACCGGCTGCGTGACGAACTCGGGGAATATGCGACGAAGTGGGTCGGCAACCTGGCCGAACGGGCCGGGGACAAACTCATGGATGTGACGGGCCAGCTCACCGATGTCGCCGAGAACGGCGGCTCACTGTCCAAGATCGCGGGCAATCTCCTCGGCGGCGACTCCCCCGTCAAGGCCGCCCTCAAGGGCACGGCGGAGAACGTCAAGGACACCGTGGTGGGGAAGGCCAAGGAGACCTTCGGCGGCGGGAAGAAACGCAAGTCGGGGGACCAGAAGGTCACCAACATCATCGAGGTGCTCGATGTCGGGGTGCCACTGCGCACCGCCTACGACCACTGGACGCAGTACGAGAAGTTCAGCGGCTTCACCAAGGGCGTACGCAATGTGTCGCTGCACGACGAGACGACCAGTGACTGGAAGGCCAAGGTGGGTCCGTCGACCCGGGGCTGGAAGGCGACCGTGCAGGAACAGATTCCGGACGAGCGCATCGTGTGGACGTCCGAGGGTGCCAAGGGATCGACCCGGGGTGCCGTCAGTTTTCACGAACTGGCGCCCAGCCTGACCCGCATCGTGCTGGTCGTCGAGTACTACGCCTCGGGGTTCTTCGAGAAGACCGGAAATATCTGGCGGGTCCAGGGACGCCGACTGCGGCTGGACTTCAAGCACTTCCAGCGCTACGTCACCCTCACCGACGAAGAGCCCGAGGGCTGGCGCGGGGAAATCCGCGACGGCGAGGTCGTACGGACTCATGAAGAGGCCGTGGAGGAAGAAGAGGCTCAAGACGCCGAGGACTACGACAGCGAGGAGGAGGACGAGGAAGCCGAGGGCTACGACGACGAAGGCGAAGAGGACGAGGAGGAGGAAGAGCCCGAGGAGGAGTACGAGGACGACGACGAACTCGCTGAAGAGGAGGAGGAAGACGAGGAGGAAGAGGAATGAGAGCGAGGACATATGGCGTCGCGAGCGGCAGCGGAACCGCTGCCGGGGCCGCCGCCCGCGCCGCGGAAGCCGTGGTGACGTCCCTCGACGCGCCGGCCCGCTGGGAGAAGCTGGATGCGCTGGCCGGTCCGTTGCAGCGGCTGGTGCGCGGCCTGCCCCTGGGGCGCTACCGCGATGTGCTGCACGGTCTGCCGATCGGTCATCCGCTGCATCCGGCCCTGGTGCAGGTGCCGATGGGCGCCTGGCTGTCCGCCGCGGTGCTGGACGTCGTCCCGGGGACCCGGCGCGGTGCCCGCCTCCTGGTGGGGGTGGGCGTCGTCACGGCCGTGCCGGCCGCGTGGGCCGGCTGGGTGGACTGGGCCGAGCAGCACGAGGACCAAATGCGTACGGGGCTGGTGCACGCGGCGTCCATCGCCGTCGCCGTCGGGCTGTACACCCGGTCCTGGGTGCACCGCGGCCGCGGCCGTACGGTGCGGGGCAAGGTGCTCGGGTTCGCGGGACTGTGCGCGGCCGGCACCGGCGGGATGCTCGGCGGGCACCTCGCCTACCGGCAGGCCGCGGGCGCCAACAAGGCGGAGCCGGTGCCGCATCTGCTGGACGAGGGCTGGCACCCCGTGGGCAGGGTCGAGGACTTCCCGGTCGGCGAGGCGGTGCGCCGGGAACTGGGCGAGGTCCCGTTGCTGGTGGTCCGCCAGCCGGGCGGGCACATCCATGTCCTCGCCGGGCGGTGCAGCCATCTCTCGGGGCCCCTGCCGGAGGGCACGATCACCGACGGCTGTGTGGTGTGCCCCTGGCACGGCAGCGTCTTCCGGCTGTCGGACGGCGCGAACGTCCGTGGCCCGGCCACCGCTCCCCAGCCGTCGTTCCAGGTGAGCGTGGACGGTGAGGGCACCGTCCATGTACGGCTGCCCAGCGCCGGCTGACCGCTTCGCGGGTCCGGTCAGCGGCCGTGGGCCTGGCGCAGCTGCTGGTTCATCGAGAGGGCTGCGCCGCGCCGTTCGGAGCGTCCGGCGGCACCGGGCCGCCTGACTGGCCGAACGCTCCTTGGCGGGTGCGCCCGGCGCCGTAGGCGTCCCCCGCCCTTGGCTGTCCGGGGATCCCGCCAGGTCCGGGGACGAATGCCCAGCTCAGCGGCTCATGCGCGCCTCACGCCACGCCCCGCCGCCCGTTAGCGTCGAAGCCAGCAGGCGATCGGCGCCTGAGGTCGTCCGCGGGACCGCCTCCCCGCCTGTGCCGACCGGCGTCCAAGGGAAGGGATCGTCATGCGCGTACTTCCGGCCGCTCCCTCGATCGAAGGGCTCACCGCTGTGGTCACCGGCGGCTCGCGGGGGCTCGGGCTGCTCCTGGCCCGTCAACTGCTGCGGCGCGGCTGTGATGTGGTGCTGCTGGCCCGCGACGAGGCCGAACTCGGCAGGGCCGTCGGCAAGCTGGCCCAGTGGCGCGGCGGCACGGTGCGCGGTGTGGTGTGCGATGTGCGGGACCGGGCCGCGGTGCAGGACCGCCTTTCGGAGATCGCCAGGGACCACGACGGCCTGGACCTCGTCATCGCCAACGCCGGCATCATCCAGGTCGGCCCGGCGGACGCACTCGGCCCCGACGGATTCCAGGACGCGATGGACTCCGTCTTCAACGGGGCGCTGAACACCGCGCTCGCCGCGCTCCCCCACCTCCGGCGCAGCCCGGCCGGCGGCAGACTGGCCCTCATCGGGTCCGTCGGGGGTCTGCTGGCGGTGCCGCATCTGCTGCCGTACTCCTGCGCCAAGTCCGCGGTGGCCGCGCTGGCCGACGGGCTGCACGCGGAGGAGGGCGCGCACGGCGTCACCGTGACGGCGGTCCACCCCGGCCTGATGCGCACCGGGTCGCATCTCCATGCCCTCTTCGGCGGGGACCGGCGCCGGGAGTACGCCTGGTTCTCGGCGCTGGCCGGGGCGCCGCTGCTGTCCATGAACGCCGAGCGGGCGGCCGAGCGCATCGTGTCCGCGGTGCAACGGCGCCGTCCACGCATCGTGCTGACGCCGGCGGCCCGGCTCGGTGCCAAGGCGCACGGGCTGGCGCCGGTGACCACCACCCGGCTGGTGTCGGCGCTCTCCCGGGTCCTGCCCCGCGACGGCGCCCGCGGCACCGTCGACGGCTCGACGGTCGCGGCCGGGGAGCAGCCGCCGGCCCGGCGGCTGCGCAGTGTGCTCGGCGCCCTCAACGAACGGGCGGCCGACCGGTTCAATCAGCGCTGAGGACGTCCCGTAGGGCCGTGCGGCCCGCGGCCGCGGCGGACGGAAAGCGGGGGCCGGGCGCGTGTTTCCGGACGGAGTTACCGGGCACCCGGGATTTCACCGCAGGAAGAGCCCACCTGTGGTGAAAGGAGAGTTCACCGTGGCTGCGAGCAATTCCCCCGAGTACACCGTTCCCGGCATGACCGAGGCCGAAGGACGAGAGGTCATCGGACGGCTGCGGCTACGGCTGCATGCGCTCAATGACCTGGCACTCACCCTCAAGCATGTGCACTGGAACGTCGTGGGTCCGCACTTCATCGCCGTCCACGAAATGCTCGACCCACAGGTCGAGGCCGTCCGCTCCATGGTCGACGCCACCGCGGAACGCATCGCGACGCTGGGCGGCTCGCCGACGGGCACGCCGGGGGCCCTGGTCGCCGAGCGGGCCTGGGAGGACTACTCCGTCGGACGGGCACAGGCGATCGAACACCTGGGGGCGCTGGACGTCGTCTACTCGGGGATCATCAAGGACCATCGCGCGGCGGTGGCCGCCACCGATGTGACCGATCCGGTGACCCAGGACCTGCTCATCGAGCATCTGCGGTCGCTGGAACTCTTCCAGTGGTTCGTCCGGGCGCATCTGGAGAGCGCCGGCGGCAAGCTCAGCACCGACTCCGCCGACGGGGAGTTCGCGGCGGGCCGCGCGGCCGTCGACGAGGCGCGGCGCCAGCCCTGAGCCGGCTGCCGGGTGTCCCCCGGCCCATGGGGCGCCGGCCCCGCCGTCGCACGCGGTGCGGCGGCGGGGCCGTGCCGGTCAGTGCTTGAAGGTGTCCTTACCCTTTTCCACTGCCTGCCGCATTCTTCCCATGGCCTGTTCCGCCTTGCCTTTCCGCTGAAGGCTTCTGTTGCCGAGGGCCTTCCCGGTCGTTTCCTTGGCCTTTCCCTCGACGATATGGCCGATGTTCCTGGTCTTCTTGCCGATGTTCATCGCGTACTCCTTCGGGTTCATTCGGCAGGGGGCAGCAACGTCCCGAGCGGCCCGAGATCCAAGTTCAGGTCCTGCATCGAAAGGTCGTAGCGGGCGCAGAGTTCGACCATGCGGTCGTGGAGAATCATCAGCGTCGCTCCCAGGCGTTCCTCCTGTTCCTCGGTGAGATCTCCGGCCTCGACCCGTTGCAGGGCCTGGCGTTCCATGAGCTGGCGCAGCAGCTCGACCAGGGTGAGGACGAGCTTGATCAGGTCCCGCTCCACGGTGTCGGGGTCGGCGCTGACCCGGTGGGCCGGCCTTCGTGGTCCCGGGCCGGCCGGGGGCTGGACGTCCTGCGGTGTCGAAGGCAGCAGCCGGAAGGCGCGGGCGGCCGCATCGGCGACATCGTCGAAGCGGTTGCCGGGGCGGCGGTCACCGGCTGTCATCGTCGTCCCGTACCAGGGGTGCGGTGGAGCGCCACGGGGAGGGGTTCTGTTCGCTGATGGAGACGATCAGCGCGCGCAGCGAGATGCGTACGAGGTCGATGTCGGCGATGGAGAGGACGATGTCTCCGGTGAGGACCACGCCGCCGCTGAGCAGCCGGTCCAGCAGGTCGATCAGTGCGATCTGCCGGTCCGGCAGGGGCTCGTCCGCCCGTGCCGGCGGCCCGCCCGCCGCCCTCACGGGGCGGCCCGCTTCAACGCTTCGGCTTCGGGGGGCGTGGCGAAGGAGTACGGGGCCCAGGGCCCGGTGACCTCGACGCGTACTCCGGACAGCCCTTCGCCGGCCCGGAGGACGTCGGCGCGGAAGCCGTCGCCGTGCTCCAGCGGCACGAGGTAGGCGTCGTTGATGACGTTCTCCCCCGGGCCGCGGGCGAGTTCGCCCTGCTGCACCCGGTGCTGGACCCGGTCGACCGCATAGCCGCGGGCCGCGTCCTCGACGCGGCGGGCGACCTCTTCGGCGTCCCGGTAGGCGTCTTCACGGGCGTGCCGCTGCGCCTTGCGGTGGCTGAGGTAGGCCCGCCCGGGGCTCAGGTCCGCGTCCGCGGGCGGCTCGGCGGGCCGGTCGGTGGCGGCGGGCGCCTCGACATAGATCTTGACGCCCCACTCCGTGTGCGCGGCCAGGTCGGACAGCCGCTCGCCGAACGCCTCCTGGCGGGCGTCGAGCATCTGCCGCACCCGCTCGTCGTCGAGGTACACCGTCGCCAGACGGAGCGGCAGGACGGTGGTGCGCGCGGCCAGCGCCTCGATCACCCGGTGGTGGGCGCGGGCCACCGACTCCAGCCAGTCCAGATCCTCCAAGTGCGCGCGCAGTGCGGTCTCTTCGAAGTCCTGCTCGGGTACCGGACTCACGGCGACCACCACCTCGCCGCGGTCTCCTGCGCGCACCAGATGCACCGGTCCGTCCGCGACCCCCGGCAGTCCGGTCAGCGCCTCCTCCAGGGAGCCGTCGGCGTCCTGCGCGACGGCGTAGGCGTAGGTGATGGCCTCGGTCATGACTCGTCCCGCCGCTTGCTACGGGGGCCGGGCCCGGCCCGTTTGGCGCGTGGCGTGCGGGAGGGGCGTGAGGGGCGGCGGGTGGCGGCCGGACGGTCCTCCTCCTCGGCTTCCTCCTCGTACTCCCCGGCTTCGTCCTCGCCTTGCTCCTCGTACTCCTCGGCTTCCTCCTCGTCCTCGGCCGGGGACAGCTCGGTGTCCTCGCGCAGGGCCGCGATCTCGGCGCGCAGCCGCTTGTTCTCCTCCGCGAGCGAGTGGTGGCCGTCGGCAGCGCGGGAGGAGAGTGACGGGTCGTGCTCCCACCAGTCGATGCCCATCTCCTTCGCCTTGTCCACCGAGGCGATCAGCAGGCGCAGCTTGATGGTGAGCAGTTCGATGTCCAGCAGATTGATCTGGATGTCGCCCGCGATGACGATGCCCTTGTCCAGGACCCGCTCCAGGATGTCGGCGAGATTGGCCGAGGAACCCTGGCCGCTGTACGGGCCGGCCCTGGACGGGTAGTCACCCATCCTCCTGGCGACGGGTTCGTTCACGGCCGCTGCACCTCGATTCCCTCATATCCCGGCCCGGCGACGGGCGCACGGGTCCACGTCCCGCCGCCGCGCCGGCCGCCGCGGTCAGGTGTCGGTGCCCTGGACATGGGCCCTGATCTCGTCCAGCCGGTCCAGGAGTTCGTCCTCGCGCCGGTCGAACGTCTCCTCATCGATGTCTCCCGCCAGCAGCGCCCGTTCCAGCTCGGCGAGTTCCCGCTCGACGGGTTCGGGGTCGTAGTACTCGTTCTCCGCGGCCTCCAGGGCGCGTTCCATGACCCAGGCCACGCCGCGCACCGGCGCCAGCGGAAGGGTGGCGAGTTGGCTCAACAGGCCCATGAGACCTCCCTAGACGAAGCTGTAGGCGGGGAGCGGGCCGAGCAGCCGGAGGTCGAAGTCCTCCCCCAGCTCCTTGGCGAGATCCTGCTCGGCGGCGAGGAAACGCTTCTCGTTGTCCCGCTCCACGAGGAAGGACACGCTCAGGAAGTCGTTCCCGGCCGGCTGGGACCCGCTTTCCTCCCGGGCGAACCCGCGCAGTGCATCGAGGACTCCGCCGGCCAGCCGGTCCTGCCGTGCCTGCAATTCCTTGGAGATCAGTTCACCGAGGGCGAGCGGCAGATCCGGGCTTCCGGTGCCGCTTCTGATCTGTTCGTTGAGCGCACGGGCCTCATCCGATTCCTGAAGGATCTGCCGCAGCATCGCGTCCTCCTCCTGGGCGGCCTTCAGGTGGTATTCGGCGCAGCCCTCCAGCGCCTCCAGCCGCTCGGTGAACTCCTCCGTACGCTCCTCCAACACGTCCCGCACGGCCTCGTCGTCGGTGGTCGTGAAGCCGAACTGCAGGGGCAGGACCGACCCGTCGGCCATCAGCCGCTCCTGGACGGCCTGGTGGGCGGCGAGGTCCCGGCGTTTGGGACGCAACTCCTCGGGAGCGTCGCTGACGACCGCGGAGAGCTCCTCGGTCCGTACTGTGCGCAGGGTGGACGGGGGCTTTCCCACCCCGTCCAGACCGTCGAGTCGTAGTGGATGGGTGGTCGCGACAATGGAGTAGACGTAGACGGACATCGCTCATTCCTTTCGGCGCCGGGCCGGCCGGCGAGCCGGCCGCTCGCGCCGCTCGGCGGGCTCCTTGTGCCTCTCCTCGTGCTCCTCGTCCCCGCCGCCCTTGAGGGCGTCGGTCACCGCTTCCGCGGCGCCGGACAGGGCGCCTTTGGCCTTGCCGTGCGATCCGCCTTCGGTGACCTCGCCGACGATGTCGGTCAGCTGGGAGGGCGCCTTGCGCCCCTCCTCCAGGTCGAGGCGGTTGCACGCTTCGGCGAAGCGCAGGTAGGTGTCGACGCTTGCCACGACGATGCGGGCATCGATCTTGAGTATTTCGATGCCCACCAACGACACACGCACGAAGACGTCGATGACCAGCCCGCGGTCCAGAATCAGGTCGAGGATGTCGTAGAGATTTCCGGAGCCCCCTCCGCCGCCGGTGGCGACGGATCCTCCGCTTTGCGGCACCACAGTCACGGTGCCTCCCTTCACCGGCTCACTCCAGCCTGTGCGGAGTGGCCGTGTCGTTCGCCTGGCGAACGGTCTGCCGTGGCAACCCGGGCCTCAACGCCGGTCGATCTGGCCTCGGGTGTAGCGGCGGGTGCGCTCATACGCCACCAGTTCGCCCTCCTTGTCCAGCACCACCCGGTAGGTCGCCATCACGCTGGTGGTCCCGGGGACACGTTCCAGCTCCAGGACCTCCACGTCCGCCTGCCAGCCGTCCTCCGTCGGCTTCACGGCGGAGACGGACTCGGGGGCCCGGCCCAGCAGCTCCTTGAGCTGCTCGGCCGCGTACCGCATGGCGCGGGGAGCGGAAAGGCGGCGGGCCGCGCGCTCCGTTTCGCTCTCGCGGCTGCCGGCCCGAACGCTGCTGGACTTCCTGGCGGCCTTTTTGGCGGTCTTCTTACTGGACGGACGCCGGACTTCTCCGGTCTCGTCCTCTTCGTCTGCGGCCATGTTCTCTCTCCGGAATCGGAGGCGACATGCTGCCCGCGCCACTGCAAAGAGACGCCCTTACATGATACGTGGCCTGAGCTGAGCGCATCTTGGGCTGTTCGGCCAGGCCAGGCCCGCATCGGCGGCCCCGTAACGAGTGCCCCGGCCCGGTCGGCGGCGTAACGTCAGCACTGTCCCGGGAGAGACGCCATGACGGTCTCGGCACGGGGAGAACGGGCGCGCCGGAGTGAGTGTCGATGGCACGACAGCTGTGTGAAGGTGTGCGATGACCGGCGGTGCCGGATCCGATCCGGTGGGCCGGGCACTGCTCCGCGCGATGCGGGAGACCGGGGCGACCGCCGCGGGGCTCTATGTGCTGGCGGCCGACGGGCCGGTCCTGCAGCTGACGGCCATGAGCGGGGTGCCGGCGCCCTTCCTGGAGCCCTGGAGCCGAGTGGCGCTGGCAGCGCCGATCCCGGTCGCCGTCGCGACGCGCGAACGGCGCCTGGTGTGGGCGGGCGGCCAGCAGCAGCTGGCCCGTGACTTCCCCCGCATCGCGGTGGCCGTGCCCTACGACTTCTCGCTGGCGGCGGCTCCGGTCGGCGACGGAACCGCGCCCCGGGGCGCGCTGCTGTTGCTGTGGCCCGCCGGCCACGCACGGCTGCTGTCGGCGGACGAACGCAGGGCCGTGGAGGTCGCGTGCGGGCGCTTGGCGGGGCTGCTCGACGAGCGCCCCCGGCCCGATGGCTCCGCTCCCCCCTCCGATGCACCGCGGGTGCTGTCCATGCCGCCGGCGCGGACCGTGGGCCCGGACGAGGCGCTGGCGGCGGCCGACTACCTGGAGCGGCTGCCCGGCGGCTGCTGCGCCCTCGACCTGGAAGGACGCATCACCCTGGTCACGACCGGCGCGGCGGAACTGCTCGGCGAGCAGGACTCCCGGCTGATCGGCTCGCGCCCGTGGGAGACCCTGCCGTGGCTGCGCGACCCGGCCTTCGAGGACCGCTACCGCGCCGCGGTGATCAGCCGTCGGCCGACGTCCTTCACCGCCTGCCGGCCACCGAATCAGTGGCTCGCCTTCCGGCTGTTCCCGGACGGCAGGGGCCTGAGTGTGTGGATCAGTCCCTCGGGCAAGGACTACGGCCCGGTGGAGCCCTATCCCACACCGACGGACGTCACGCCCACACGGGCCGGCCAGATCTACCACGTGCTGCACCTCGCGGCCGCCCTCACCGAGGCCGTGGGGGCCCAGGACGTCGTCGATCTCGTCGCCGACCAGATCGTGCCGGCGTTCGGGGCCCAAGGCGTGATCATGTACGCGGCGGAGGCGGGCCGGCTGTTGACCATCGGCCATCGCGGCTACTCCGCCGAGGCCGTCGCCGCCTTCGAAGGTGTCGCCCTCAGCGCCGCCGGCAGCCCCGCCGTCCACGCCCTCGCCACCGGGGAACCCAGCTTCTTCACCACCCCCGAGGAGATGGAACGCGATTACCCGGGGCTGCCGCTTCTGACGGGCAAGGCGGCGCGGGCCGTGCTGCCGCTGATCGTGTCCGGCCGCCCGGTGGGCTGCTGCATCCTCGCGTACACCCGGCCCCGCACCTTCAGCCAGGAGGAACGCCAGGTCCTCACCTCGCTGGCGGGCCTGATCGCCCAGGCCCTCGACCGTGCCCGCCTGTACGACACCAAGCAGCAACTGGCGCACGATCTGCAGGCCGCCCTGCTGCCGCACCGCCTGCCCTCGGTACCGGGGTTCGCCGTCGCCGCCCGCTACCTGCCGTCGACCCGCGGTATGGACATCGGCGGCGACTTCTACGATCTGATCCGCCTCGACGAGAACAGCATCGCCGCCGTCATCGGCGATGTGCAGGGCCACAACGCGGCCGCCGCCGCCTTCATGGGGCAGGCCCGCACCGCCGTACGCGCCTATGCCACCGCCGGCGCCTCCCCCGCCGAGGTACTCGCACGCACGAACCGGCTGCTGACCGACCTGGACCCGGAGCTGTTCACCAGCTGTCTGTACGTCCATATCGACCTGCGGACACGGCGGGCGTGCCTGGCCGACGCCGGCCATCCCCCACCCCTGCTCCGCCACCCCGACCGGCACACCACGGTGCTGCACGTCCCTCCGGGGCTGCTCCTGGGCGTCGAGCCCGACGCCCGGTACACCGCCACGGAGATCACCCTGCCCCCGGATTCGGTGCTGGCCCTCTACACCGACGGCCTGGTCGAAACGCCGGGTGCCGACCCGGAGCGCTCCGTCGCCGACCTCGCCCGGCGCCTCAACGACGCACCGCCGCTGGGCCCGGACCGCCTCGCCGACACCCTCCTGGAGCACCGGCAGGACGATACGGACCGGCAGGACGATGTCGCGCTGCTGCTGCTTGCCGCCCTGCCGGCCGGGCCGATCACACCCTCCTGAGCTCCGGGTGCTCGTCCGGTCATGTAGGTGATGTCACGTCAGCTCTCTTTGTTCCAGCGGGAGTTGTGGAGGCCAGCGGCCGTGGGAGCGCGCTCCGGTGCACCGTGACCGGTCCGTTGATCGCGCTCGCTCCGCCGGGTCCCGCACCCGGTCGCCTTGCTGCTGACGCTGCATCAGGGCAGCGGCGAGCGACCGGTCGGCGCCGGCCGGCACGGGAAAGCCGTAGGTCTGCCCGCGCATCAACCGTGCGCGCCACCGGCCGTGGCGTCGGCGAGCCGCCGCACGAGGCCGCGGTCAGGAGCCCGTACGTGTGCCGCGCGGGGTCCGCTCGGCCGCGTCGGCCAGCCTGCTGAGCATGCTCCGGTGGCGCAGCTGCAGCAGGACGTCGACGCCCGCGTTGTGCAGTCGTCCGCCGGGCCCCCGCAGCGGGTGCTCATCGACGATGACCAGGGAATCCGGGCCCCAGCGACGCACCTCGATGGCGACCCGGGCGGTGCCCAGACGGCCGCTGTCCACCTCGAGTTCGAGCGCATGCGGCGGGTCGCTGTGGCGTACGACGGTGTGGCCGGTGAGGTCCCAGGGTCCCAGCCGCACGGTGTACTCGATCATGGAGTCGACCTCGGGCCAGTCGCCGGCCGCCGGCCGCGAGTGCACGGTGCCGACCACCCACTCCTCGTACCGGGAGCCGTCGGCAAGTACCGTCCACAGCTCCTCGGGAGAGCGCTCGATCAGCCGGTGCCGTACCGCCACGGGCCTCCACCGCCTCACCGCACCTCGGTCGTCGGCTTCCTCACCCAGCGTAGAGCGCGCTCCCGGGCCCGGCCTCCGGAGGCCGGGCCGAGCATGGCTCTCCCCCGGGTTCCGGGCTTTCGCATCCTTCGGTGAGCCGGCTCGTCGAGGCAGCCGCGGCAGCCGCGGAGAGTGGAAACGGCCGGCGCAGGATGACCGGCGCCGTTCCGTCATGGGACGCCAACTCGACCTGGGTTGAGGCTGGTTGCCAGCGTCGCAGGTATCGGTGGCACCGTTCGGACGCAATGACCGGCCAGGTGCGGAGTGGGGCCGCGAGCGCGGCGGCGTCATGGCCGGTGGCGGCGTGGGGGCGCTGCCTGATCAAGGGCAGCGGGCGGGAGCACACGGCGCCGGGTGACGGCGAGGATGGCCATGTCGTCCCGGTGGTTGCCCCCGGTCCAGCGGCCGACGTCCTTGGTCAGGGCATCCACCAGCGCATCCGGATCGGTGAACCGTCTGCCCATGCGGCGTGCGGAGACCGGATCGTAGAAGGTGCCGTGTGCGTCCCGGGCCTCGGTGACACCGTCGGTGACCAGCAGCAGGGAGGCGCCCAGGGGCAGGCGCACCACATCGACAGGCGCGGAGCCGGCCGAAGTGGCGTCCCCCAGCCCCATGCCGAGCGGCAGCTGCGGGAGGCTCGGGTCGAGGCGTACGAGCTGCCCGCCGTGGACCAGGTACGGCGGCGGATGCCCTCGGTTGACCAGGCTCAGCGCCCCGCCGTCGGCGGACACCTCGGCCAGCACCGCGGTGGTGAAGCCCTCGTTGGAGGTCACCGGGCCGCTCCTGGCCGCTGCCCTGGCCATGGCCTCGTCCAGCCGCTGGACCAGCGCGGCCAGGGTGGGGGCGTACTCGGCCTCCTGACGGAACGCTCCGATCGCGACGGACACGGCGGCGACGGCCTCCATGCCCTTGCCCCGCACATCCCCGATGATCATTCGCACTCCGAACGGCGTCTCCTGCACCGCGTACAGATCACCGCCGATCCGCGCCTCGGCCTGCGCCGTGGTGTACCCGGCAGCCACCGCCAGCGGCCCGACCTCCCTCGGCGGATCCGGGAGCACCGCCCGCTGGACCGCCTCCGCGACATCCCTGGCCATGGCGAGATCACGGCCTTGGCGCAGCAGGAGCCGGTTGACCGCGAGCGCCAGCACGCCGACCACGCCGACCACGGCCAGATCGACATACCGAGCCGTCGCCGCGCGTCCGAGCTCAAGATCCACTGCCACCGAGACCACGCAGGTGACGCACAGGACGACGAGCGCGGAGCGGAAGGAGAGCATGGCGCCGGCGACGAGCGGTGCGGCCGCCAGCAGCGGGAGTCCCATGTACGGCTGGGGCGCGAAGAGATTCAGCAGGACGCCGACCACGAGGGCCAGCGCCGCGAGCGTCCACGACACCCTCGCCGGCGTGGGCTGCAAGCTTTTCACCGTGCTTCTCCTGCTGCCGGTTCGCGCGCTACGCGGAAGGAGCCACAGCCACCGCATGATGCGCCGTGCGCACCCTGCCGGCGCGTGCCGTATCGGTACCTTCCGATGGATTCACATATACGCCTTGCGGGCCGGATGCGCCCGCCGCTGAGCCGGGTCACCGGGGCCGGGGCAGCGGCGCCGACGCCGCGATCCCCTGCCGTGGCTCCGCCGCCCCCCGATGAAAGCGGAAGAAACCAGGCGTAGGCTGACGAAGACCGCCATATTGCAGCGTGAGTAAGCGATGGAGGCGGGGTATGACCGACCCTCGCGGCTTCCTCAAGTTCCCCCGTCGGCCCGTTCCGGCGCGCCCCGTCGAGGAACGGCTGAGCGACTGGGACGAGGTCTACGCGGGGCAGGCCCTGCTCCCGCTCGTGTCCGAGCAGGCGGACCGCTGCATGGACTGCGGCATACCGTTCTGCCACAACGGCTGCCCGCTGGGGAACCTCATCCCCGAGTGGAACGCGTACGCGGCGCGGGGCGACTGGCGGGCCGCCGCCGAGCGCCTGCACGCGACGAACAACTTCCCCGAGTTCACCGGGCGGCTGTGCCCGGCGCCGTGCGAGGCCGCCTGTGTGCTGGCCCTCAACGCCGATCCGGTGACGATCAAGAATGTCGAGCAGACCATCGCCGACCAGATCTGGGAGCGCGGCTACGCGCCACCGCATCCGCCGGAGCGGCTCAGCGGGAAGACCGTCGCCGTCATCGGCTCCGGACCCGCGGGGCTGGCCGCGGCACAGCAGCTCACCCGTATCGGCCACACCGTCGCCGTCTACGAACGCGCCGACCGCATCGGCGGGCTGCTGCGCTACGGCATCCCCGCGTTCAAGATGGCCAAGCAGCATCTGGACCGCCGCATCGAGCAGATGCGGGCGGAGGGCACCAAGTTCCGTACGGGCATGGACGTCGGCAGCGATGTCGACGCCACCGAGCTCAGACGGCGTCACGACGCGGTGGTCATCGCCGTCGGAGCCACGGAGCAGCGGGAACTGCCCGTTCCCGGCCGCGAGCTGCACGGCATCCACCAGGCCATGGACTATCTGCCCCTCGCCAACCGGGTCGTGGAGGGCGACTTCGCGTCGCCTCCTGTCACCGCCGAGGGCAAGCATGTGGTGATCGTCGGGGGCGGGGACACCGGCTCGGACTGCCTGGGCACCGCGCTGCGTCAGGGCGCGGCCTCCGTGGTGCAGCTGGACATCAACCCGGAGCCGGGCGATGCCCGGCCGGACGGCGAGCCCTGGCCCATCTATCCGAAGGTATACCGGATTTCCCATGCCCATGAAGAGGCCCGGGGCCGGGAGGGCACGGATCCGCGGATTTTCTCCTCCGCCACCCTGCGCTTCGAAGGAACGGCGGACGGCCGGGTGCGTGCCCTGTGTCTGACGGAGGTGGAGCCCACGGCGAGAAGGCCGCGGCCGGACACCGAGCGGGTGATCCCGGCGGAGCTGGTGCTGGTCGCCCTCGGCTTCTCCGGTCCCGAGCGGGGCACCGGTCTGATGCGGCAGCTGGGGCTCACGCTGGACGAACGGGGAAACTTCGCCCGGGACGGCGACTTCGCCGCCGAGGCGGCGTGGCCGGCCGAACGGGCCGCCCCCATGCGGCCGGACGGAGTCTTCGTCGCGGGCGACGCGGGGCGCGGCCAGTCCCTGGTGGTGTGGGCCATCGCCGAGGGACGGGCCGCCGCGGCGGCCGCGGACCGCTATCTGACGGGCTCCACCGCGCTTCCCGCCCCGATCGGCCCCAGGGACCGGCCTCTGGTGGCATGACGCCATGGGAAGCCGCTGCCGTCTCGGCTGCCCGCCGGGCTGGACGAGCCGCATCGGCGCGCAGGAGGCCATGGGGAAGACCACCGCAAGCAGGCGCGCTCTACCTTGCTAGCTTACTAGCGTGCTAGCATCCACGCGTGGGTGATGAGGACGTCAAACAGTTCAACGTGTACCTGCCGATCGGGCTGATCAAGCAGGTCAAGTACCGCGCCATCGAGTCGGGCATGTCGTTGTCGGCGTTGGTCGCCGAGGCGCTGCGTGCCTACCTCGACGACGCCCAGGGGCGCAGCAAGCAGCAACCGACCGAGGAGGAGACCTGACATGGCGACCGAAGGAATCGAGGCCGTGTTCCTGACGACTCACAACTGGGGTAAGGCGGCGAAGTTCTTCCAGGCACTGGGCTACGAGTTGGACTTCGCGACGGACCACAACTCCGGCCGGCTCCGCAACGGCGACGGGCCGTACGTGTTCCTTGCCGAGGTCCCCGAGGACCGAGAGCCCGAGACGCAGATCGTGCTGAAGGTGCCGGATGCGGATGCGTTCCGTCCCGATCCTGCCGTCGAGGTGGTCACTCCTTTCGAGGACACCCACTACGGGACCAAGGAGATGACCGTCCGCGACCCCGACGGGCGCCTGTGGAACCTCCAGGCTCCGGCCGGGAACTGACCGCAACGAGAGGGAGCACCATGGCAGACGAGCAGGCCGAGGCGCCGGACAGCAGCGCGGTGCGGACCGCCCTCTGGCGGGCGATGCACGTCCAGGTCGACCCGCCGCCGCATGTGGTCGAGGACGAGATCGGACTGCAGCTGGCGGCCCCCGGCGATGACTGGCGCGACCGCCCGGACATGGACCCCCACGCCACCAGCGCGTTCCGGGCGGCCATCGTGACCCGTGCTCGCTTCATCGAGGATCTGATCGCCGAGCAGGCCGACCGCGGTGTGACCCAATACGTCATCCTCGGGGCCGGCCTGGACACCTTCGCCCAGCGCAAGCCGGATATCGCCTCCCGCCTGCAGATCTTCGAGGTCGACCGGCCCGGCCCCCAAGCCTGGAAGCGCCACCGCCTGGTCGAGCTCAGCTATGGCATCCCGGATTGGCTGCACCTGGTGCCGGTCGACTTCGAGGCCGGTGCGGCCTGGCCCGAGCAGCTGGCCGCCGCCGGTTTTGATCCCGGCAGGCCCGCGGTCATCGTCTCCACCGGCGTCACCATGTACCTCACCGAAGAGGCCACCGTGGCCACCCTGCGCCAGATCGCCGGGCTTGCCGCCGGCTCCACGCTCGCCATGACATTCCTACTGCCGACCGAACTCGTCGACGATGCCGATCGCTCCGGCCTCCGGGCGAGCGAGGAAGGCGCACGAGCATCCGGAACCCCGTTCATCAGCTTCTACACCCCGCAGGACATGCTGGCACTGGCCCGTGAAGCCGGCTTCGAAGACGCCCGACACCTGTCCGGGGCTTCGCTCGCCCGGCACTACTTCGCCGATCGCGCCGACGGCCTCCGCCCGTCAAGCGGCGAGGACCTGCTGCTGGCCGTCACCTGACCCCTGGTCACGCGGCAGCGCCCGCCTGCACAACCTCAACGTGCCGGACAGGCAAGCGGGAGACCCCGCACCGGACCACACCTGCACACCTGCACACCTGCCCCAGACCCGAGATCATTCACGGGACAGACCTCAGGGGCGTCCGAGGACGAGTCGATTCAGCCGGCACCCGTGCTCGACGGCGGATCAGTTCGTCAGTGCCGCCTCCTTGGCGGCGCGTTGTGGGAGGACCGTGTAGGCGGGGTCCTCCGCGGAGGCGATACCGGCCGCGAAGATGCCGAAGCGGGTGCAGGCGGAACCGGCCAGCAACGCCAGACCACTGGCGAGGGCCGCCGTCCGGCAGCGGCGTCCCGCGATGGCCGCGGTCACTGCGGCGCCGCCGGTCAGGACCTGCGCACAGCGCAGCAGCTTCCCTGCCCGCCCCTCCCGGTAGGTCTCCGCCACCATGCCCAGGCGGCGCTCGGCGGCTCGGGCGGCCGCCGCTTCCGCGGCCGCGGCCAGCACTGCCGCGCAACGCGCCGGTGCGTTGTCCGCGGCCGGTGCGCACACCAGCGCCATGCCGGACGCAGCGGCGGTCGCGGAAGCGGCGAAGAGGTACGGCAGTTCCCGGTGCGCACCGTGCCAGGCCGGTACGGCGGTGTCCGCCGCGAGGACCGCGGTGTACGTGGCGACCACCGGCCCCAGTACCGCGGCGGCCGCGGTGGCGGTGGCGCCGGCCCGTGGCAGCCGCCCGGTGACCGCGCACAGGGCCGCCGCACCGGCAGCCGGCCCGTAGGCACTGAGCAACCACGAGCCGACGCTCATCGGCGAGGTCGGCTTGAGTACCCGCAGCATGTTGGCGAACCGCCCGGGGCGGCCCAGGTCGTTGATGAGTGCCGCGGCCGACAGGGACACCGCCGTCAGGGAGGACACCTTCATCGCGGTCGCCAGAGTGGTGCGGCCGGTCAGCTGGGCGCCCGCGGCGAGTACCGACCCGGCTCCCGCCAGGCCGCCGAGGAAGAAGTACCCGGCGATGTCGCGGGCTGCCCAGGAGGGGGCCTTGATGACCGGTCGCCCGTAGTAGGAGCGGAACTCCGCCCGGGGGACCATGAGTTCCTCGCCCTTACGGCGGCGGCGCGCACCGGTGCCGTCGCTGCGGGGTGCCTGGTCGGTCATCGTCGTACCTTCCTTCGCAGGAGCGCGGGCAGCGCGAAAGAGAGGGCAGCACCGCCCACCAGCGACAGCGCCGCCGCCCCCGCGTGCTTCCACATCGCGGGCAGGTCCCGGGTGGTGACCACCGGATCGGGCGGCAGCCCGTAGACCTCGGGTTCGTCGAGCAGCAGGAAGAACGCGCCGTCCCCGCCGACCCCGTCCTCGGGGTCGTGTCCGTACAGACGGGCCTCGGGCACGCCTGCGGAGTGCAACTGGTCCACCCGCAACGCCGCTCGTTCGCGCAGTTCGTCCAGCGGGCCGAACTGGATCGACTCGGTCGGGCACGCCTTGGCACAGGCCGGCTCCTGCCCGGCGCCGAGCCGGTCGTAGCACAGGGTGCACTTGAAGACGCGGCCGTCGGACGGGCGTTGGTCGATGACGCCGTAGGGGCAGGCGGGGACGCAGTAGCCGCAGCCGTTGCAGATGTCCTCCTGGACCACGACGGTCCCGAACTCGGTACGGAAGAGCGAGCCGGTCGGGCAGACATCGAGGCAGGCGGCATGGGTGCAGTGTTTGCAGACGTCGGACGACATCAGCCAGCGGAAGTCGCCGCCCGCCGACTGCGAGGAGTCCTGGGCGAGCGGCAGTGCCGACTGCGAGGAGTCCTCGGCGAGCGGCAGTTGGGTACGGCCCTCGGGGGCGGGCACCCGGGGCGCGGCCGGTGGCGCCGACTGCTCGATGAAGGCCACATGGCGCCAGGTCGAGGCGCCGAGCTCAGCGGTGTTGTCGTACGACATGCCGGTGAGCGAGAGCCCGTCCTCCGGGATCGCGTTCCACTCCTTGCACGCCACCTCGCACGCCTTGCAGCCGATACAGACCGAAGTATCGGTGAAGAACCCCACCCGGGGCGGGGCATCGGCATGACCGGCATCGCCCGCCGGGTCGGGCTCCGGGCCGCTGAGCAGGTTGTCGGTCATGACCGGTGGTCCTCTCCGGTGTGCTCGGTGATGCCCGCGCGCCGCCGGTAATCGGCCACCAGGCGGGGAAGCGCGGGGCCGCGCGGCCGCCGCCCCGGCCGGATGTCGGCGGTGAGGGCCTTGTCCTCCTGGATATGGGAGTTGGGGTCCAGCGAGATGGCGACCAGCTCGTTCGCCGCGTCGCCGGTGACGACCCCGTTGGGCCCCCAGTGGAAGGGCAGCCCGATCTGGTGCACCGTACGGCCGTGCACGGTCAGTGTCCTGATGCGCTCGGTGACCGCGACCCGGGCCTCGATGGCATTGCGGGCGGTGATGATCGTGGCCCATCCGGAGTGCTCCAGGCCGCGCTCCGCGGCGAGTTGCGGTGACACCTCACAGAACAACTCGGGTTGCAGCTCGGCCAGATGGGACGACCAGCGGCTCATCCCGCCCGCCGTGAAGTGCTCGGTGAGACGGTGCGTGGTCAGCACGTACGGATAGACCTCGGCGCCCGGCTCGTCGCCGCTGGGGTGGTAGCGGTTGCCCGCACGGAAGTAGAGCTGCTTGGTGGGATTACGCGGGCGGTCAGGGTAGAGGGCGTTGGTGAACGGGGAGTCCTGTGGCTCGTAATGGGTCGGCAGCGGCCCGTCGAGCAGCCCGGACGGTGCGTAGAGCCAGCCCTTGCCGTCGGCCTGCATGATGAAGGGGTCGTCGCCGCGCAGGGCGTCGGGTCCGGTGGCTTCCGGGTGAGGCACATGGTCCGGGGCCCGGTCGGGAAGGAAGTCGGGGATGTCATGGCCGGTCCAGCGTCCGTCGTCGGCGTCCCACCAGACATAGGCCTTGCGCGCGCTCCAGGGAGTACCGTCGGGGGCGGCCGAGGCCCGGTTGTAGAGGATCCGCCGGTTCGCGGGCCAGGCCCAGGCCCACCGCGCGGCGACCCAGTCCTGCTCGGTGTGCGGAGTGCGGCGGGCGGCCTGGTTGACGCCGTCCGCGAAGACCCCGCAGTAGATCCAGCAGCCGCACCGGGTCGAACCGTCGTCCTTGAGCTCGGTGTAGGCGCTCAGTGGTGCCCCGTCGGGGCCGTGGCCGTTGATCTCGGCCAGCACGGCCGCGGCGACCGGCTCCCTGAGCGGCCCCTCCACCGGATAGTCCCAGGTCAGATCCTGGATCATCCGGTCCATCGGGTCGGTGGACGCCGCCAGCTTCTCCTTGATGCGCCGGCCCAGGTGATACATGAACCACAGATCGCTGCGCGCATCGCCCTGCGGCTCGACGGCGGCGTGGTGCCACTGCAGCCAGCGGTTGGTGTTGGTGAAGGAACCGGACTTCTCGGTGTGGGCCGCCGCCGGGAGGAAGAACACCTCCGTCCCGATGTCCTCGGTGCGCAGTTCGCCGGTCTCGATCTCGGGTCCGTCCTGCCACCAGGTCGCCGACTCGATGAGGGAGAAGTCGCGGACGACCAGCCAGTCCAGGTTGGCCATCCCCAGCCGCTGCAAACGGGTGTTGGCGGAGCCGACCGCGGGGTTCTCGCCCATGAGGAAGTAGCCCTTGCACACGCCGTCCAGTTGGGCGAGCACGGTGTCATAGGTGCTGTGGGAGCCGGTGAGCCGCGGCAGATGGTCGAAGCAGAAGTCGTTGGCGGGCGTGGCGGCGTCGCCGTAGTACGCCTTCAGCAGGCTGACGAAGTACGCCCGCATCTGGCCCCAGAAACCCTTGTCGGTACGGCTCGCCGCGACAAAACTGTCCAGGTCCTCATGGGCGTGCGCATGCGGCATCGGCAGATAGCCGGGCAGCAGGTTGAAGAGGGTGGGAATGTCGCTGGAGCCCTGGATGGACGCATGGCCGCGCAGCGCCTGGATGCCGCCGCCGGAGCGGCCGATGTTGCCCAGCAGCAGCTGGAGCACACTGGCCGCCCGGATGTACTGAGAGCCCACCGAGTGCTGCGTCCAGCCCACCGCGTAGACGAAGGCGCTGGTGCGCTCGCGCCCGGAATTCTCCGTCAGCGCCTCGCACACCTGCAAGAACGTCTCGCGTGGCACCCCGCAGGTCCGCTCGACCATCTCGGGGGTGTAGCGGGCGTAGTGCCGCTTGAGGATCTGGTAGACGCAGCGGGGGTGCTGCAGCGTCGGGTCCTGCGGTGCGCGGGGGTGGGCCTGGGGGCCGCCCGCGCCATGTGACTCGGCGTGCCCCGGAGTCACCTGCGGCTTGACCTTGCTGTCCTGGAGGCGTTGGTCGTGCAGCTGCTCGACGTCGCCCGCCGGTGCCTGGACGTCGGTGCCTTCGTACTGCCAGCTCGCGGGGTCGTAGCGCCGCTGCTCCTCGTCCAGGCCGGAGAAGACACCGCCGAGATCCTCGGTGTCGCGGAAGTCCTCGCTGACCAGCGTGGCGGCATTCGTATAGGCGAGGACGTACTCCCGGAAGTCCTTCTCCTCGCTCAGGACGTAATGGATGATCCCGCCGAGGAAGGTGATGTCGCTGCCCGCCCGGATCGGCACATGCAGGTCGCACAGGGCGCTGGTACGGGTGAAGCGCGGATCGACATGGATGATCCGGGCGCCGCGCGCCTTGGCCTCCATGACCCACTGGAAGCCGACCGGGTGCGCCTCGGCGAAATTGGAGCCTTCGATGACGATGCAGTCCGCGTGCTGGAGATCCTGCATGAACGTGGTCGCCCCGCCTCGCCCGAACGAGGTACCGAGACCGGCGACCGTGGAGCTGTGGCAGACCCGGGCCTGGTTCTCCACCTGGACCACGCCGAGTCCGGTCAGCAACTTCTTGATCAGGTAGTTCTCCTCGTTGTCGAGGGTCGCGCCACCCAGGCTGGCGATGCCGAGCGTCCGGGCGACCCGCCGGCCGTCCTCCTCCCACTGCCAGGTGTCACGACGCAGCTCGATCACCCGCTCGGCGATCATGTCCATGGCCGTGTCGAGGTCCAGCGGCTCCCACTCGGTCCCGTACGGCCGCCGGTAGAGGACCTGATGACGCCGGGAGTCCCCCGTCGTCAGCTGCAGCGTCGCCGACCCCTTGGGACACAGTCGCCCCCTGCTGATCGGGGAGTCGGGGTCCCCCTCGATCTGCACCACCCGGTCGTCCTTGACGTACACCTGCTGTCCGCAGCCGACCGCGCAGTACGGGCAGATCGACCCCACCACACGGTCGGCGGTGTCCGTACGCGGCCGCAGCTCTTCGGTGTGCCGGGACATTGCGGCGCGGCCACGGCCCAGCGGATCCTTCTTGGTCAGCTGCCGGTACGCGGGCCATTCGCGCAGCAGCCGGCGTACGCCCATGGTTCCTCCAGCGCGTCGACGCATGGCCTACCTCTCCAAAGTCGCCCCTTCGGGCCTCGCGTGCCCCTTGGGGGGTGGGTTACTCACCCAACCGGGCAGCGGCAGGCGTGCGGGCCCGCCCGGAAGGCGCCCGTACTACGGCGCTGACCAGGCCCGACGGCGACGGTAGTTCCGCGCTCGGGGATGTGTGCGGGGCGGCGTCATCGGCCTGCGCACCGGCGAGGTAGGGCGTCTCCTGCCCGGGTATCCCGCCGGTGCGGGGCAAGGGCGCGATGCCGCCCCCTGCTGACCGTCGACGAGCCCGACACGGAAACCCTCACCGATCCGGCTCGCGGAACCCGCTCCGTTCAGCGGCCGACGGCCTTGCGCAGCTGTTCCTTGGTCATGGTGGAGCGGCCGTCGACGTTCTTCTTCTTGGCCTCCTCATACAGCTGGTCCTTCGTGGGCCCCTGCGGTCCGCTGTGGGAACGCTCGCCACCGCGCTGCGGGGCGGACTTGGGGTCGCGGGTGGAGACCTTGCCGGCGGACCTCGCCTCACCGGAGCGAGCACGCTCCTTGTTCACCGTGCGGGCAGCGATCTCCTTCGCCCGCTTTTCGGAGGTGCCGCGCTCCTCGGACTGTTCCTTGATGTGCTCGTACTGGCGCTCACGCTTCTTGCTCGAACCTGCAGGCATGAGGAGACTCCTTGATCAGTGTGTTCGGGATGCTGGGCCTGCCGCTTGCCGGATGCACCGTCCCGGCCGCAGCCATGCACTCCCACTCCACGCCCAAACGCAGCCACGCGCGACACGAGAGAGCCGGCCCGGTCTCGGCCAGACGGCCCGGCTCGCGGTTCAGCCGTTGGAAGGGGGCGTCGCCGCCACCGTCGGTGCGCCAGAGCAGGGGTTTCCTGCATGCGGCGCCGGGCAACGGCGGGCGAACGGCAACGTCGCCCGCCGGCCGCATCAATTCCAGTACCGGCGATCCGGGGCGGGTTGTGGCTCCGGTTCCTTGCCCGGATCGGGAACGGGCGGGGGGTTCGGGTCAGGGTGCACAGGATCGAGTGGGCCGGGCGGTGGCGGGTCCGGCGCGCCGGGGTGTGGTTGCCGGGGCGGGTCACCCGGCTTGGGGACCACCGGCGAAGCGGGCCGGCCGAGGCCCGCGGCCCTTGGGATGGGCGGTAGCGCGAAGAGCATGCATTCTCCCGTGTTGATGGTGCGGGCATACGACACGAACGCGGCCCGAGGCTTCCGGAGCAGCGGGTGAAGGACGGACGTCCGCGCAGAGGAGAGACGTGCACGTCGGAGACACCCACAGACCGAACCGTCCCGCTCGGCCTGGCGCAGCTGCTCGTCGCGCTCCCCGCCCGCCGGACGCGGTGCCACCGCGTGTAGCAGCCTTCATGGATCGCGCCCGCGTCTCGGGCGGGCGGGCCGACCGGCCTCCACCCACCCAAGCGGCTTTCCACACGCAGAACACTTCAACCACTGTGGGACACGAAACCGGGATCCGCGACAGCTCGCGGCGGAGCGTACGTGACCGACTCCGTCCAAGCCATCGCCGGAGTGCCCTCACCTCAGCAGACCGCCATTCCTCCCAGCGATCGGCGCAGGTGAACATGGTCGCCGAAGCGCGCCAGCTCCTGGTCGAGGGCAGCGCGCATCGCGTTCCCGTCCATACCGGGCACGGTGTGCGGGTCGATTCCAACAACGAGAGCAGAAGGCATGCCCGGTGAGACGACCAGCCAGCCGTACCAGTTCCCGACGGCGAGGCCGATGAGCAGAGAGGTCGCTGAGCGAACGGGCGGCGCCTCGGGATGTTCGGACGCGCCGGATTCTTGCTTCTTCGCCGGCACGTACTCCCTGCAGGAGACACATCTTCAAGGGGACAGCGCCTGCAGCGATCACTGATCGACGTTTCGGTGGCGCACGTCATCAACTTGCAGACGACGGAGGACAGCACGTCGTCATCAGACTGGTGTGCGCGGCGCCCTCGCGGGGTGGCGAACCGAAACGTGCCAAGCAGTGCCAGACCTTCTTGAGCGCCTGCGGGTCGTAGCGACCTGTGAGGGCGGCATCTCCGATGATCCGGGGGTTGAGGTGGTCGTCGACCGCGATCTCAGCAGCCAGCTCGACGTACTCCTGTCCGCGGTAGTCCGGGTGTCGTCGCAGATGGGCCATGTCGAGCCGGAAGCCGAGATGCCACTCGACGAAGCACGGAAGCTGACGGGCGGCGGCCTCCACGGCTGTTCCGCGATAGCTGGGATCCAGGACCAGCGCCTCCACGTCCCGGTCGAGTCTGACGGGTCCGTGGATCTGCGCCTCGATGTGGCCGTCCAGACTGTCGAAGCCGTCAGCCTCGGCCAACTCGATGAGCGAACAGTGAGCGGCGACGCCGAAGGCCGAGCGTCCGGTAGAGCTGTCCGGGTAGCAGAACGTGGCTCGCGCGAGGGTCTCAGCTGCGAGCCTGAAGTACGAGGAGCCGAACCGCGGCGCCCCGCCGGCAGGCTCCGACCGGAAGTTCAGTGCGCCGTAGACGGGGCGTTCATCGGCGGAGGCGTGGTCGTAGGCACCGCCGAAGATACGGCTTTCCCAGCGCCACCGGTCCCCGCCCGCGTGGGCCGTCAGGCCTCCGTTGCTCGTGCCGGTCACGAACTGCGACCGGTAGAAGCCGTCCGCCGCCATCCTGAGAAGGATCGCGTCGTTTCCCACCATGCGGTCGGGGTGAAAGTTCATCGTCAACTGCACCCGAGCGTCGAGCGGTCCTCCCGAGGACATGGCCGCAACATGGCGCAGGGCCTTCTCCTGCAACGACCAGGCGGTGTCGGTACTCATCCGTGCAGTGTGCACAAACGTCGTCCCCCCAAGCACCTGATTTCGACCGGCTACCACAACGCACATGAAGTACCGCGGTCTTCGATGCCGAAGAGGGCGTGGCGGCCACCGCAACGCCACTCATGCCGTGGCACCCGACAGGTTGCACAGCACTCACGGTGACAGGCCCGCACGGTCTGAGCCAGAACCCGCATGTCGACAGCACCGGTTCGGAGCGGACTCTCCCCGGTTACGCCTCCGCGGTCACGGCTTCGAGGTCACGGCTCCGCGCTCCGAAGGAAGGCGGCAAGGGGGCGCTCGGTGACGAAGGCCCGCTGATGATTAGGGTCGCGTCCATGACCAGGACCACGCCGCCACGCCCGCTCGATGTCGAGGCGCTGTTCCCAGAACTGGCCTCCTATCGCGGAACGACCACCCGGCTGCACCCGCGGCCGGGCAGCCCGGCCGTGTCATCCAGTTCCGTGGGCGGGCCCCTGCTGTGGCCGGCGGACGAGCCGTGGCCGGTGTGCACCGAGCCGCACACGCGCGGGACCGGCCGGCGTCCCGTGGACATCCACCGGGAGCGACAAGTCCTCGCCGGCGCTTGGGACCGCGACCCGGGCTCGGGCCCCACGGCGGAGGAGCGGGCCCTCCTGGTGGAGCTCTCGCAGGAGCACCGCATCACGGGGCCGGCCGACACCGACCCGCTGCCGATGATCGGCGTCGCCCAGCTCTACCGGCGGGACCTGCCCGACTTGCCGGCGGGCCCGGACGGCTGTGACCTGCTCCAGGTGTTCTGGTGCCCCTTCGACCGGCACGGAAGGACCGGGTACGGCATGTCACTGGACCTCCGCTGGCGCCGGTCCTCCGAGGTCGCCGAGGTCCTGGCCGCACCGCCCCGACCGGAGGTCGTGGGCTACGAGGGGTACGTGCCGGAGCCCTGCGTGCTGCACCCGGAACAGGTGGCCACGTACCCGTTCGCCGGCCTGCTTCCCGAGGACCTGTGCGCCCGAATCGATGCCTGGGAAGAAGCCCTTGAGGAGCAGGCCGAAGATGCGGCGGACACTGACGCACCCGAGCCGCCCGCCTACCAGTACGACCTGTCCATTCCGCCCGGCTGGCGCGTCGGCGGGTTCGCGTCATGGCACCTGACCGACCCCTCTCCCATGGACTGCCGGACCTGCGCCGCACCGATGCACCTACTGCTGACCATCGACAGCCGGGAGTGGGACGGCGGCAGCGGCAGCTGGAAACCGCTGGAGGAACGGAACCTGCCCACGCACCGGTCCGCCGTGCCGACCAAGGTCACCGTGGGCCGCTGGGGTCAACTGAACGTCTTCGCCTGCCCCGCCGACCCCTCGCATCCGCACCGCTGGAGCATCCAGTAGGCCGTGGGGCCCCTGGCCTTGCGCGGACTGGATCGAGTACCGCGCCGCGGCGAGGGTGGGCGGCCGGCTGCTGTCAGGCCACGGCCGCCGCTTCGAGCGGCGACCGGAAACCCTTGAAAGGTAACGGTCGTCCATGTGGCTCCGTTGTCAAGCTCCTGCACCCTTCACCAGTTGCGCGCTGATGACGAGTCCGGTCCGATCCAAGAGCCCGGCGGTCCGATCCGTCGGCAGCCGGTGCGACTCGTAGAACCTCGCGCGGCGCGATGTGTGCGCGACGTTAGTGCAGCATTAGCGGACCGTAAGTGATCACGTCGAGGATTACTCGTGCTCCGCAGCCCCGCCCCCACCTGGCGTCACCCCACTGAGCGTCAGAGGTGTTGCGCCGCCTGTCCCCGGGACAGGCGGACGAGTGCCTCGCAGGTCTACGCACGACGTTCAACCAGATCAGGAGCGACATGCCCGCCCTCCCCTCCCCCCGCCACGCACATAAGCTCGCCGCCGCGGTGCTCGCCACCGCTGCCGCCGTCGCGCTCACCGCCTGCCAGGACGGCAAGACCACCGGCTCCGGAAACCCGTCATCGGCGGCCACTTCCCACAGCGCCGGTTCCGACACAGCATCCAGTGGCGGTGACACCGCCGGCGGCTCGCAGAACACCGGCGGGTCAACGGGCAGCAACCGCCGGCCCACCGCAGCACGAAGCGCCGCGTCCGCCGACAACTCCTCGAACCGCTGCGCGGCGACGTCGATGCGGATGCGTCTGGGTGCGCCCGACGCGGGTGCGGGCAATATCCGCTACGCGCTGGTCCTCACCAACAGCGGCAAGCAGTCCTGCACCCTGCGGGGTTACCCCGGGGTCTCCCTCCTGGCCGGGGACGGCCAGACGATCGGCAAGCCTGCCGCCCGCGAAGGAGGGGCGGGGACGGCCGTGACGCTGGCTCCCGGCAGCAGCGCCCACGCGGTGCTGCACACGCTCAACGAGGGGCTGAAGGGCTCCGGCTGCTGGAAGGGTGCTGACCTGGTGCAGGCGTTCCCTCCGGGCTCCAAGGAGTCGATGACCGCACGCACTTCGGGCCTGAAGGTCTGCGGTAATGAATTCACCGTGACCGCCATCGCACCGGGCGCCGCCGGATAGCGGCAATCCTCCTGCCGCACACGGGGCGAAGCCGATCCGGCGGCTTCGCCCCTCGGCATGGCCGTTCATGTTCGGCGCCAGCTGGTGAGGGCTCCCGCGGTGGTGGTGCCGAGATGGACAAAGCCGCGCTTGTGGTGGGGCGGGGCCACGGCGGCCCGGCTAAGGGCTGTCCATTTGTTCGAAAGCAGGCCGCGGCAAGGTCACCGGCCCCGGCCGATGAGGCAATCGCGGGCCAGGTCCGTTCGGGCACGACTCCGACGAGTCCGCAGGAAGGAACCTGCGGCCAGCGCAGGGAACGCGATCACGCCGACCAGGCTGGGGAGTAGGGCCGGTTCACCGGAACCCGCCTGCAGCACGGTTGCCAGGAGCTGGGCACTGGCCAGTGCAGCCAGCCCAACGTAGACCCAGCCTGCCCACATGGGGCCCTCAGTCGCCGTATAGACCGGGGCCGGTTCGGTGGCACTACGGAGGACCATTGCCTTCGTGTACCCCACGGCGCACCGTTCATGACGACCGCCGCTCCGAGACAGCCGGTGTTCCTGCCGGCCAGGACGGCGATCTCCTTCCGCCCGCAGCCCGGCCACCCGGCGCCGGCCGCAGGAGGCCAGCCAGCCCTACGTCGCCGTGCCGCGCCGCGGCCGTGCGCAGCCGTGCGCAGGGTCCGCGGGGTCCGCAGGGTCCGCAAAGTCCGCGACGGAAGTCTCCAACAGCCGTGCTGGTCACCACTTGAGGCTGTATCGCCCCCCGCCCCCCCCCGCCTGTGTACCTGGGTGCGCCGTACCCAGGTACAGCCTGTCCTGGCGTGCCCTTCCGCCGCCGTCCAGACTCCGGAGAGCCGGACGGAAGTACGGAAGCGGCACGGTGAGCGAACAGTCGGGCCCTGCGGCAGGAGCCGGGTCCGGTGAGAGGGCGGATGTGGTCGGTGTGCGGGTGACCGCGGACGGACCACCCGGCAAGAGCGGTATGCCGACAGCCATTACGACGAGGCCCGCGGCACGCATCGCAGTGTCTTGCCGGCCGCTACACGCTGACCGGTAGTCATCTCGGCTCCGTCGACAAACGGTGGTGCCACCGCCACGGGCGAGGTCCGTGACGGAGTGTTCCACCACTGGCACCTCATTCTCTTCAAGGAGGAAAGCATGGCACGGATCACCAAGGTGGTAGCGATCACCGGTGCGAGCAGCGGTATCGGTGAGGCGACCGCACGCCGTCTGGCGGCGGACGGGCACCAGGTCTTTCTCGGCGCGCGCCGCACCGACCGACTTGAGCGGCTGGTCGAGGAGATCACGAAGGAGGGCGGCACCGCAGCCTTCGGAAAGCTGGATGTCACCGACGCGGCAGAGACGCGCGCGTTCATCGATGCGGCGGTGGGCGAGTACGGCCGGATCGACGCCCTCGTGAACAACGCGGGTCTGATGCCCCTCTCCCCGCTGGAGGCGCTCAAGACCGACGAGTGGGACCGCATGATCGACGTGAACGTGCGGGGAGTCCTGCACGGCATCGCCGCCGCCCTGCCCGTGATGCGTGCACAGGGCGGCGGGCACTTCGTGAACATCGCCTCCGTCGGCGCGTACGAGGTCTCCCCCACCGCCGCCGTCTACTGCGCCACCAAATTCGCTGTCCGTGCGATCTCCGAAGGGCTGCGCCAGGAGTCCGCCGGGGACATCCGGGTCACCCTCGTCTCCCCCGGCGTGACCGAGTCCGAACTCGCGGACAGCATCTCCGACCCTGCGGCCAGGGAGGCGATGAAGACCTACCGCGCCGTGGCACTGCCTGCCGCAGCCATCGCGGAGGCCATCGCCTACGCCCTTTCACAGCCGTCGCAGGTCGACGTGAACGAAATCATCGTCCGCCCCACCGCAAGCGCCCAGTGACCCACCCCGGAAGGAAAGGAGCAGGTATGCCACCCACTGCCGCCGACTACGACAGCCTGGTGCGAAGACTGCGGGACCTGGAGGACAAAGAAGCCCTGCGTGCCCTCATGATCCAAGGGTGGAGGGCACTGGACCGCAAGGACTGGCAGACCTGGATCGCCTGCTGGGCCGACGACGCGGTGCTGGAGTTCGGGCCATGGGAGAAGACCCACGGGAAGGACGCGGTCCGGGAGACGGTGGAAGCAGCGGAATCTCCCTACCCGAGCATGCAACACCACATCCTGAACATGCACTTCGACATAGACGGCGACCGCGCGACCGGCATCGGCTACATGTGGTTCGTCGCCGTCACCGAATCCGGGAAGACTTCCTCCCCCTACTCGATGGGCGGCCCCTACGACTGGGAATTCAGCCGGGGCCCGAACGGCTGGCTCCTGACGCGCCAGAGGCTCGGTGTCTGGTGGACCCACGGTGAGGACACCCTGAAGACCTTCGAGTAGGGGGTCGGAGAACATCATCGGAACGCAAACGGCCGTGAACGTTCCGCGGGGAACGAACTCCTGCCCAGCCCCCGGCCCGAACTCGTCAGACGGCACCTGTCGCTCCTGCTACGAGCAGGCCATACAGTGTGTGTGCGGCGGAAGTGACCGCTGTGGCCCGTTGTCAGGATCAGGACCTGCGCCCGTAGCGGCGGTGCAGGCGCCGACATCCGGCCGGCCAGGAGATGGTCCGCTCGACGACCCACGGTGGCGGCCCATCGGATCGTCGGCCCCGAGGTGAGAGGGCCGGCGCGTTCAGGAGTGCGGAGCGCCGTAGTAGCCGGTCAGCTGCCGGTAATAGTCGTCGTCGGCGATGTGCCTGTTCTTGTCGAACTCCGGGGCGTGCTCAATGTCCTCCTTGGTACGGGAGAGATGGATCGTGGTCTTCTCAAGGTCGATGGAGGAGATCGTTCCAGCCGGTAGCAAAACATGCCTGCCGAATAGCCATCCGCCGATGTCGACGACCAGGTAAGCGGCGCCCACCTCGTCGGAATGTTTGTCGACCTTGCCGATTCTGCCGTCGATCGCTTCGACGTCGAAGCCGCTCAGGTCGGTCCCTGCCTGGAAGCCGGTCTCTTCCTGGAAGTCCCACATGTTTTCCGTCACGACAAAAACTCCCTATCAGCGCGAGCTGCCCTGGATTTCCGGTGAGTCCTCAGCAAATCCTCCCTCGTCACCCTTCACCTTACCGCTCAAGTATCCTTGAAACTTCTGGCGTTATGGTTGCGGCCAGACTTCCGCCAGGACGTCTGGCCGCAACGGAACGGAAGTGCCGCGTTCCCGGAAGCCTCCGGGAACAGCGGACACCCCCGGCGATCTGCCGCGGCACGCCGGTGAGTGGCCAGGCCGCCTTGGGAGGGAGGGATGGGGAGACATTGGCCCTTACCCAGGCGGATTCGAGCATGTGGTCGAAGTGATTCGCGCACCTCACTTACCTGTCGCGATTTCTTCGGGTCATGGAAGCCAAGAGTGTGAGTCGTTTTGCATTCAGCGGTCTTCCCGTTTCGCGGGTAGCTTTGCTTCAAGAGGTGGACCTGCCGGAAAGGGCTGACAATCGATGCCTGAGCTGCCAGATGTTGAGGCGTTCCGGGGGATCCTTGCATCCTGTGCGCAAGGCAGGCGCATCAGTCACGTCGACGTATGCGACGCGAGTGTTCTGCATGGAGTCAGCGCGGCGAGGCTGCGCCGCGATCTGACGGGACGTACGTTCACCGGCCCGCAGCGGCACGGGAAGTGGCTCCTCGCCGCCACCGATGGCGAACCAATTCTTATGATGCATTTCGGTATGACGGGCGAGTTGGCTTGCTGTCATCCCGACGACGAAGTCGGTCCTTATGACCGCGTTTTGTTCACGGTGGGTCGCGATCGTCAGCTCCGTTTCCGTGATCAGCGCAAACTTCAGGGGCTCTGGCTGGAAGACGATTCCGGTGCGGCCCGGATCCTCGATCGACAGGGGCCCGATGCCATGGAGGTCGATCGTTCGGGGTTCGACGAGGCTCTTTCCGGGCGGCGCGGCGTCAAGTCGGCCCTCCTCGATCAGTCGGTACTTGCGGGTCTCGGGAATTTGCTTGCCGATGAGATTTTGTGGCGGGCGAGAATCCAACCCGCGCGCCGGGCCGCTGATCTCACTCAGGCCGAGCGAGGCCGGTTGTACAGGGACATGCGCCGCACTGTGCGGTCGGCAGTTGAGGCGGGCCGTGTACCGGGCAGGAAGTCATGGCTCACCGGACACCGCGATGCCAAGGATGCCGTCTGTCCACGCTGTCGTGAGCAGTTGCGAAGGGGCCGTATCGCAGGACGCGGAACGGTGTGGTGTCCGCACTGCCAGCCGGATAGCTGAGGGAGCGGTCTCCATGGCTCTCGCTGCTTTTCACGCCACCGGATACGGCTCTTCAGCGCCGCGCCAGTGGAGTTCGGCACAGCGGGAGTCGGTTCCGCGAGCTGACAGCGGGAGTCGATTCCGCGAGCTGAGTGAGTCGTTTCCGGCGAGTGTGGCCGATTGAGCCCTACCGCGCTGATCGTCCTGGCCGTGGCTCGCGGCGTGCGCGCCTTACGCATGTGGCGGTGGACCAGATGCGTGCCCTCGCGTAGGCCGGTCAGTGGGCCAGTGCGGGGATGATGCCACCTGCCAGGACCGCCTCGCGCTGACGGGGTGAGAGGCGATGGTGGACGAGGTATTCCTCGTTCCGGGTGGTGTTGTGCAGGCGAAGCGGCGGGGCATCCGTCTCGGCGAGAGCGTCGTGCAGATCCGACAGTCGCAGCCTGTCACCGGCCTCGATGCGTGCAAAGTCGTCGGGGTCATTGAACTCAAGGGCCAAGACGCCGAAGTTGGCGAGGTTCTGCCAGTGGATACGGGCGTAGGACTTGGCGATAACGGCTCGTAGCCCGAGGTAGCGCGGCGTGATGGCCGCGTGTTCGCGTGAAGAACCCTGACCGTAGTTTTCGCCTGCGACCAGGAAATGGCTGCCTTCGGCTGCCGCGGCACGCCGGGGGTAGTCCGGATCGATCCGGGTGAGGGTGAACTCCGCCAGCTTCGGGATGTTGGACCTGAAGGGCAGGGCCCGTGCCCCTGCGGGGGAGATTTCGTCTGTCGAGACATCGTCACCGACCTTGAGCAGGACGGGGCCTTCCACAATGTCCGGCAGGGGGTCGAGATCGGGCAAGGCGGAAATGTTCCGTCCGCGTTCCAATTGGACGCGCCTCGCCTCGTCCGGCGGCAAGGGGCCCTCCAGCATTTCCTCGTTGAAGGAGACGGGCTCCGGTGCCTTGGGCGCGGGAGGGGATACCGGCAGGCGGTCGGCCCAGTCACGCGGATCCGTGATCGCGCCCACCAATGCGGAGGCGGTGCCCGTCTCCGGCGAGCACAGCCAGACCGCGTCGTCCTCGGTGCCGGAGCGGCCAGGGAAGTTGCGCGGGAAGGTACGCAGCGAATTGCGTCCCGTGGCCGGCGCCTGTCCCATGCCGATGCAACCGAGACAGCCTGACTGATGAATGCGCGCACCGGCTGCGATCAGATCGAATGTCGCCCCGGAGCGGGTCAGGTCCTGCAGAATCTCACGTGACGTCGGATTGACGTCGAAGCTCACGCCAGCTGCGGTCTGACGCCCCTTGACCATGGCGGCGGGTACGGCGAAGTCCCGGAAGCCGGGGTTGGCGGAAGAGCCGATGACCACTTGCCCAATGGGCTCGCCGGCGACCTCCCGGACCGGCACGACCTTGCCCGGGGAACTCGGCCGTGCGATGAGCGGTTCCAGCGCCGACAGGTCGATCTCCTCGTCGAGGTCGTAGGTCGCATCCGGTTCCGCGACGATTTCGACGAAGTCCTCGTCGCGTCCCACCGACGTCAGGAAGCGGCGCACCGCCTCATCCGACGGGAAGACGGTGGTGGTGGCCCCGAGCTCCGCCCCCATATTCGCGATGACATGCCGGTCCATGGCGGTGAGAGAGGCCAGGCCCGGCCCGTAGTACTCCAGTACTCGATTGACGCCGCCTTGCACCCCATGACGTCGCAGCATTTCCAGGATTACGTCCTTGGCGCTCACCCAGGGTGGCAGTTCGCCTGTCAGTCGAATGCCCCAGATCTTGGGCATGGTGAGGTGGAGGGGCCGTCCGGCCATGGCGAGGGCGACTTCCAGGCCACCGGTGCCGATGGCCAGCATGCCCAGTGAACCCCCGGCGCAGGTATGGGAGTCGGAGCCGGCCAGGGTTTTGCCGGGGGCGCCGAAGTGCTGCATATGGGTCGGGTGCGAGACGCCGTTGCCGGGCTTGGAGAACCACAGGCCGAAGCGGCGGGCGGCAGAGCGCAGGAAGAGATGGTCCTCGGCATTGCGCTCGTCGGCCTGAAGAATGTTGTGGTCGACGTACTGCACGCTCACCTCCGTCCGGACCCGGTCGAGCGCCAGCGCCTCCAGTTCCTGCATCACCAGAGTGCCGGTCGCATCCTGAGTGAGCGTCTGGTCGACACGCAGCGCGATCCCTTCCCCCGGCTCCAGACGACCCGACAGAAGATGCGCGCCCATCAATCTCTGCGTCACGGTGCCGTGCGCGCGTTGGTCCGGTGCTGGGCTCTCCCCTGTTCGGTCTCGCTGTGTCACCGCCATCATGTGCTCCGTTCTCTCGTTGTCCGTCCGGTCGCGCGATCTTGGGGCCGGCCGTAGACAGGAGGTATGAGCGAACAAGCGCAGACGTTCCGTCCCGGCGAGACGGTTCCCGAGAGCGGAATCTACGAGTGTGACTGCGGTCAGTCCCACCGCTGGAACACCAGCACCAACGTCAAGAACCACACCTTCCCGCCCCTGCCGGAAGACTGCTCCGGCGGAGCATGGGTCATGAAGGACCCCGCACACCCGGCGGGCTGACCAGGTCAGCGGCCGAGAGCCTTGCGAAGCTGCTCCTCGTTCATCCGGGAGCGGCCTGCTCCGTGGCGTTCTCCTTGATCTGCGCGTACCTACGCTCACGCTTCGTACTCGACCCCGCGGGCATGAGCAGCCTCCTCCAACCGGTTGGGATGCTGACCAACGCTGGGCGCACCCGGCGGCCCGGGAACTCCCGTCCAGGTCACCGGGTGCACATCTCCACTTCACGCCCAAAATGCGGCGCGCGCGACATGGGAGCCGGCGGGGTCCGCGGAACCGGACGGCCCTGCTCGTGGTCCCGGGTTCAGTCGGTGGAGCGGGCTTTCCAGGAGGGGCTGTTCCTCGGCGGCCGAGTGCCGTATTGGCGCGATGGTGATCACGTCGACCGGCCGCTTGTCGACCGGCCGCTTGCGGTCGGGGCTGCCGGGCACGGCGTCGTGAAAATCGCTCGAAGAGCTCGCCGGCCTCGCGGTGATCGGTTTGTCGGTTGTCGATTCCTGGATGACGTCTCCGCCACGGCCCATGGTCTTCACCTTCCGCTCGCTGGGCGACGGCCGGCTCCGGCACCTCGGAAAGTCGGGTGCCCGCACGGCGTCGCCCGTAAAAGCGTGGTGGGGAATTTCGCCGGATGCCGTCGGCGGCAGACCCGATGGCTCAAGATGCCGAGCCGGGGGCGGGCCGACCACAGAGGCATCGGAAAGCCTTGATCGGCGCTTTGGTACGTATCGGGCGAGGACTGTTCCTTCAGCGGCATCGCCGGGGTGCCCGGTCACGGGGGCGGGGCGGCACTCGCCCTCGTTGTGGCCGTCGAGCGTGTACGTGTGCCCGGCCCCGAGTCGCTGCGCCATCTGGCCTCTGGGGATCGCGAGGCGCCGGGCTCCGTGAGGTCATGTGTGGACCGCTCCGGCACGGGAACCCGACGAAGCCATCCCTATCGAGGAGAGCACCATGGCAATCTGCGAGGTCTGTGGAAACGACTACGAGATGGCCTTCGAGGTCCGCGCAGCGGGCGCCGTCCACACCTTCGACAGCTTCGAATGTGCGGCACACAAACTTGCGCCCGTCTGCGACAACTGCGGCTGCCGCATCCTCGGCCACGGTCACCAGGCCAACGGGCGATTTTTCTGCTGCGCCCACTGCGCACGCCTTCAAGGCCACACCGCACTCGCCGACAACGCAGGAACGCAGCCGTGAAGCACTACTGCCCCTCGCCGGAGTGAAGACCGCGCCGACATCGTGCTGACGGGCCGGTCGCGAGCTGCACGACCCGCGGGAGTCGGTCACCTGCCGGTGCGCGCCCGACCGGACGGATTCCGCCGGCCTCGCGAGCGCCGAACGCCTCGCCCGCTGGACCAGTGCGATCCAGCGGCACCGTGCACCGCCTCCAGCGAGATCTCCTCGCCCACTGCCGCGGACACCTAGAGCTGGGTGGCGCCGCCGTCGACGTACAGTTCCGCCCCTGTGGTGAAGGAACTCTGGTCGCTCGCCAGGTACAGGGCGGTGGCGGCGACCTCGTCGGGGCGGCCCGCGCGGCCGAGCGGTGTCGGCGCGGCGGCCTCGGCCGCAGCCGGGCCCTGGCCGTCCTGGGGGAACGCGGCCCGCAGTTCGTCGCCGCCGGGGGTGGTGACGGGGCCGGGGGTGAGGGCGTTGACGCGGATGCCGCGCCCGGCGAGTTCGGCGGCCCAGGTGCGGGCGAGGCTGCGGATCGCGGCCTTGGTAGCGGCATAGATGCCCAGGCCCGGGGCGCCGCGCAGGGCCGCGCTGGAGGAGAGCAGGACCACCGAGGCGCCGGCCGACAGCAGCGGCAGCGCCTTCTGCACGGTGAAGACGGTGCCCTTGAGGTTGATGGAGGTGGTGCGTTCGTACGCCTCCTCGGTGATCGTGCCGAGCGGGCCGAAGTCCCCGACGCCGGCGTTGGCCACTACGAGGTCGAGACGGCCGCTGCGTTCGGTGATCTCGGCGAAGAGCCGGTCGAGGTCATCGAGTTGCGACACGTCGCTCTGGATACCGATCGCGTGGCTGCCGATCTGCTCGACGGCGGCGTCCAGCTTGGCCTTGCGGCGGCCGGTGAGATAGACGGTCGCTCCTTCGGCGGCGAACCGGCGGGCGATGGCCAGGCCGATTCCGGTGGAGGCCCCGGTCACGAGGGCGGTCTTGTTGTCCAGCTGTCCCATCAGATTCTCCGAATCTTTGACGTAACTAGTTTGGTTACAATTTGCGCGGGTCGGGGCCCGGCGTTCAGCCCGCGAGTTCCACCCCGCCGGGCGGGTCCCCGGCGCCCTGACCGGCGATCTCGTAGCGCTGACCCTGGTGATCCAGGATCCTGACGGTGGTCATCACGTCCCGCAGGGCTTTCTGGAAGGGTTCGGTGGCGTTGTGGCGGTCGATGGCTGCCTGGTCGGCCCAACCCTCGGAGAGATGGAAGGTGTTGGGGTCGAGCAGGTCGGCGGCGAACACGTAGAACACACAACCCGGCAGCTCGGCGGTGAAGCTGATGTGGGGAACGACTGCGTAGATGAACTTCTGCCGGTCGTCCGGGTGCACCCGGTAGTAGGCGTTGAACACGACCTGCGTGGCGAGGTTCCTGCTGGTGGGTTCGGTCATCGTCTTCTCTCTTCACAGTCGGCTCGGCGTTTCGCGCGAGGAGGGGATGTAACTATTCTGGTTACATTTCAGGGCTGAGAATGTGCCGCGTGTATCGCACGGCGCTCAGGAGGCGGAAAGGGTGTCGCGCAGGACGTCGGCCACTGTCGTCCTGGCCAGCTCGCTGCGAAGCGTCTGGTCCAGCCGGCTGTAGACGTTCGACAGGGCGGGCTGGATACCGGCGCCCACGACGCAGCCCTGGTTGGGCTCGGCCCGGTGCATGTCGAACAAGGGGCCGGACTCGATCGCGTCGTACACGTCCAGCACGGTGATGTCGGCGAGGTCGCGGCTCATCATCCACCCTGCGCCGGCGCCTCGCCGGGCGTGGACGAGCCCTGCGCTGCGGAGCTGGCCGAGCAGGCGCCGGATCACCACGGGGTTGGTGTTCGCGCTCTCCGCGATCTGTTCCGAGGTGGCGACGTCATGCCCGCGGCTCTGATAGAGCCCCACCCATGCCAGCGCGTGGACGGCGACGGTCAGCTTGCTGTTGGCGCTCACGGGCCCTCCTCTCTGAAGTAACTGTAATTGTTACGACGAGGTGGGGCAAGCGGAGGCCCTGCTCACCATGAATCGGCGGCTGCGCCGCGCGTGCCCACGTGCAGCGACTGCAACGTGCACGACGGCGGGCAGACCACGGGCGTCCGTGTTGGCCCGCAGTCGACAACGGCCGGGGCACGGCTCACGTCCCGTGAACCCGGCCTGGAGCCGGCTGCGTCAGTCGCTGAGGTGGGGCGGTGCTGCGGGTCAGGGAGTGGCTGTCGCGGCCGGGTGGACGGTGAGTACCAGCTTGCCTGTGGCACGTCCGGTCTCGCCCTGTGAGTGGGCCTCGGCGGCCTCGGCAAGCACCGCCGTGGGCCCGCCTCCGCGGGTTGGCCACCGATACAGGGCACAGTCGGTGACATCATGGTCACGTAGGGGCCGGATGTGAGTCCGATCGTGAGTCGGTGGGCCCCGGGACGCTGCGGGAGCTCGATCCGGCCGCGGGTGTGGACGCGCGCGATGTCAGGGAGCGGCTGGATGCGGCAGGCAGGTCTACTGGACGTCGGGTGCCACAGTGCTCTGCTCACGGTGGTGCGGTGGCGACCTGAAGCGGTGCTGGAACCGGTCTTCTCCCACAAGGTGCGGCTGAGGCTGCACGAGTCGCTCGACCGGAAGGGGCGCCTGGGCAAGGACGGCGTCGAGAGTGTGCAACGGGCGGTGGCCGAGGCGGTCGCAGCGGACCAGCGCCCTCGCCGGCCGGAGGTGTTCGCCTTCGCCACTTCCGTTATCCGGGACGCTCCGAATCGCGAGGAGATCATCGCGCTGGTGGCCCGGACCACGGGCACACGGCTGCGGGTGCTGGCCGGCGAGGAGGAGGCACGGCTGGCCTATGTGGCGGCCCGCCAGTGGGCGGGTTCCGCGCCGGGCCCCTTGTTGGTCCTGGACATCGGCGGCGGCACCGTGGAGGTCGCCTCGGGTACGGGCAGGCAACCGCGTATCGTGCGCTCGCTGCCGTTGGGCGCCCGCACCGTCACCCGGGAATGGCTGCCCGGCGGCACCGCCCCCTCCGCACGGCGCCTGGCCGAGGTCCGTCGATATCTGAGGCACGCACTGAGTGTGGCGCCCGGCGTGCCGCGGGCAGAGCCCGGCGACCGGGTTCTCGCCTGCTCCAAAACGTTCGAGCAGCTCTCACGGCTCGCCGACGCCTCTCAGCACAAGCCACGTCAAGCGCGACCGCAACTGACGCTGTCTCAACTGCAGGCGGTGATCCCCCTGCTGACCGACAGCGGCCCGCACCGCCGTGCCGCCCTGCCGGGCATCTCCCGGCACCGCGCCGAGCAGTCCCTGGCAGGGGCTCTGGTCGCCGAGGCCCTCATGGAAGCCTGCGGCGTGAAGAGTGTCGAGATCTGCCCCTGGTCCACCCGGGAGGGACTGCTGCTCGAACGCCTCGGCGTGATCGACACCGCGTCCCACCGCCACCGAGGCTCCGGCTGACCCCACCCGGAGCGGCCGCCGTGCACGGCCCGTGCCCCGGCGTGGCTGCCTCGCGCGACGGCCTCCGTCGCTGAGTGCGACCATGGGAGAAGAGGCCTTTACCTGCAAGTTCTGCGGGTCGCCCCGGGCCTTCAAGGGCCGTCACGTGGATCGCCCGACGCCCCGAGCCGGTTGACCCTTGGCCTGGAATTCGTGACGGTGGAGGCTGACGCACGGGCGGCCGACGGAGGTGGCCATGGCAGACGACGCACTGGCCAGAAGGCTCATCGGCCGCTGCCTGGACGAGCGCCGGGACGAGGCCTTGTCCCGGTTCGGCGCCCCTGAGACGAAGGGTTCGGCTGAGCTGGCATGGGAGAAGTGGTGGTCGGCCGGAGAGCTCGACCGCGAAACCGCCGCACAGGTGCTGAGGTGGGTGACCGATCGTGCGCGGCAGGCTTCCAGGGCCCGCTACGACGTCACTTACGGACTCATCCGGGCTCAGCTGGAGCGCTATGCCGTGGTGCAGTGGCTGGCAGAGCACGGTGACGACTTCACGCCGCCGGCTTCACGACCGGGAATTTCGGCCGGGCCGGCACTGGCGCCCCATCCGCCACAGGAACGGAGGAACCTGCCCAGGCTTTCGATGTGTTCGTCCCCGCCCGGTTTCGTCCGCTAGCAGGGGTGCCCGCACGTCGTCACACCGCAGGTCAGGGCCACGTCCGACCACGGGACAGCCGGATGAGCAGTGGGAAGTGTGCTGTGGCGCCCAGGGCGGCTTCGCCACTCGCCCGAGCCGTCAGCGCTCTTCTCCCGTCACGGTCCCTGCCTCCAGGGGCCGGCGGCCGGGCCGGCCGTCGCCCCGAGCCGATCAGGCGGCCTCGGACACTCACCTTCTCCACATCACGTGACCTTGAGGTCTGGAGCACAGATACTGCCCTCGGAGCGACTCCCTGTCCTCCCTGAGCACGCCCGTCCAACCCAACCGGCAACCCATCAGCAAAGTCGGCATAAGGTCAGCATCCGTCCCGCCGGACCACCTTTCGACCGCCATGAACGCCGAGATCAACAACTCCCCCACACCTACCCTGACCTGTAAAAACACCGGTCAGAGGCTCGACTGCTCGACTCAACGGGAGGTACCCATGAAGATGCTGATCAACGTCGCCGAGACCGTGGTCACCGATGCGCTGCGCGGGATGGCCGCGGCGCACCCCGAATTGGTGGTGGATGCCGAGAACCGGGTGATCGTACGGCGGGACGCACCGGTGGAGGGGAAGGTGGCGCTGGTGTCCGGGGGTGGCAGCGGACACGAGCCGCTGCACGGGGGGTTCGTCGGCCCCGGGATGCTGGATGCCGCCTGTCCGGGCGAGGTCTTCACCTCGCCGGTGCCCGATCAGATGGTGCGTGCCGCCGCGGCCGTGGACAGCGGCAACGGGGTGCTGTTCCTCGTGAAGAACTACACCGGGGACGTGCTCAACTTCCAGATGGCGGCGGAGCTGGCGGAGGACGAGGGGGTGCAGGTGGCCAGTGTGCTCATCAATGACGATGTCGCGGTGACCGACTCGACGTTCACGGCGGGGCGGCGGGGCACCGGAGCGACGCTCTTCGTGGAGAAGATCGCCGGTGCGGCGGCCGAGGAGGGCATGCCGCTGGAGCGGGTGGAGGTGCTGGCCCGACAGGTCGTGGAATCGTCGCGCAGCTTCGGTGTGGCGCTGAGTGCCTGTACGACCCCGGCGAAGGGCAGCCCGACGTTCGATCTCCCGGCCGGGGAGCTGGAGTTGGGGGTCGGGATTCACGGCGAGCCGGGTCGGGAGCGTCGCGCGATGATGACCTCGCGCGAGATCGCGGACTTCACCGTGGACGCGATCCTGGAGGATCTGAACCCGCGGCTGCCGGTGCTGGTACTGGTCAACGGCATGGGCGCGACCCCGCTGCTGGAGCTGTACGGCTTCAACGCGGAGGTCCGCCGGGTGCTCGACGAGCGGGGGGTGGCGGTGGCCCGCACGCTCGTGGGGAACTATGTGACCTCGCTGGACATGGCGGGCTGCTCGGTGACGCTGTGCCAGGTGGACGGGGAGCTGCTGCGGCTGTGGGACGCGCCGGTGGAGACGTCCGGACTCCGCTGGGGGCGGTGACACCGCAGCCGTATCCGTATGCGGGTCCGTATCCGCCGCCTGCGGCCGTACCCGTCTCCGTTTTCTTCGCTCCGTGCCCGAACAACCAAGGAGAGTAGTCCGTGTCCGAAACGGTGCTGGATGCCACGTTCTTCGTACGCTGGATGACGGCGGCCGCCGCCGTCATCGACCGGGAGGCCGACCGGCTCACCGAGCTGGACTCGCCCATCGGTGACGCCGACCACGGGAGGAATATGCAGCGCGGCTTCGCGGCCGTGGTCAAGGCGCTGGAGACGGAGCCGCCGGCCACGCCCGGTGCGGTGCTGACTGCCGCCGGACGGCAGTTGATCTCAAGTGTGGGCGGGGCGTCCGGGCCGCTGTACGGGACGCTGCTGCGGCGTACCGGCAAGGCGCTGGGCGAGGCGCCTCAGGTGTCGGTCCAGGAGCTGCGGTCGGGGCTGGCCGCCGGGGTGGACGCGGTGGGGCAGCTCGGCGGCTCGGCGCCGGGCGACAAGACGATGCTCGATGCCTTGGTACCGGGGGTCACGGCACTGTCGACCTCCTTCGACGCGGCGGCGGAGGCGGCCGAGCAGGGCGCGCTGGCGACCGTACCGCTGCAGGCCAGGAAGGGCCGGGCGAGCTATCTCGGGGCACGCAGCATCGGGCATCAGGACCCGGGGGCGACGTCCTCGGCCCTGCTGTTCGCGGCGCTTGCGGAGGTGGCGAAGTGAGCGCGGAGCCGGCCGGCGCTACGGCCGGCTCCGCGGGTTCGCCGGTCGGCGTGGTGCTGGTGTCGCACAGCGGCCCGGTCGCACAGTCCGTGGCGGTGCTGGCGGCCGGACTTGCCGGCAGCGGGGACACGGTGCCGGTGGCCGCGGCGGGCGGTACGCCGGACGGCGGGCTCGGGACGAGTGCGGAGCTGATCACCGAGGCGGCGCGGACCGTGGACCGTGGCGCGGGCGTGGCGATCCTGGTCGACCTGGGCAGCGCCGTACTGACCGTCAAGGCCCTGATCGCCGAGGGGGATGAACTCCCCGGGGGCGCACGGCTGGTGGACGCGCCGTTCGTCGAGGGTGCGGTGGCCGCCGTGGTCACCGCGTCGACCGGGGCGGATCTGGACGCGGTCGCGGCGGCGGCCGGGGAGGCGTACGGGTACCGCAAGGAGTGAGGACGGCATGCCGGAGGCCGCCTGCTCCCGCCCTGTTCAGGGTTTGCGGGCGACGCCCGCGTAGCAGGCGGCCTCCGCGTCGGTGACATGGGTGGCGTCCTCGGGGCGGTCGGGGCGCCACTGGTGGGAGAGCGTGACGCCCGGTTCCAGCAGCTCCCAGCCGTCGAAGAAGCGCAGGAACGCGGCGTGGGAGCGGAACTGGAGCGGGGTGCCCGCGTCGCCGTAGATCTTGATGATCTTGTCCATCGCCCCGGGGCTGAAATCCGGTGTCGCATGGCTCATGGCGAGGGTGCTGCCGCTGGGAAGTGCGGCCTTGAGGGTCTCGACGATGGTGTGGGCGCGGTCCTGGCCGTCGTCGGGCACGAAGTGCATCAGCGCGTTCAGGCTGAGCGCGACCGGACGGTTCAGGTCGAGGGTGTCGAGGAGCTGCGGCGCCTTGAGGATGCCTGCCGGATCGGTGACATCGGCCTGGACATATGCGGTACGTCCCTCGGGGGTGCTGAGCAGGAGGGCCGCGGCGTGCGCGAGGACGATCGGGTCGTTGTCGGTGTAGACGACCCGGGCATCGGCGGCGATGTCCTGGGCGATGTCGTGGAGGTTCGGCGGGGTGGGGATGCCGGTGCCGATGTCGAGGAACTGCCGCAGGCCGGACGCGGCGGCCACGCGGGTGGCGCGGTGCATGAACTCGCGGTTGATGCGGGCGGCGACCAGCGCGGCGGGGAAGACGCCCAGCACGTCGCCGGCGGCCATCCGGTCGGCCAGGAAGTTGGTCTTGCCGCCCAGGAAGTAGTCATAGATCCGGGACGAGTGGGCCCGGTCCAGCTGAAGGTCCACCACGGACCCGTGCTCACTCATCGTCTGCTGCCTTCCAGTCGGCATGCCGCCCCGGCGTGCTTCCCCGGCGTACGGTGACGCCCCTTCGCGATCCGCGCACTCCAGGCGGCGCGTCAACCCCCGCCGTGCGCCCGGCTGTTGGAGCTCTGCCCCGTACGTCCCGGATCATGCCGGAGCGCACCCGGCGGAGTCCCTGACGGTCGGCCTGACCGGCGTCATCGGCCGTCACATGCCATGGTCACGCGTAGTCATATGAATACGCAGCGGCAGATTTTTTCTCGCCCGATGCCACAAAAGGGCTCACTTTCCGGTTCATTGGAGGGTGAGGGCAAAGCGTCCTTCCGCGGTCGGCGGCACTTCGGCGCCCGGCTCGGTGCACGGCGAAACGGAACGAGGACTACTCGTGAGCGCAGACCGGGACCGACTGCTACCGGCGTGCGCTCCGGCGCATGTCCCTACGGCGGAGTTAGCGCCGCTCCCCCGCTGTTCGCTCCCGGCCGTCGCGCCGGACCCGTTCGACCGCCAGCTGTCGATCACCTTCGAGGCGTTCCTGGCGACGCATGCACGCAAGTGGCTGACGTACGCCTATCTCCACACCGGCAGTGAGGCCGCGGCCCGTGAGGTGACCCGGGCGGCGTACGCCCGGCTCGGCCGGCTGTGGCCGCATGCGCTGCGGCAGGCTTCGGTGGAGGCATACGCCTGGTCGGTCCTCAAGGAACGCGTCGTGGAGTGGCTGTACGACCACCAGCAACCCACCGCGCTCACCGAGACCGCCGCCTTCGCCGTCGTCACCCATGCCCTGCTGCGCGAGTGCCAGCAGCAGTTCGCCATGCTGGAGGGCCAGTTGGGGCTGTATGCCGCCATCGCCCGGCTGCCGGAGCGGCAGTGCGATGTGATCGTGCTGCGCCATGTCATCGGGTACAGCGACGCACAGATCGGCTCCTTGCTCGGCGTCGACGAAGTCACCGTCCGCTCCTACGCAAGCCGCGGCAAGCGCAAGCTCGCCGCCGCGCTCGGTATCGACCAGGGAAATTCCAGGGGGAACTGACCATGTCGCACATCTGCCCCGCGGGCCGCCGGGAGACCGTCGAGACGCTGCTCAGCGCCGCCGCGGCGGTGTCCGGTATCGATGATCTGGCGGGGTTTCGTGACCTCGACGACGCGGGGGTGCTCGGCGGCCTCGGTGCCTCCGTCCGGGCGGGGGCGGCGGACGGTCCACCGACGGCGGAGCGGCCGGTCCGGGCCGGCCACGGGGCGCCCAGCCCCTACCCGAGCGCCCGCGACGAGGCCACCCATGAGCTCCAGCTGGCCTGTGCGCTGGTCGTCAATGCGGCGGCGGCCGCGGCGAGCCTGGAACGGCTGGTCGACGAGCACCACATCGACCCCGAAGGCGCGCTGGTCTTCGCCTGTCTGCTGCACATCACCGGACGCCAGGACGCGGCCCATTTCTGGTGGCACTTCGGCGCCGGTGCGGGGAGCCGGACCGCCGCCTACTGTCTGTACCTCTCCCACCGCCGCAACGGCGAGTACCGCGACGCCGCCTACTGGCGCGAGCAGGCCGCGCATGCGCCCGACGAGGAGCGCCGGTCCACGGCCGCGTTCGACGAGAAGCAGCTGCTGCCGGACGCGGCCCGCCACAACCTCCTCGTCCAGTGGCACAGCGGGCTCGCCCCGACCCTGCCGAACGCCCTGGAGAACGTGATCAACCGGCTCGTCGTGGACAGCGACGACGAGGATTTCGGCGAGATCCCCCGCCCCTCCCCCACGCTCGTCCGGGACCTCGGCCGGGCCGAGTAGCGGCGCCGCGCCAACGGCGCGCCCGGCGCGGGCCGGGGGAACACGGTCAGCCCTGCCGGAATTGACGGGCTTTCACCCGGATCTTAGATTCGCAGGACGTCCGATGTCCGATGCCTCCCTGCTGCCGTCGCACCCCGTGCCGTGCCCCGTCCGGAGGTCTCGGTGAAAGCCGTCCGCCCCGTCACCCTGGCCACCCTGCTCGCCACCGGTGCCGGCCTGCTGACCGCTCCCGCGGCACCCGCCGCCGCACCGCCGGGCAGCGCCGCCCGGCCGGCGCTGTACGAGACCGCCGATCTGGCGGTGTCCGGCCAGGGGGCGCACACGTACCGCATCCCGGCGCTGGCGACTCTGCCGGACGGCACCCTTCTCGCCGCCTACGACCGGCGCAACGACAGCGCGGCCGATCTGCCCGGCAATGTGGATGTGATGGTGCGGCACAGCACCGACCAGGGGCGCACCTGGAGCGCCCCGCGGGCGGCCGTGGACTACGACGGCGGGGTGGGCGCCGGCGACCCGAGCCTGCTCGTCGACCGGACGACCGGCCGGGTCTTCCTCTTCCATGCGTATGCGCCCCGGGGCATCGGCTTCGGCAGTGCGGGCGCGGGCAACGCCCACGACAGCAGCACGGTGCTGCACACCGACTACAGCTCCTCCGACGACGGCGGCCGCAGCTGGTATCACCGGCGCCTCACCCGCGACCTCAAGGACCCTTCCTGGCGTGGCATCTTCGCCTCGTCCGGCTCCGGCACCCAGCTCGCCGGCGGACGGCTGTTGCAGCAGTACGCGTTCCGGAAGGCCGACGGCAGTATGTGGGCGGCCAGTGCGTACAGCGACGACCACGGCGCGTCCTGGAAGCTGGGGACGCCGGTGGGGCCGCTGATGGACGAGAACAAGACCGTCGAGCTGGCCGATGGGCGCATCATGCTCAACAGCCGCACCAGAAGCACTACCAGGCGGCTGGTCGCGCAGTCACGGGACGGCGGGCTGACCTACAGCGCCCCGGCCGCGGACGACGAGCTGATCGATCCGGCCAACAATGCCTCGATCCTGCGCTACGACCCGGCGGCACCGCCGGACCGGGCGCGGGCGCACTGGCTGCTGTTCAGCAATACGGCGAGCACCGGCGCCCGCGAGAACCTCACCGTGCGGGCGTCCTGCGACGACGGCGAGAGCTGGCCCATCGCGCGGGCCGTCGCTCCGGGTCCGGCGGCCTACTCGACGCTGACCCGTCTGCAGGACGGCACCTTCGGGCTGCTCTACGAGTCCGGGCCGTACCGGAAGATCACTTTTGCGCGGTTCGACGATGCCTGGCTGGGGATGAACTGTCCGACCACCCGGCCGTCGGCCTCATGAGTCGCCCGTTCCCGCCGACGGATCCTCCCCCACCGGCGGCCACTCCGGGCGGCTGACGTCGGGAACCGTGGCCAGCGCATGGCCGACCGTGGGGTAGCAGGAGAAGACACTGAGGGACTGGGTGCCGACCAGCAGCCGCAGCATCCGTACGCCGAGCGAGGCCAGCAGCAGCCTGCCCTCCAGACGCCGGCACAGCCATTCCAGGGCGAGCAGGCAGCTCAGCCCCCGTGAGTCACAAAAGCGCAGCGCGGTCAGATCTAGCACCAGAAAGCGGTGGCCGGCCGACACCACCGAGCGTGCCTCGGCGAGAAAAGCCTGCTCGGTGCGGAGGTCCAGGTCTCCGCTGACGCGCAGGACAGCGCACTCCTCCGCCTGCACGATCGCAGTGACCGCCAACGACCGCATCTCCGAGCTCATGCCGTCCAGACTAAGCGCCGTCGCCCCCGGCACCACCGCTGCGGCCCGCCGGCGCACAACGGGCCACCCCGGGCTCCCCGGCCCGTGGGGCGCGTACGGGCCCGCTGCCAGGGCGTTACGGGCACCCGTTCGTGCATGCGGCCAGGGTGACAGCGTCCTGAAGCGGACAGAAACGGTCATGTTTTCCGCCGCCGCGGGCAGCCTGCGGCGCCGCTCTGGTTGCTATAAACCTGATGCGGGCGGAAACGGGCAGTCCCGTGACCGAACGGAAACCGGAAAACGACAGAATTCAGGCAGGAGTGAGCCATGAGGGCCGAGGAACGCCAGCACCGCATCCTCGCGCTCGCCCGGCAGTCCGGCCGGGTCGAGGTCGCCGATGCCGCGGCGGAGTTCGGGGTCGCCCGCGAGACCGTACGGCGCGATCTGAGCGAGCTGGAGCGCCGGGGCCTGATCCGGCGTACGCACGGCGCGGCGTATCCGGTCGAGAGCGCGGGCTTCGAGACCACGCTGGCCCGGCGGGAGACCCAGCAGGTGGAGGAGAAACGCCGGATCGCGGCGGCGGCCGCGTCTCTGGTGGGCGAGGCCGAGACGGTGTTCGTCGACGAGGGCTACACACCGGAGCTGGTGGCCACGCTGCTGCCCACCGACCGTCCGCTGACCGTGATCACCGCGTCGCTGCGGACCGCGTCACTGGTCGCGGCGTCCGAGTCGACCACCGTCCTGCTGGCCGGCGGGCGGGTCCGCTCCGGGACCCAGGCGACGGTCGGGTCCTGGGCCCGGGACATGCTCGCCCGGTTCGTGATCGACCTGGCGTTCCTGGGGGCGAACGGCATCTCCCGGGAGCACGGCCTGACCACCCCCGATCCGGCGGTCGCCGAGGTGAAGGAGCAGGCCGTCCGCTCCTCGCGGCGGCGGGTGCTGGTCGGGGTGCACAGCAAGTTCGGCGCCAGCAGCTTCTGCCGGTTCGCCGCGGTGAGTGACTTCGACGCGATCGTCACCGATGCGGGGCTGTCCGCGCCGGAGGCACATCGCTACTCGCTCCTGGGGCCGCAGGTGCTCCGGGTCTGACCGGGACGGGGCCGGCCGGCCCCGCAGCCCGGCACCACATACCCCACAGCTGACCGCCGAAGGCCGCACCGCCGGCCGTCGGACGGCTCCGCGGCGTGCCCCCAGGACGGCGTCGTACGCCCCGGAACCGCCCCTTGTGCGGCACCCGTCGGACATCCCCTGTCCCCTCAGAAAGGTACGAGCCGTGAGAGCACGATCCCCCGGACCAGGCCGCGGCGGCCGCTCCATAGGGCTGACCGCCCTCGCCGTGGCCCTGGCACTGTCCACCGCCGGCTGCTATCGCGGCGCCGGCGATGCGGGCAACGGAAGCCGTCACACCCTCAACGTCCTGATGGTCAACAACCCGCAGATGGTGGATCTGCAGCGGCTCACCGCCGAGCACTTCACCAAGGAGACCGGCATCAAGGTCCATTTCACCGTGCTGCCGGAGGACGATCTGCGCGACAAGATGAGCCAGGACTTCTCCAGCCAGGCCGGGCAGTACGACGTGGCCAGTGTCAGCAACTACGAGACGCCCATCTACGCCCGCAACGGCTGGCTCTCACCGCTCGGTGAACGGGCCGCGAAGGACCGCACGTTCGACCAGGGCGACATCCTCAAGCCGGTCCGCTCCTCCCTCACCGCCACCGACGGCAAGGTCTACGCGGAGCCCTTCTACGGCGAGTCATCCTTCCTGATGTACCGCAAGGACCTCCTCAAGGCCGCCGGGCTGACCATGCCCGCACGGCCCACCTGGCACCAAGTCGCCGCACTCGCGGCCAAGTTGGACGGCTCCCGGAAGGGCCTGAAGGGCATCTGTCTGCGCGGCCAGCCCGGCTGGGGCCAGCTGGCGGCCCCGCTGACCACCGTCGTCAACACCTTCGGCGGCACCTGGTTCACCAAGGACTGGCAGCAGCAGGTCGGCAGCCCCGCGTTCACCAAGGCGACCCGGTTCTATGTCGATCTGGTGCGCAAGCACGGACAGGCGGGTGCCCCGCAGGCCGGCTACACCGAGTGCCTCAACGACATGCAGCAGGGCAAGGTCGCCATGTGGTACGACGCGACGGCCGGCGCCGGTTCGCTGGAGAGCGGCGAATCCAAGGTCGCGGGCAAGGTCGGCTATGCGCCGGCGCCGGTGGAGCGGACCCGTGACGCGGGCTGGCTGTTCACCTGGGCATGGGGCGTGCAGAAGGCGAGTAGGCACCAGGACGACGCCTGGCGGTTCATCCGCTGGGCCTCCGGCAAGGGCTACGAGCGGCTGGTGGGCCGCGAACTGGGCTGGTCGAGGGTGCCGGGCGGCAAGCGGGCCTCCCTCTACCGCGACCCGCAGTACGCCAAGGCGGCCGCGGCGTTCGCCGGCCCGACCGAGCGGGCGATCAGCTCGGCCCGGCCCGGCGACCCCGGCGTCCAGCGGCGCCCGGCCCCCGGGATCCAGTTCGTCGGCATCCCCGAGTTCGCCGACCTGGGCACCAAGGCCTCGAACGAGATCAGTTCGGCCATCGCCGGCAAGCAGAGCGTGTCCGAGGCCCTGAAGAAGAGCGGGCGACTGGCCCAGGAGGTGTCCGATGGCTACACGCACCACTGAACCGGCCCCCGAGGCCGACGCGGCCCGCGTGCTCCGCACCGGCCACCCGGACGCCCGCGCCCGCCGCACCGAACGGGCCAAGAACTGGGCCCGCCGCGCGCCGCTGCTCCCCGCGCTGGTCTTCCTCGTCGTCGTCACCCAACTCCCGTTCCTTGCCACGGTGGTGATCTCCTTCACCCGCTGGAACGCACTGGCCCCGGACAACCGCGGCTTCGCCGCCCTCGACAACTACCGCGCCGTCTTCACCGACCCGGCGATGCGGGCCTCGGTGGGCACGACGGTGCTGCTGACCGTGACCGTGGTGCTGGTCAGCCTGTTGTTCGGGCTCGGCCTGGCGCTGCTGCTCGACCGTGGCTTCCGCGGGCGCGGCATCGTCCGCACCCTGCTCATCACGCCGTTCCTGATCGTGCCGGTCGCCTCCGCGCTGCTGTGGAAGCATGCGCTGTACAACGCCTCGTACGGGCTGCTCAACGGCTCGCTGACCTGGATATGGGGGCTGTTCGGCAGCGAGCACCCGCCGCAGCCGGACTGGATGACCGACTCGCCGCTGGCCGCGGTGGAGATGTCGCTGATCTGGCAGTGGACCCCGTTCATGATGCTGATCCTGCTGGCCGGGCTGCAGAGCCGGGCGACGGACGCCGTCGAGGCGGCCCGGATGGACGGCGCCTCCGCCTTCGACATCTTCCGCTATCTCACCCTGCCGCATCTGCGCCGCTACCTCGAACTGGCCGCGCTGCTGGGCACGGTGTACGTCGTGCAGAACTTCGACGCGGTGTTCACCATCACGAGCGGCGGACTCGGCACGGCCAACCTTCCGTACACCATCTACCAAACCGTCTACCAGTCCCATGACTACGGACGGGCGTCCGCGCAGGGCGTGGTCGTGGTGCTGTGTTCGCTGCTGGTGGCGACCTTTGCGCTGCGCACCGTGTCGTCCCTGCTGCGCGAGGAGGTCACGGCATGACCGGTTCATCCTTGGTCCTGCGCCGCGCCGGGGCCCCGGCCGCCCGGCGCCGGCGGCGTACCGGCAGTCTGCTGGGTCTGGCGGCCTGGCTGTGCGGGATCGCCTTCTTCCTGCCCGTCGCCTGGATGGTGCTGACGTCCTTCCACAGTGAGACGGACGCGGCGACCAACCCGCCGAGCGTCGGCGCCGGACTCAGCCTGCACGGCTACCGCGAGTTCTTCGGGGCGACGGGCGGCGGTGTCAGCCCCTGGCCGCCGCTGATCAACTCGATGACCGCCTCCGTCGTCTCCACCCTGCTGGTACTGCTGCTGGCGGTGCCCGCCGCCTACGCCCTGGCCATCAAGCCGGTACGCAAATGGAGCGACGTCCTCTTCTTCTTCCTCTCCACCAAGATGCTGCCGCTGGTGGCAGGTCTGCTGCCGGTCTATCTCGTCGCACAGAACGCCGGGATGCTCGACAGCATCTGGCTGCTGGTCATCCTCTACACCTCGATGAATCTGCCGATCGCGGTGTGGATGATGCGCTCGTTCCTCGCCGAGGTACCCGTGGAGATGCTGGAGGCCGCCTCGATCGACGGGGCGGGGCTGACCACCACCCTGACCCGGATCGTCGCACCGGTCGCGATGCCGGGGATCGCGGCAACGGCCCTGATCTCCTTCATCTTCAGCTGGAACGAGCTGCTGTTCGCCCGGGTCCTGACCGGCGTCGTGGCCGGTACCTCGCCGGTGTTCCTGACCGGACTCGTGACCAGCCAGGGCCTGTTCCTGGCCAAGGTGTGCGCCGCCGCCACCGTCATCTCCCTCCCGGTGCTCATCGCCGGGTTCGCCGCCCAGGACAAACTGGTCCAGGGCCTGTCGCTTGGAGCCGTGAAATGAAAGCCGCAGTGATCAGCGCCCCCGGCAAGGTCGAGGTCGCCACCGTCGAGGACCCGACGCCCGGCCCCCGCGAGGTCGTGGTCTCCGTCGCCGCCTGTGGGCTGTGCGGAACCGATCTGCACATCCTCCAGGGCGAGTTCGCCCCGACGCTGCCCGTCGTGCCGGGCCATGAGTTCGCCGGAACCGTGGTGGCGACCGGCAGTGCGGTCACCGAACTCGCCGAGGGCGACCGGGTGGCCGTCGACCCCTCCCTCTACTGCCACGAGTGCCACTACTGCCGCATCGGCCGCAACAACCTCTGCGAGCGGTGGGCCGCCATCGGGGTGACCACGGCGGGCGGCGCCGCCGAGTTCGCCGTCGCCCCGGTCGCGAACTGCGTCAAGCTGCCCGATCACATCCGTACCGAGGACGCGGCGCTCATCGAGCCGCTCTCCTGCGCCGTACGCGGCTACGACATCCTGCGCTCCCAGCAGCTGGGCACCCAGGTCCTCATCTACGGCTCGGGCACGATGGGCCTGATGATGCTCGAACTCGCCAAGCGCACCGGCGCTGCCGGGGTCGACGTCATCGACATCAACCCCGCGCGGCTGGCCACCGCCCGCACCCTGGGCTGCAGCAACGCGGCCGGTTCCGCCGACGAGCTGGACCGCCCGCGCGGCTGGGACGTGGTCATCGACGCCACCGGCAACGAACACGCCATCCAGGACGCCCTGGGGCAGGTCGGCAAGGGCGGGACCTTCCTCCAGTTCGGCGTCGCCGACTACGCCGCCCGCGCCACCATCGAGCCGTACCGCATCTACAACCAGGAGATCACCATCACCGGCTCGATGGCCGTGCTGCACAGCTATGAACGCGCCGCGGAACTCTTCGCGGCCGGCGCCCTGGACCCGGAGATCTTCATCAGCGACCGGCTCCCGCTGGACCGCTATGCCGAGGCGCTGGACCGCTTCCGGGCGGGCGAGGGGAGGAAGATTCAGGTACGGCCGTGAACCGGCGCCCGGCGACCACCGGGCCGCTCACCGCGGCCGGCTGACGGGGGCGAGTTCACCGTGCAGGAGCGCCGTGCCGAGCGGGGTGAGAGCGTGGATGACCGAGCCGCCGTCGCGCCGGCTGCGGGCCAGATTGGCCTCGCGCAGTGCGCTCACATGCTCGCTGGCCGAGGGGGCGGAGACCCGTAAGCGGCGGGCGAGTTCACCGGTGGTGGTCGGGGCGTCGAGGGCGGCGAGGATACGGGCTCTGGTGCGGCCGAGGAGTGCGGACAGCGCCTGCGGATGGCAGCTGCGGGTGGCGGCCGGCGCCCAGTTGGTGGAGTGCTGGACGGGATAGACCAGGACCGGCGGGAGGCCGGGGTCGGCGAGGGCGATGGGTCTGCGCCAGCAGAAGTGGGAGGGGATCAGCCGCAGTCCTCGTCCGCCCAGGCGCAGATCGCGGTCCACGGGGTAGTCGACGTGCAGGACCGGCGGCTCCCAGCGGATCGCGGGCCGGAAGGTGTTGAGCATGGCGTCGACGCCGCCGCGGCAGAGCATGCGGGTACGACCGCCCCGGTCACCGTCGACGGTGGCGCTCGCCCCCGTCCAGTCGGGGGCGATCACCGCGCGGTGCACCTCCTGGAACGCGGCCGCCAGCTCGTCGAGCGGCTGCCGGCTTCCCGCGGCCAGCGCGCCGGTCCAGCGCGGGAGCCGGGCCGGCAGCGCTGCCCGGGCGGATTCCGTGGTCAGCCGCACCCGTGGAGTGTCCCGGAGCGCCTCCAGCGCCGCGGCCAGCCCGTCGCGGGCCGCGTCGGGGGTGAGGAAGTCCGGAAAGTAGCGGGCGTCGGCCGGGGCCAGGATGCTGATCAGCCGTGCGGCACGGGTCAGCCCCCGCTCGCCCAGCTCACGGCGCGCACGGGCACGCCAGGCCCCGTACACCGGCACACCACGTCCCGGCGGCGCCAGATGGTGCATGGCGAGCACCGTTTCCCACAGTGGATCGGGCTCGGCGGCGATCTGTACGCGCGCGACATCCCGGTCTTCGAAGTGAATACGCAACATGCGGCCCCCGCGGCATGCTCATGACCCTGTCGCCAGGGCCCCCCGTTCGGGGCCTGTCGTACGCGGCCCCGCCGTAAGCCTGCCCGGCGTCAACGGAGGTGTCCAGGGCGACTTGTGGCCTTTGGCGTGCGCGGGTGTGGAGGCGGGGAGTGCGGGGCGCCCGTGCTCAGGCCTGGTTCGCGAGCCGCTCCGCCAGCCGCTCCAGGAACACCCGCTGGCCCGCCACCAGCCGCTCGTGCGCCTCGTGCGGGGTGAGCCAGGCGACCCGGTCGATCTCGGGGAAAGTGCCGGTCACCCCGGATCCGCGCGGCCATTCCATCTCGAAGGTACCGGGCACGATCCGCTCCGGGTCGAGGTCGCTCTCGACGGCCCACACCGTCACCACCTTGCCGCTCGGCTGACGGGCCTCGCCCAGGGAGACGTAGGGCCCCTCGGGGGGCGGCATCCCCAGCTCCTCCTCGAACTCCCGCCGGGCCGCGTCCTGCGCCTCCTCCGGCGGTACGTACTCCCCCTTGGGCACCGACCACGCCCCGGCGTCCCGCCGTTCCCACAACGGACCGCCCATGTGCCCCAGGAGCACCTCGGTACCGTCCCCCGCGCCCCGGTACAGGAGCAGCCCCGCGCTGCGCTTTCCCGCCATGACAGCTATCCTCCCCCGCCGTCGTGCGCGCCGGTCACCGTCTCCACCGTGTCCGCCTCGGCCGCCGTCTTGTCCTCCCGGTAGCGCACCACCCGCGCGAACCGCAGGGTCACACCCGCCGGGTAGCGCGAGGAGGTCTGCAGCCCGTCGTAGGCGATCTCGACGACGAGTTCCGGACGGACCGTCACGACATGGCCGTTGTCCGCCACCGCGAGTTCCTGCAGGCGCTCGGTCTGCCAGCCGAGGGTGGCGTCGGTGAGCCCCTTGAAGGTCTTGCCCAGCATGACGAATCCGCCGTCCGGTCCGCGCGCCCCGAGGTGGAGGTTGGACAGCTTCCCGGTGCGCCGGCCGTGGCCCCACTCCGCCGCGAGCACCACCAGGTCCAGGGTGTGCACGGGCTTCACCTTCAGCCAGGCGGCGCCCCGGCGGCCCGCGCTGTAGGGGGCGTCCAACGCCTTGACCACGACGCCCTCGTGGCCGCGGCGCAGGGTCCGGGACCAGAAGTCCTCGGCGGCCGCGCGGGCCGCGGCGTCGGACGGGTCCGCGACCACCTGACGGCGTACCCGCAGAGGTTCGGGCACCAGCCGGGCGAGCTCGGCGTGCCGCTGCTCTCCGGGCAGTTCCAGCAGATCACGGCCGTCGACCGACAGGACGTCGAAGAACACCGGGGACAGCGGCAGCGCGGCCTGCGCCGCGGAGACGTCCACCCGTGAGCCGAACCGTCCCGCCACCCGCTGGAACGGCACCGGGCGGCCCTCGCCGTCCAGGGCGATCACCTCGCCGTCGAGGATGAAACGGTCGGCGGGAAGCTCCCGGGCGACGGCGGTGACCTCGGGGAGCCGGTCGGTGACCTCGTCCAGGGTGCGGGTGTGGATCCGTACGTCCGGCCCGTCGCGGTGCACCTGTACGCGGATGCCGTCGAGCTTCTCCTCCACCGCGCAGGCGCCGAGCTTGTCCACCGCCTCGGCCACCGACTTGGCGCTGTGCGCCAGCATCGGCCCGACGGGCCGGCCGACGGTGAGCCGGAATTCCGCGAGCGCCGCCGGCCCCTCGGCCAGCAGCGCCCGTGCGACGTCCTGCAGGGAGCCCGCCAGCATCACGGCCCGGCGGACGTCCGCGGAAGGCACCTCTGTCGCGGCGGCGAGCCCTTCGGCCGCGATGGCGTCCAGCGCGCCCTGCCGCACCTCGCCGGTGAGCAGGCCGACCAGGAACCGCTGTTCCTCCTGTGTCGCGGCGGCCAGCAGTTCCCGGACCAGCCTGCGCCGCTCCCCCTGCGCCCCGGCCCCCGAGACATGTGCCAGGCCGGTCAGCGCCGTATCCACGTCACGTACGGTCAGTGCGGCGCGCTCGGCCGCCGGAACCGGCTCGCGCAGCACGCTCCAGCCGATCCCGATCCGCCCCTGGGGCAGCCGCCCGGCCAGATACGGGATGACCACCGGGACATCCTCGGGCGCGGCCGCCCGGAACAGCCCGGCCAGCAGCGCGATCTTCCGCGAACGCGCCGCCGTCGCGGCGACGTCCCCCGACACCCGTGCGAGATCGGCCAGCAGCATAGAGCCATGGTGCCCCCGCGGCGCCGTCCCCGCTTCCCCGGCCGCGCAGGCCGCGGGCCGGTGCGGCACCGTGCCGGTCCGCGGCCGGGTCGTCCCGGCGCTGTGTGGTCAGGGGGCGAGATACGAGTGGAAGAGGTTGTCCGGGTCCCACTGCGCCTTGATTTCCTGCAGGCGGTCCCAGGTGGCGGGGGCGTATGAGCGCCGGGCCCGTGCGGCGTCGGCTTCCAGGTCCGCTTCGGCGATGAAGTGGAAGCCGTCACCGTGCGGGTCCGCGGCGCCCATGGCCGCACGCAGCCAGCGCGCATGAGTCTCGTCCTCGGCCGGGTCTTCCCAGACCGCGTAGCAGACGAGGTAGGACGCGCCGAGCGGGGAGAAGGCCATGTTCCGCAGCAGAGCGGGGTGCTCGGAGACCGGCTGCACGGGCGAGAGCACCAGGGATTTCCCGGAGGGGGCATGGGCCACCGCATCGGCAATACGGGTGAGCTGGGTGGCATGGCTCTCCGGCGACCACAGGGTGTCCGCCGCGTACCGGTGTGCCGGGGGCCAGACGGCCGCCGCGCCCTCGTGCAGGGCGGCGAAGGAGGTCGGCACGGCCGGCTGCCGGGCAACGGCGAGTTCACCGAAGGGGCAGTCGGCGAACGGCTCCAGCGCCTGCAGGGCCTCGCCTTGTGTCGCGGCGAACGCGGTCGCGGCGACGGTGATCCGGGGCCCTGCCTCATGCGTGGCGGCCCCCGGACCGGACGCCGCGAGGACGAAGGCCGTTTCGACGTACGGCGGGAGCCCGCGCGCGGTCCGCTCCGCCCACTCCGTCACCCGGGCGACCTCGGCCAGCGGGAAGGTCAGGGAGGTCGTCATGATCGAGGCGGGGTGGGGGTGCAGGGCGAGGCGGAAGCGGGTGACGACCGCGCAGAATCCCGGCCCCGCGCCCCGCGCGGCCCAGAAGAGGTCGGGGTTCTCGGTTTCGCTGCAGGTGACCGTCCGGCCGTCGGCGGTGACGGCCCGGATCTCCCGGACGTCGGCGCAGGACGCCCCCCAGGCGCGGGAGTTCCAGCCCAGACCGCCGCCGAGCAGGAATCCGCCGACCGCCACGGTGGGGCAGTGGCCCACGGGGAACGCCAGATCCTGCGGGGTGAGGACCGCGACCAGTTCCTGGCCGGTGGCGGCGGGCTCCACCGTGGCCGTCGCCGGGGCGTCGCCGGTCGCGGGCGCGACGCGGCACGCACGGAGCGCGGAGAGATCGAGCAGCAGCGCCCGGTCGCGGAGTTGCGAGCCGGACCAGTTGTGCCCGCCGGAGCACATCGAGATCCGCAGGCCCCGGGCGCGTGCGTGGCTGACGGCGAGTGCCACGTCCGCTTCCACGGCGGCACGCACGATGACTTCGGGGAACCGCTGGGGCAGCCGCTCGTTCCACACCATGGCGGACCGGACGCGCTCGTAACCCGCCTCGCCGCGCCTCACCAGCGTGCCCTGGATGTTTTCCGCCGGGGTCGGTACCCGCGGGTGCATCATGGCCTCCTCACCAGATCTGGTGGGTGATCAGGCCGAAGACGACGATGGACACCAGGTAGCCGAGCAGCACCACCGCGGTGCCCAGCACCTGCGCCCGACGGCCGGCGGCCCGGGAGGGCACCAGCCAGAAGGCGAGCACCCTGTTCACGATCGGCATCAGCAGCCAGGTCAGCGCGCTGACGCTCAGGACATTGGACAGGAACAGGCCGATGTACTCGCGGATGGTGAGTTTCTCCAGCCCCACTCCCACGGTCAGGTTGAGCACCATCACCGTCGGATAGAGCGCCAGGACGACGGACATCGCCTGTTTCCAGTTGGGCGGAGCACCGCCGCCCTTGCCGTGGTCGAACTGGAACCAGCCGCTGAACGCCGAATCGACCTTGCGCACGTCGTACGAGGTGAAGTACTTGCTCCCCTCCTCCAGCAGCTTCGTGCGCACATCGGAGGTGAGCCAGTGGTCGAGGTGCTCGCGGGAGTCGAACCGGAAGACGACGACCCAGTGCTCCTGCACGCCCTCCACCGGCTTGAACAGCTCGGACCCCATGAAGCCCGGCGTCTTCTGCTGCGCCTTGAGCGTCTTCTCCTGCCAGTTCAGAAATGCCTGCTCGCATCCCGGCTTCACCTCGTGGGAGATGACGGCCGTGACCACGTCAGGAGCCGGCTGCGCGGGGCTGCCGCCGTGGAGCACCTCCTGCGTCGGAGGGCCTTCGAAGAGACCGCGCCCCTCGTTGAGCAACTCCTGCCGCCGGCTCGAATCCAGCCAGGCGGTCAGACGGTCCATTCCGGAAAAGCGGAATACGGCCACCCATTCGTTTTCGTCGCCGGCGCCGGGTGGAAACACCTCGGCGTCCACAAAACCCTCGAATTCACGGGCTGCCTGATTCGTTCTGTCCTGCCAGCGCTGGTACTCGTCGGTCCGACCTTCGCGCACCTTCTGCGAGGTCACGACGGTGGCGTTGTCTGCCGCGGAACCACGGCTTGCACGGGAACTCACCTTGAGTAGCCTAGTACATAAGAGATTTACGCGGCAAATGGGGCATTTGCCGTACCGTTCTGCAGTGGAATCGACGCCGATCGGAGACTCCGTAATGGAACAGAAAGAACTCCTCGCAGAAGCCGTCCGGCTGGCCACCGAATCCGTGGACAACGGCTGGGGCGGCCCTTTCGGCGCGGTCATCACGCGCAACGGGGACATCCTCGCCCGCGGTCAGAACCGCGTACTGCTGACCGGCGATCCCACCGCCCACGCCGAAGTGGAGACGATCCGGAAGGCCATCCAGGCACTCAACCCTGAGGCTCCGTCCATCTCCACGGAGCGTCAGAACGAAAGCACCCTGGAGTACGTCCCCCGCCCCGAAGGATCACCGGACCCGCTCCCGGAACGCGCCCGCATGCTCCAGGGCTGCTCGATCTACATCAGCGGCGCCCCCTGCCCGATGTGCATGAGCGCCATCTACTGGTCGCGGATGGATGCGGTGTACTACAGCTGCGACCTCGACGACACCGCGAGGATCGGCTTCGACGACTCGTTCCAGTACGAGGACTTCACCAAGCCGCTCGACCAGCGCCGGATCAAGATCGAACAGATCTACCCGGACCTCGGCGCCCATGCGTACGCGGCGTGGACGAACCGGCCCAACAAGCACCCGTACTGACGGCAGTTCAACGGCCTGTGCACCTCTACGGCAGAGCGATATCCCTGCAACGCCCGCCGCTCGGCGTCCGGTTCGCCGAGCGGTCGCCTGCTGCCTTCGTGCGCGGACTCGCGGTCAGGGCGTGAAGCGTGGCGAGCGGTTCACTCGTACATCACATACTCCGGCCGCGGCCGCAGGGCCAGCACCTCCTTCGGCGTCATCAGGCGGCTGCCCTGCGCGTCCTCCTCGTAGAACAGCTTGAAGCCGGTGTGGAGACCGTCGGGCAGGTCGCTGACCAGCCGCCCCCAGGTCCCGCGCTTCAGGCCCGGCGAGCCGATGCCGTCGGCGCTCTTGATGAGCGCCACGCCCGGCTGCGGCCGCAGGGCGGACTCCTCACTCACGACGGATGTCGCCACCTGGTGGAAGACCAGCGGCTTCTGCGGCAGATCGTGCGCCTCCACCAGCCCGGACAGATAGCGGGCCACCTTGGTCAGCTCATGGCCGTCGGTGTGCCCGTAGGTGTCGCCCGGCACCTGGCCGGAGCTCATCTCCCATTCCGGGTCGAGCGCGATCCCCACATCGGGGTGGACGAGCCAGTCGCGCAGCGCCTTGACCTCGTCGAGCACCGACGCGCGGCCCGGCTGGATGTTCAGCAGCAGCAGCGCGCGCCGGTCGCGTGCCAGGTGGTGGAAGCGGCGGATGGTGGCCGACGGCGTCCGGGAGCGGTAGGCGCCGTCCGGGCCGGCCGCGGCATTGGCCACCGTCGCCAGAAGTTCGAGTACGGGCAGGGGTTCGCGCCCCGCGGCGTACGAGTGGGCCACCTTCTCCGCCTCGGCGGCCCGCTTTTCCGGGTCACCGGTCCCGAGCCGGCCGAGCGCCGCCGCACCGGGCAGACCGCAGAACCCGACCAGCCGGTAGCGCGGGAACAACTCCCGTCCGCCACGGGGTAGTTCGGGGCGGCGCCGCTTCGTCGGGCGGACCGAGGGGGACGCTGCCGCGGAACCGGACGGGCTCGGGGTGCCGGATCCGGCGGAGGGGGAGGGCGGTGAGCCGCCGGGCGGTGACGCCTTGGGGGCGGAGTCCGCACGGGAGGATGTCCCACCGCACGCGGTGAGCAGTCCCAGCCCCGCTGCTGCCGTGGCCGCGAGCAGATGACGCCGGCTCGCATCCGGCGATGGAGAGGGCGCTGCGGGGCGGTGGCCGGCCGCCCCTGCCCTGCGTATCCCGGCGTCGTCTCGCCCTGACACCTCGTCCGCCACACTGCCTCCGTCCCCCGGCGCCCGGCCGATAACCGGGCGCCGGCCGTCCTTCGGACCGGTCCTGTCCGTGCAGTGCGCTTCTCCAGACCGCTCGCGGCAAAACACATAGGGGAAATGATCAGGCCACCGTCACATCGGCCGCCTACTCCGTTCCTCTGCACGTCACCGCACCGCCACCCGGCGCTCCGGACGCACGACCCGGACGCCGCGGACCCTGCCGGGCGGCGCCGTGGCGAGCCGGTCCGCGTAGCGTGAGGACGTGATCAGGCCCCAACGCCTCGAAGCCCTCGACCACTCCCCCGAGGCCGTCCGCCGCCGCAGCCCCGTCCGCCGCCTCTGGTACGCCGCATACGGCTCCAACATGCATCGCGACCGGCTGACCTGCTATCTGGCCGGCGGGCGACCCCTCGGTGGGCTGCGCACCTACCCCGGCTGCCGGAACCCCAGCCCGCCCGCGCGTACGGCACCGGTCATGCTGCCCGGACTGCTGTACTTCGCCACCGAATCGCAGGTGTGGACCGGTGGCAGAGCCTTCTACGACCCCGGCCCCGGCACACCTGCCGACGGCGCAGCCGGGTACCCCGGGAGCACCCAACTTCCCGCCCAGGCCTATCTGTTGACGCTCTCCCAGTTCTCCGACATCGCCGCTCAGGAGATGTACCGGGAGCCCGGCGGGGATCTCGACCTGACGGAGGCCCTCACCCGCGGCCGGGCCCAGGCCGGTCCCGGCAGGTACGAAACCCTGGTGTGTGCCGGGCTGCTGGACGGTGACCCGGTATTGACCTTCACCGCCCCGTGGAGCCGTCAGGACATCGCCGTGAACCCGCCCTCGGCGGCTTATCTGCGGCACATCGCGGCCGGCATCGTCGCCTCCCACGGATGGCGCGCGCTCCAGGCCGCCGAGTACCTCGCCGGCTGCCCCGGAGCCGAGGGGCACTGGACGGCCGCGGAGATCGCGGCGCTGCTCGGCGACCCGAGGTGACCGGTGCGCGCCCTCCCGGCGCGCCGTACGCAGCGCACCGCGGGCACCACCGCGCCGCGCCGCGGGCACACTGGTGCCAACCGGTCGGAGGACCCGCCCCCGAGGACTTCAGCGAGGACCGTGATGAGAAAGATCGTCTTGTCGATGTCGGTGTCCCTTGACGGCTTCATCGAGGGGCCGGACCGCCAGATCGACTGGCACCTGGTCGACGACGAGCTGCACCAGCACTTCAACGACCAGCTCAGGACGATGGGCGCCTTCATGAACGGCCGGGTCACCCATGAACTCATGGCGGGGTTCTGGCCGACCGCGGACGCCGATCCCTCAAGTACCGGACCCATGGCCGAATTTGCCGGGATCTGGCGGGATACTCCCAAGATCGTGTTCTCCCGGACCCTGGAGCGGGCCGAGGGGAACACCACCATCATGCGGGAGGTCGTCCCCACGGAGATCATGGCGCTCAAGGCCCGGCCGGGCGGAGATCTGGCGCTCGGCGGCGCCGATCTCGCCGCCGCCTTCATGGCGCACGATCTGATCGACGAGTACCGCCTCTATGTCCATCCGGTCCTCATCGGCCGGGGCAAACCCCTCTTCCGGGCCACGGACGCCAAGACCGGTCTCCGGCTCGACGGGACCCGGACGTTCGGCAATGGTGTCGTCCTCCTCCACTACCGGCGCGCCGGGGACACCGCGACGGGATGACCCCGGGCGGCACCGGCCCACCGCCCACCGGCCCGGCGCCCCGCCCTCGCACCGTCATCGGGCACGCCATACCCGCACGGTCACCACAGACCGAGCAGACCGGGCAGCTCGGCGAAGGAATCGAGCACATGGTCCGGTGTGCCGTCGGCCGCCCGGTGGGTCTCCGGCAGATATTTGCCGGTCTTGACCAGCACACCGGTGATCCCGCAGCGCTGGGCCGCCAGCACATCGGACTCGATGTCGTCGCCCACCATCAGCGTTTCCGCGGCCGAGGCACCGAGGTGTGCCAGGGCGGTGGCGAAGAACGCCTCCGCCGGCTTGCCGGTGACCGTTGCCTCGACGCCGGCGGCCCGTTCCAGCCCCGGCAGATAGGCCCCGGTGTCCAGGTCGAGCCCGTCCGCCGTACGCCAGTACAGATTGCGGTGCATGGCGACCAGCCGGGCACCGCGCTGCAGATGCCGGAAGGCGGTATTGAGAGCCAAGTAGCTGAATGCCTCGCCCGCGCCGCCGAAAACAATCACCTCCGGCGCGTCCCGGCCCTCGTCGTCCGCCTCCTCCCCCACCAGCGCCACACCTGCCAGATCCTCGCCGACGTCACCGCTGTTGATCAGCCGGCAGCGTGCGTGCGGATGGTGTTCGCGCAGGTAAGCGGCGGTGACGGCGGGCGCGGTCAGAATGTCGTCGGCATCGACCGGAAAACCCTCCCCGGCCAGCCGCTCGGCGACCCCTGCGCGGGTCCGCGAGGTGGTGTTGGTGACCAGCACCAGCGGGAGTCCCGCGGCGCGCAGCCGTTCCATGGCGTCCACCGCGCCGGGCAGCGCCTTCCAGGACACGGTGAGCACGCCGTCGATATCGATCAGGACCGCTGCGATTCCCTTCATACGCCGACGGTAACCACGGTCAGCCGTGGCCGGGCCGGCGGCGGGACACCGCCACGGCCCGACTTGCGAAGCCTGCACGGATGGGGTTACTTCGAAGTGAGGTGTGGACGCAGCTACCGTCTCCCCTGGCTAGGGGGTGCATCGTGCTGTTCACTGACCGCGCGGATGCGGGGCACCGCCTCGCCGAAGCGCTGCAACACCTGCAGGGGGAAGAACCCGTCGTGCTCGGCCTGCCGCGCGGCGGGGTCCCGGTGGCCTTTGAAGTGGCCCGGGCGCTCCGGGCGCCGCTCGATGTGATCGTGGTCCGCAAGCTGGGGGTTCCCTACCAGCGCGAGCTGGGTTTCGGCGCCATCGGCGAAGGCGGCGTACGGGTGATCAGCGACGACATCGTCCGCCGCGGCCGGCTGGAACCGGCGGACCTGGCATCCGTGGAGCATGCCGAGGCGGCGGAGCTCGCACGGCAGGCGGAGCGCTTCCGCGCGGGGCGGCCACGACTCGACCTCGCCGGCCGGACGGCGATCCTCGTGGACGACGGGATCGCCACCGGCGCCACCGCGGCGGCCGCGTGCGAGGTGGTACGCGCGCAGGGCGCGGACCGTGTGGTGCTCGCGGTACCCGTGGCGCCACCGGACGCGGCCGAGCGGCTGCGCGGCGCGACCGATGAATTCGTCTGCCTCTCCACCCCGTTCGCCTTTTCCGCCGTCGGCGAGTGGTACCGGGACTTCTCCCAGACCCCGGACGACGAGGTCGTCTCGCTGCTGGCACAGGCCGCCGACGACCCCGGGCCGCCCACCGGAGAAACGGGTGCGGAGACGGACGTGGCGGAGGAGGTGGCGATCGACGCCGCCGGGGTCCGGCTCACCGGGGACCTCACGGTGCCGGCGGGCGCCCGGGCGATGGTGATGTTCGCTCATGGTTCGGGCAGCAGCCGGCACAGCCCGCGCAACCGCCTGGTCGCCGCGGCGCTGAACGAGGCGGGCCTGGGCACCCTGCTCTTCGACCTGCTCACACCGGCAGAGGAAGCCCACCGGGCGAATGTCTTCGACATCGAAACCCTCGCCGAGCGGCTCGCCGACGCCAGCGGGTGGCTGCGCGGCCGCTTCACCGTCCCGATCGGCTACTTCGGCGCCAGCACCGGAGCCGCGGCCGCGCTACGGGCCGCCGCCGCCCCGGACGCGGACATCGGTGCCGTGGTCTCCCGCGGCGGCCGCCCCGACCTCGCCGGCGCGGTGCTCCCCGGCGTACGGGCGCCGACGCTGCTCATCGTGGGCGGCAACGATCCCCTGGTCATCGACCTCAACCGGGAGGCCGAGGCGGCCCTGCGCACGGAAACCCGACTGGAAATCGTCCCCGGCGCCACCCATCTCTTCGAGGAACGCGGCACCCTCCAGCAGGTCGCCGAACTCGCCCGGGACTGGTTTGTCAGCCACTTGGTGACGGAGCCGTAGCGGGGCCGGGGAATTCCCCGTCCAAGGCCTGCCCGCCTCGCCGGTATTCCGTTTCCCGGCTCCGGTCCGCCGGACGGCCCCTGAACGAGGTGATCCGGACGAGCCTCAGTCGATGGTGATCTCGCCCATCGCGCTCCAGCCGTCCGCACCCTCGATAGCGGTGCTGACAATGTCCGGGGTGCGGCGCAGCAGCGGGCGCATCGTCTCGATCCCGGCGCGGAAGTGGTCGGAATTGACGTGCGCTTCTGCAGCGTCATCCTTGAATGCCTCGACCAGGACATAGGTGTTCGGGTCCTCGATACTGCGGGACCATTCGAACCACAGGTTGCCGGGCTCGGCGCGGGTGGCGCTGGTGAAGGATTCGACGTGCTGCGGCCACTCTTCGGCGTACTCGGGCTTCACGGGGAACTTGACGACAATGAAGATCATCCATCGAGTCTAGGTCACCCCGTACCGGCCGTCGCCGACCGGGGCATTCGTGCCGTTGTCATGCGCGGCCGCCCGCATCGGGCTCGGCCGCCGAGGGGCGGTTCAACGTTTTGACCAGCAGCACTCCCACCACGACCAGCCCGACGCCCAGCCATACCGGCCCTGCGCTGAAGGCGAGCACCACAATGCCCACCGGGGTCAGATAGCCCGCGAGCGGAATGAGCAGGTCGCTGAGCGGGGGTTCCGGCGGTCCGGGCAGACCTCGTTCCCGCAGGGAACGCGCACGCACGACGTCCGGATACCACCGCGTGAACTGCAGCGCGACGATGATGGCCGCGATTTGGATGATCCATCCCGTCCACAGATTATTGGAATTGTGCAGCACGAGGTCGCCACAGGCACCCGCTATCGCCGCCACCCCGAAAGCGGCACCCCAGACACCCGTGATGTAGTAATTGGTCCGCAGAAATCTGGGATCGCTCCAGAACTCGCGGGGTACTTGTTCCCGGGCGTACTGCAGGGTGAACGGCACCCCGATCGCCATGGATCCGAGGGAAATCACCAGCAGGGCGATATTCGAGACCTCCCCCGAGTAATTCTCCAGCCATCGAAGGGTGCCCGGGGAGGCCAGGATGCCGATGACCGCCATCGCCGCGAAGAAGACCACATCGGAAATCTCAAGAATTTTGAAGGAGCTTCCGGGGCGGCGGGTGCGGCCGACGACGACGATCGCCACGGCGAGGGCGAGCGATATCCCGACCGCCAGTTCATAGCGCCCCGGCCCGACCAGCACCGACATCGCGATCCATGGCGTCATACCGAGGACGGGGCTGTCGAGCAGCTGGGACAGCCGTCCGTCGGCCGCGGTCTCCTGCCGGCCGAGCGACATGGCAACAGCCCCTCCGTGTGGGGAACCCCTCTCCACGCTAAACCTCGGCAACGGCTCCCTCTACTCGGATGCCGGACGGCGCGGAGGCGGGCGGTCCGGTACGGCGAGCGGCGCCTGGGTGCCCGGCCATGACCCGCGCCTTCACGGGCGCGATGTGCCCGGCTCCGTGAAGCTGACGCACGGGTCCCGGGTCCTGCTGGACATCACCGCGTTCGACCGGTCGCCGCCCGGGGCGAAGGCCTGCTGATCACCACATCGTGGGCAAGGCCGGTGAACGGTACGGCCGTTCCTCAGTCCCGTTCGCCACCCGCGGCCAACAGCCGGGCGCCGCCGTCCCGTTCGGGCCGATCCGGGGGCGACGCCTCCCCGGGACAAAGCCACCGGGCCCAGGGCCGAGAGCCGGACCGAGCCGTCACCATCGTGCGCATACCACTGTGGGCTCCTCGCGTCCGCCGAAACGGAGGCGAGGAGCCCACAGAAACCCCATCGAGGAGGTCCCTCCGGTCACCGTCCTTCAGTCAGGACTGCGGCCGCTTGCCGTGGTTGGCTCCGTTCTTGCGACGGGCCTTCTTCTTGCGACGGCGCTTCGATGACATGGCGTCTCCCTTCCTCGGAGTCTCAGCGATGCTTTTCGCCGAATTTCTACCACTTCACAACGGTATCTCGCCCGGCGATCACGAGGCCGCGTACCCGGACCAGCGGGGCCCACCCTCCTACGGGTGGTGAATCACCCCACAGACGCGCGGTCCGGATACGTCCGTCACGACCCTACAGATCGGCCTCCTCGCCGAGGTACAGACCGGCGAATGCCTTCGCCGCCGACTCGGACCCCAGCAGCCGCCGCAGCCGTGCGGAGGCGGTGCCCGCCTGGAACCGGTCGCCGGACGAGGCGCCGTGCAGCACATAGGAGAGCCACTGCGAGAACTCCAGGTACTGCCAGACCCGCCGCAGACAGGCCTGCCCATACCCTTCGAGGCCGCTGTCGTCGCCCCGGTAGTGCGCGATCAGTGCCTCGCCGAGCAGCAGCGCGTCATGGATCGCGAGGTTCATGCCCTTGGCGGCGATCGGCGCGACCAGGTGCGCCGAGTCGCCGGCCAGGTAGACGCGGCCGTAGGCCATCGGCTCCACCACGTAATCGTGCATGTCCAGGACCACCTTCTCGATCAGCGGCCCTTCGGTCAGCGGCGCGGCGCCGGCGGCGGCGAGCCGGGTGCGCAGCTCGTCCCACACCCGTGTGTGCGACCAGTTCTCGGCGTCCTCGCCGGGCGGGACCTGGAGGTAGTAGCGGGTGACCTGGGGGCTTCGGGCCATGTGGGCACCGAATCCGCGCTCGTGGATGCCGAAGACCACACCGTCGGCGGACGGCGGCGCCTCGGCGAGGAGGGCGAGCCAGGCGACGCCGTGGTCATGGCGGGTGAGGAGCGCCCCGTCGGCGGGTATGGCCTCCCGGCTCACCCCGCGCGCACCGTCGCAGCCCGCGACGAAGTCGCACTCGATGCGGTGCCGGGCGCCGGTCGCCGGGTCGGTGTACGAGACCGCCGGCCGGTTCCCTTCGACGTCATGGAGCTGCACGTCGCGTACGCCGAAGCGCACCTCGCCGCCCGCCCGGTCCGCATACGACGCCACGAGGTCGGTGACCAACAGCGGCTGCGGATAGACGTAGTGGCGTCGGCCCGACAGCTCCGCCGTCCGTACGGTGTGCCGCTCGCCGTCGAACCGGAACTCGAACTCCCCCTGGGTGTCGGCGCGTTCGAGCAGCCGGTCGGCCAGCCCGTGCCGGGCCAGCGCATGCACGGCCCACTCCTCCATGAACCCGGCGCGCGGCCGCTGCTCGATGAACTCCCTGCTCTCCGCTTCCAGCAGCACACAGTCGACGCCGGCCGCGCGCAGCACATTCGCCACGGTGAGCCCGGCGGGCCCGGCCCCGACGATGACGACGCGGGTGTGCGTGCGGGAGGGGGAGGGGGTGGAGGACACGTCGCGGGGTTCCCTTCGGGGTGAGCAGAAAGATCGCACGCAGTATGGCGGTTGACGGGAGCGGGCGGTCCGGCGGCCCCGGGGGCCACCTGACCAGGGACGGCGGGCCGCGCCCCCAGGAGGTGCCGGCCCGCCTTTGCCGTCTCGCCGCCGCCGTCGGGTGCCGCCCGTTCCCTCCCCGGCGCGGCGAATCACCCCACCGTCGTCACCGGACTCCCGGCCGTTTCCTTCGTGCTGATCCCCTGCCGCCGCGACGCCGGCCCGGGGTGCGGCGAGCGGCCCGGACGCCCGTGCGGAGCGCCGGGCCGCCGGCCGGTTCTCAGGGGTTCGGCCTACGCACTGCCCGTGAGGCTGGCGAACACCACCACGTTGTCGGGGAAGTAGTGCTGGCCCTCGTCGTACTGGCCGCCGCAGGTGATCAGGCGGAGACCGGCGTGGTCGACGTTCTTGTACACCTCGACCGTGGGGAACTTGTTCTTCGGGTACTGGGCGACGCGGTCGACGGTGAACTTCGCCGTCTTCCCGTCCTGCCGGGCGACCTCGATGGTGTCACCGGCCTTCATCGTCGACAGCTTCTCGAACACCGACGGCTTGCCGTTCCAGGAGACATGGCCGGCGATCACGGCCGGTCCCTGGGAGCCGGGGGTGGGGCCCGGCCGGTACCAGCCCGCCTTGGCGGGGTCGCGGGGCGTCTCCATGGACCCGTTCTTGTGCTGTCCCAGCGTCTCCAGCGTGGAGGAGACCTGGATCGACGGGATGGAGATCCGCTCCGGAACCGACTTCGGCATGCCGGCCGCGGCCTGGCTCCCGGATCCGCCGCCCGTCTGCTCGTCTTGGGACGAGTCCCCGCCCTGGGTCGGCGGCTGCGTCGCGGGGAGCGACCGGGGCGGCGCCGTTTCCTGCCCGCCGCACCCGGCGACGAGCACGGCCGCCATGGCCGCGCCGATCGCACAGCCGAGGACGCGGTGGCCCCGGCGGCGTACGGTGCGCACGCTGTCCTCGCTCCGGCGGCTCACGCGACGCCCCCGTTGTTCCCGGTCCGCCCGGCGGCGAACACGGTCTTCCGCCGTCGCAGAACAGCCAGTACACCGGTCACCGCCACGAAGGCGACACCTCCGGCGCCCATCACCGCCACCGGAACCCCTTTCTCCGCGGAGGGCCCGGTTCCGGTCTCGACCCCGCCGACGGGTATGGACCCCACCGCGGCGCCTTTGACCTCACCGCAGTTGGTCGGGGCGGTGGCCTCCTGGGGGAGCTTGGGGTCGAGTTCGCTCTTGCCCGCACCGTCGAAGTCGTACTTCTTGTTGTTGTTGCGGTCGATGCCGTGCTGCACGATGTGCAGGTCCTTGATGTGGTCGACCACCGCCTGGGAGACGGTGAGTGTGCGCTGATAGGACAGCTTGCCCTGCGCGTTTGCCACGGGCATGCGGTCGACGGCGAGGCCGCTCATCATGTCCGTCGGTCCCTTGGTGGTGAGGGAGATGTTGATGTTGCCGTAGTCAACCGTGGCTTCGGTGTTGTCGAGGACGCCGTCGCCGTTCGTGTCGTCGCTCGCATCCGGGCAGTGGAAGTCATGCCCATCGGTGGAGCCGTGGAGGTGCTGGGCGGAGGGCTGTCCGGGGACGAGCCCCTCGGACTCGATCTTCACCGTCAGCCGGTTGCCCTGGAGGCTGAGCATCGCCGTGCCCTTGGAACCGGAGTTGTTCAGCTGCGCCAGATTGATCTGGAACGCTCCGGTGCCCTCGGCGACGGCCTGGGACGAGGCGCCCGCGGTGAGGGCCAGGGCGGCGGGCAGAGCGACGAGTACGGCGAGGCGGCTGGTGCGCTTGGCTATCACGTTCGATCCTTTTCCGGCGGCCTCCACGGGGGAAGAGGGGCCGCACGTCGTCCGGGTTCGAGAGCGACACCTCGGCGAGGTGCCGCTCGTTATTCGGAGCCGCAACGCCCCCGGATTGGTGGCGTGTTGAAAAATTTCCGACGGTCCCTCTCCCGGGGCCCGCCACGCCGCCGGCGCCGAGGTCACGGTGGCCGCGCACCACCGTGCGCCCCGACCGGCACGTGCTCCAGCAGGCGACGCTCCCAGGGCGCACTCTCCAGCAGGGTGAGCTGGTAGACAGGCGGAATGGAGATCCGCACGATCCGGTACTTCCTCATGGTGGTCGACACCGGGTCCGTCTCAGCGGCGTCGCGAGCCCTGCACGTCGCCCAGCCCTCGCTGTCCCGGCAGATCCGTCAGCTGGAGAACTCCCTGGGCTTCGAACTCTTCGTACGGCACCGCGGGCGGCTGCACCTCAGCGCGGCCGGGGCCCGCCTGCTGCCCGTCGCCCGCGATCTGGTGACCCGGCACGACCAGGCGGTGGCGATGATGCGCACCCTCGCCGAGGGCCGGGAGCCGCGCCTGACGGTCGCCTCCACGGTGACCACCATCAACGACGTCCTCGCGCCCCTGGCCGCCGTCTCTCGGCACGCCGTGCTCAACCTGACGGAGGTCCCCACCGCGGCCATCGCCGACGCCGTGTCCAGCGGGCAGGCCGACCTCGGTTTCTCCTCGCATCCGGGTGCGACCGGCCTGGAGGTCGGCCTCGTCGTGCGCTTCCCGGTGTTCGCACAGGTACCCGCCGAGCACCCCTGGGCTGGCCGCCCCACCGTGCCGCTGACGGAGCTCGGGCGGGAACCCCTCATCGTTCCCACCCTCACCTACTCCGCGCGCAGGGTGTTCGACGACCATCTGTCGAGGATGTCCGGGCCGCTCGGCCGGCAGCCCGTGCAGGAGATGGACCTGCCACGCGCCGCCCAGGCACTGGCGGCACGTGGCCAGGGCGTGGCGGTCGTCACAGACGAACCGCAGTACGGCCTGCACCCGCTGGTGATCACCGGCCCCGCACCGGGCGAACCCTTGGCCGTTCGTCGGATCACCGGGCCCGACAAGGCTGGCTCACCGCCAATAAAGATCCACTTTCACGGCGCTCCCTGTCCGACATCGGGCGCAGACCGTACTTCGATCTCGTCCCCCGTCCGCTCCATCTCCAGCACGACGAGCTCGTTACGCCCCTTCCGCCACAGATGACTTGGCGCGTACAGGGTGATCTGCGGCCCGAGGGACCAGTACCGGCCGAGCGCGAATCCATTGAGCCAGACCATGCCCTTGTCCCAGCCAGGAAAGGCGAGGAAGCCGTCCGCGGGGGTGTCGACTTGGAGCCGGGCGCGGTGGAACGCGGGGCCGGTCGGCGTGTCTCCGCTGCCGAACGTCAGAGCCGAGAGGTTGTCGAGAGGCAGCCGGCGGATCTCCCAGTCGCTCAGTTCCTCGTCGTCGAGGAGAACCTTGCCGCTGATCCCCTTGGGGTCATTGAGTCCCTGGCCGAAGTTGACCCGCCCGGTGGGATCGACCAGGAGGTCGAGGGTGCTGGACGCGCCGTCCACGGTGAAGTCGACGCTGTGGTCCGGCTGGTTACGGTCGAAGGTGCCCATGCGCCTGCCGTCGCCGAACACCAGCGCACGGTCGCCCAGGCCCGTGACTCTCAGGCCCTTGGTCCCCTGCGGCCCCCGCACCCGAGTGCGGTAGTGGATCAGTCCGTACGGCTGCCCGAGCGCCTCCATGTGGACGGGAGCGCTGTGCCGTACCGGAGTGCCCAGTGCGTCGAGCGCGTCCATCAACGGCACCGACTCGCGGACGGCGACCTTCTGTGCCGGCATGCGGCGCGGCGTGGCCGGCAGGGGCGTGCTCGGCAAGGTGGTGTATTTGGCCAGCACCTCGCGCACCTGGTGGAATTTCTCGGTGAGTTCGCCGGATTCGCTGATCGGGGAGTCGTAGTCGTAGCTGGTGACGGTGGGCTGGTAGGCGCTGCCGCTCAGATTGGCACCCGCGGACCAGCCGAAGTTCGTTCCGCCCACCGCCATATAGAAGTTGATCGACGCTCCCGCTTCGAGGATCTTCTCCACGTCGGCGGCGGTCTGCGCCGGGTCGGTGGTGTGGTGCGGCTCTCCCCAGTGGTCGAACCAGCCGTCCCAGAACTCCGTGCAGAACAGGGGCTTGTCCGGCTGGAATGTGCGCAGCTCGGCGAAGGGGCCGCTGGGATCCCCGGCGAAGTTGACGGTGGACAGGAGATCGGGAAGGCTGCCGGCCTTCAGCGCTTCCTGGGTGGGTCCGTTGGAGCAGAACAGCAGGTTGTCCACGCCCTGTGCCCGCATGGTGTCCCGCAGATGAGCCAGGTACCCGTGGTCGTCGCCGTAGCTGCCGTACTCGTTCTCGACCTGCATGGCGATGATGGGCCCGCCGCGCGTGGCCTGCAGATCGACGAACCGGGGCAGGAGTTCGGCGAACCAGGCGTCAACCGCTCGCTCGAACGCGGGGTCGGAACGGCGTAGCGGCGCGTCCTTGTCCTTGAGGAGCCAGGCGGGCAGGCCGCCGAAATCCCATTCCGCGCAGATGTACGGTCCCGGTCGCACGATCACCTTCAGCCCGACCTCGTCCGCGGTCCGCACGAAGGCGGCGACGTCGCGCCACCCGGTGAAGTCGGCTTTCCCCTCGTCCGGTTGGTGGAAGTTCCAGGCGACATAGGTCTCCACGGTGTTCAGGCCCATGGCCCGCATCCGGGTCAACCGGTCGCGCCAGTCCTTGGGATGCGTCCGGAAGTAGTGGAAAGCACCCGAGAGAATCCGGAACGGCTCGCCGTCCAGCAGGAATTGGTCTCCACGGGTGGTCAGTCCCCGCAGGCCCTCGGCCTGGGCGAGGGTGGTCCGGCTGCTGCCCACGGTGACGCCCACGGACGCGGCTCCCACCATGGCTGCGCTCAGGAATCTACGTCGACTGAATTGCGACATCTCTGCACTCCTCGGCTCGACCGATCGTCGCCCACGACGCGAACATGTTCAGTAGTGCGTGTTTCTGTGCATTGCGAGTGTTGTGTAGAACAGAAACGAGCACAAGGGTTCGTGACCGAACACGGCGAACGAGGCGCGGACGAGCCGCCCACGAACTGCCCCACGGGGAAACGACGTTCAGGCCTCCAACGCACTCCGGCTCCCTGCCCGCCCCGGGTACGGGCCCGGCCATCACCCCGTCCGTGCGCAGAAGTCAGAGGAAACGCCCAGGGGCGAGGGCCGACCGAAGCCGACCGCCGCGGCCCGTGGCCGGCACCGAGGACGGCTCCGCGCACTGCGGGCCGACCGGCGAGCCGGGCCGCTTCGCGGACCGGACGGGGACCGCAACAGCGGTCCCGGGAGTGGGGGTGATCAGCAGCTTGGCGTGGACCCTGGGGCCCAGGACGGTCACGGCGACGGCGACGGCCACGGCGGTGAGCACCTGGGCGTTGGCCACATAAGGATCGATCACCATCTGGGCCAGCAGTGCGGCGGCGACGAGGCCCAGCTTGGCGCAGATCACCCGGGGTGCCGACAAGGTGGGACGGGCCGAGGGGTGCCCACCCCCGGCCCGTGCACGGTGTGCGGCGCGGATCTGCAACGGGATCGTCAGCAGGACGCACAGCACGCGGATACCGAGCGCTCTGATGTCATGGTCGGCGCCCGGGGCCATCAGGTGACCGAGGAGGGCACTGACGACGACGGCTGCCGAGACAATGAGGATCCGGGCGGTGATCAGGCGGGTGAGCGCCCGGCGGGGGTGCGCGGACTCGTAAAACGCGGCGGTGAGGCGGCGGTTGGTCCGCAGGAGCAGGGGCGGGATGAGCAGCAGGAGCACGGTGGCACGCACGGCGTGGGCCCAGGCCGGCTCGTTGGTCTCCCCCAGCCACATGACGGCGAGGACCACGCCGGCCACGGCGTAGCCCCTGCGGACACCCCGGGCAGCCGGTTGGCGTTGCGGGTTCATGAAAGCGGCTCCTTGCGGGCGGAGTTGCGAGCGAGGCGATCCGCGACCCTGCCGTGGCAGCGGTGTGCGCGGGGCACCCGCCGTCGGTGGCGGCCGCGGGGCGATCAGTGGCGCCGCGTCGGTCAGTCCTGGTCGGTGGGGCGGTCCGGTGCGGGGTCCGCGCCGATGCCGCTGAACAGCCATCGCAGGGCCTGGCCGAAGAGCTCTTCGGGAACGCTGTCGGGATCGACGCGCCGCAAGCGCACCAGCCCCTGGAACAGCGCCGTCACCACCGTGGCCACGGATTCGGCGGGGACCTCGGCGGGTGCGCCCTGCTCCGCGAGCCAGGTGTCGATCAGGCCCTCCAGCGCCTGGCGCGGTTCACGCAAGGCGGCGGCCATCGTGTCGAGGACGTGGGGGTTGCGTACGGCGTAGAGCCAGAACTCGGCCTGGAGCGGCGCGAAATCGGTGTCCTTGTCGGCGACATGCACCAACAGACGTCCCAGCTCGGCGGCGGCCTCACCGGTGCCCGCCTCGTGGCGGTCGAGGGTCTGGGCGGCCTCGGCCACGCGGCCCATACCGCGTTCGGCCATCAGCTCCAGGAAGAGAGCCTCCTTGCCGCTGAAGTTGGAGTACAGCGCGCCAATGGAGAAGCCCGCGGACTCGGCGATCTCCTCCACCGAGGCACCGGCGAAGCCCTTGCGGGCGAAGACCCGGGCCGCCGCGTCCAGCAGCAGTCGCCGGGTGCGGGCCTTGGCCTCCGCACGGGTGAGCCGCTGCCGCGCCGGTTCATCTCGGTCGGTACTCATATGGCCAATGCTATTCGGATAGCGATCACTACGTCAATGCGCCGATAGCGTGTACAGTTCGAATAGTGGTTGCTATCTGAATGGCGGATGCGATCGAACCGGCGGGATCGTCGCAAGGCGACGCCCGACAACCGCCGAAAGAGCCGCCGAACCCCCGCCGACCTGGGAGGAGAGCGAAGAAATGCCCACCGATCCGCCCCCCGACGAGCTCCGGCTCGTCGTGGATCTGAACCGATGCCAGAGCTATGGACAGTGCGTCTACGCCGCACCGACCGTCTTCCGGTTCCACGGTGAGGAGGCGCTGGAATACGACTACGCGCCCGATCCACGTACCCGCCGCGAGGTGGAGCGAGCCGCCGCAGCGTGTCCCGTACAGGCCATCGCTCTGGGCAGGGCAACCGAGCCCGCGCCCCTGGCCCCGGAGCGTGCGCGGTGAACGGCCCCGAGCGCATCGTCGTGGTCGGAGCCTCCCTGGCCGGACTGCGCGCCGCCGAGGCACTGCGCGACGAAGGGTTCGACGGTGAGCTCACGCTCATCGGCGACGAACCGTATGCGCCCTACGACCGGCCGCCGCTGTCGAAGGCGGTCCTGTCCGGCTGGCTGCCCACCGACCACACCGTGCTGCCCCGGGCGCGCAACATCGATGCTCGCTGGCTGCTCGGCACCCGCGCGACCGGCGTTGACCTGCCCAAACGCCGGGTGGCGCTGGCGGACGGGCGGGAGGTGCCGTATCACCGGCTGCTGATCGCCACCGGTGCCCGGGCCCGGCCCTGGCCCCGGCAGCAGGGCGGTGCCCTGCACGGGGTGCATGTGCTGCGGTCCCGCGACGACGCCGACCGGCTGCGCGCGGCACTGGCCGCGGGGCCGGACCGGGTGCTGGTGATCGGCGCCGGCTTCACCGGCGGCGAGGTCGCCTCGGTCTGCCGCGACCTGAACCTCGACGTGACCGTGACGCAGCGCGGCGACACCCCGTTGGTGAGTGCGCTGGGCGGCGTGATCGGCGGCGCCGTGACCGACTGGTACCGCGATGCCGGGGTGGACCTGCGGCTGGGCACCACGGTCCGGACGCTGGAAGGCGACGCCCACGGCAACTTGCGGCGGGCGGCCCTCTCCGACGGCACCGTGGTGGAGGCCGAGGTGGCCGTGGTCGCCGCCGGCGCCGTCGCCAACACCGAATGGCTGACCGGCTCCGGGCTGGCCGCCGATGTCCGCGGGGTGGTGTGCGACGACTCCTGCCGGGCCCTGGCCGACGACGGGACACCGGTGAGGGACGTCTTCGCCGCCGGTGACGTCGCCCGCTGGCCGCACCCGCTCTACCCCGGGCAACTCCTGCGCCTGGACCACTGGGACAACGCCGTCGCGCAGGCCCGGACCGCCGCACACAACATGGCCCACGGGTCGCGCGCGCCTCGTACCCATCGCCCCCTGCCGGCGTTCTGGTCCAACCAGTTCGGGGTCAACCTCAAGTGCCTGGGGCTGCCCGCCCTGGCCGATCAGGTCGTCCTCACCCAGGGCTCGCCCGACCAGCGGCGGTTCGTGACCGCCTACGGTCGACGCGGCCGTCTGGTCGCCGCCGTCGCGGTGGACTCCCCCCAAGTGCTGGACGGATACGCCGCCCTGATCGAGGCCGGAGCACCCTTCCCCCCGGTGCTCAACGCGACCGACGGACCGGACCGGCCCCATCCGCTCGACCCTGCGTTCCCCCGGCCCGCCGCCCCCACACCGGGCCGCCCGTCCATACCGTCCGTGCCGTCCACCCCGTCCGTCCTGGCCGGACACGAGTGAGGTAAATCCACCATGGCCTCGACCACGAGCTCAACCACCCACCGGACCACGGCCTCAGCGCTGTTCGCGCAGGCCCTCCGCCACGAGCACCGCGCCAACCCCTACCCCTACTACGAGCAGCTGCTCCGGCAGCCGGCCGTGCGCATGGACGACGGCACCTGGCTGGTCAGCGGACACCGCGAGATCAGCCTGCTGCTGCGCGACCCGCGCATCAGCGCCGACCGGCTCCCCCCGGAACAACAGCGGCCGATCCGCAAGAGCCTGCTGGTCGAGGACCCGCCCCGTCACGACCAGCTGCGCCGCCTGGTCACCCAGCAGTTCGTACCCCGCGTCATGGAGATGCGCGACCACATCGACACCCTCGTCACCGGGCTGCTCGACGCGCACACCAGCGAACGGGCGGGAGTGCTGGACGTCGTCGGCGACCTGGCCTATCCCCTGCCCGTGACCGTCATCTGTGAACTGCTCGGCGTGCCACGCGAGGACGAATCCCTCTTCGGCAGTCTCGCCCGTCGGCTCACCCGGGGCCTGGACCCCATCGACACCCAGACCGAGGACGAGATCCGCGAACTCCAGCAGACGCGGACCGAGTTGCAGCAGTATCTCGAAGGGCTCATCGCTCGGCATGACAGCGCCCCCGGCGACGACCTGCTCTCCGGCCTGATGTACGGCCAGGGGCCCGAGGGCCCCATGGACCCCGTGGACCTCCGCGTCACCCTCGGCCTGCTGCTCATCGCCGGCCACGAGACCACGGTCAATCTCATCGCCAACGGCACCCTCGCTCTGCTGCGCCACCCCGATGCCCTCGCCCGGCTGCGCACCGACCCCGATCTCGCCACTCCGCTCGTGGAGGAGGTGCTGCGTTACGACCCGCCGGTACAGATGTCCGGACGCAGCACCCTGGCCGACATCGACATCGCCGGCACCACCATCCCCAAGGGCTCACGTGTCCGCCTGCTCCTGACCGCCGGCAACCGCGACCCGCAGCGCTTCGCGGACCCGGACCGGTTCGTACCCGACCGCACCGACAACGCCCACCTCGGGTTCGGCGGCGGCATCCACTACTGCATCGGCGCCACCCTCGCCCGCGCCGAAGCACAGATCGCCCTGACGGCACTCGCCCGCCGGCTGGAGTCACCCCGCCTGGTCGCCGATCCCCCGCCCTACCGGGAGAACGCGATCCTGCGCGGCCCGGAACGCCTCCCGGTCTCCTTCACCCGCCTCCTGCCCGACATGGGCGCGGCCTGACCGGTTGGCCTGGACGAACCGTCCCTGCAGCGGCTCGCGAACGACCTGAGTACGCCACGGGTCATGGAGCACGACGACATCAGCGGCGGGGCCCGGCACGGCCCCGCCATCCGATCCGGCCGGAACCCGGCCAGACGGATCACCGGGGTCACGGTGCCCGTTCACCGTCCCACCGCCTCCCCGCCGGACGTCCGCCACCACGCTCTCTGCCTGGTATCCGGTGGTGGCGGCGGTTCCCGAGTCGCCGAACCCGCACCACGCCGGCCGGTCGGAAACCGGGTGCGGACTGGCGGTGCGGTGGTGTGTGATCGGGCGTATGGCGATCGTGTTGGGCAAGCCGGGAGTCGACGGGCTGAGCCAGGCCGTGGGGGTGCTGCGGAAGTGGCAGTACGACGGGGCGCCGATGCAACTGCATCCGGGGGACCTGGGCTGGTTCTGGCGGTCAGGTGCGGAAGCAACCGCCGCGGCGGTCAGGACGTGGAGCCGGGACGGACGGATTCTCGCCGTCGGGCTGCTGGACGGCCCCGGGCTGCTGCGGCTGACGATCGCGCCAGACGCTCAGCGGGAGGAGGAGCTGGCGCAGCAGTTGGTTGACGACGTGACCGAGCCGGAGCGCGGCGTGCTGCCCGAGGGGAGGGTGAACATCGAGACGCCGACGGGTGCACTGGTCCACGATCTGCTGTTCGAGGACGGCTGGAACGCCGACGAGCCGTGGACGCCGCTGCGCCGAGACCTCACGGAGCCGGTGAAGGACCCAGGCATGCGGATCGAGGTGGTCGGGCCGGAGCAGGCGCACGTGTTTGCCGCCGTACACCGGGCGGCGTTCGACGGGTCGAGGTTCACGGACGAGCGCTGGCACGCGATGGCGGCCGGATTGCCGTACGCCGACGCCCGGTGTCTGGTCGCGTACGACGACCAGGGCAACGCGGTGGCGGCGGTGACAGTGTGGTCGGCCGGTCCGGGTAGGCCCGGGTTGCTCGAACCGATGGGCGTGCACCGGGAACACCGCCGTCACGGCTACGGCGAGGCGATCACCGTCGCCGCGGCGGCCGCACTCCAGGGGTTGGGCTCGTCGAGCGCGATCGTCTGCACCCCGAGCTCCAATGTGGGAGCCGTCGCCACCTACACGTCAGCCGGCTTCCAGCAACGCCCCGAGGTCCGGGACCGATACCGGGACGCCTAGCGCCTTGTCTCCTCGATCGTGATGGGCGCCTTCCCGCTCGCGGCAGCTCGGTCGCGGGCCCGGCGCCCATCGCTGGTCAGCACGGGCGGGGCGATCAGGGGTGATGACATGGGACTTCGGTCAGTACGGGAGTCAGCACCGCACCTCAAAACTGACCAAAAGCGGCATCGGCACCGGCCGAGGCCCTGACGCTTACTTCGCCCCGGGCTTCCCCTCTGCATCACGTCATGGTGCCCGCGCGCACGGTCGGAGCCCAAAGTGTGGTGTCCCGCCACATGTGCGCCTGACCTGGGCGTTTCTACGGTGTGGCGACACCTCAACGTCCCCGTACCCGCCCGGAAGTGGTGACCATGGCCGCCCCCGCAACCTCCCCGCCCGCGCCCACCAGCCTCAAGCGCATCGTCGCCGCCAGCCTCATCGGCACCACCGTCGAGTGGTACGACTTCTTTCTCTACGGATCTGCCGCCGCGCTGGTGTTCAACAAGCTGTTCTTCCCCGGCTCCGATCCGCTCGTCGGGACCCTGTTGTCGTTTCTGACCTACGCGGTGGGCTTTGCGGCGCGGCCCGTCGGTGCGTTGGTCTTCGGGCATTACGGGGACCGGCTGGGACGTAAGAAGCTGCTGGTGCTGAGCCTGCTGATGATGGGCGGCGCGACCTTCGCGATCGGGTTGCTGCCCACGCATGCGACGGTCGGTACCGCGGCGCCGGTGCTGCTGACCGTGCTGCGGCTGGTCCAGGGGTTTGCGCTGGGCGGTGAATGGGGCGGCGCGGTGCTGCTGGTGTCGGAGCACGGTGACGCACGGCGGCGTGGATTCTGGGCGTCCTGGCCGCAAACCGGCGCACCCGCCGGGCAGTTGCTGGCCACCGGAGTGCTGTCGGTGATGACGGCGCTGTTGTCGGACGCGGCCTTCGCGTCCTGGGGGTGGCGGGTGCCGTTCCTGCTCTCGGGCGTACTGGTCGTCGTGGGGCTGTGGGTCCGGCTCTCGGTGGATGAATCGCCCGTGTTCAAGGCCGCGTTGGCGAGCGCCGAGGTACGGCGGGCGGAGGGCACCGCCGTGGAGAAGACGCCGTTGGTGGCGGTGCTCAAGTACCACTGGCGGGATGTGCTGATCGCGATGGGGGCGCGGATGGCCGAGAACATCTCGTACTACGTGATCACGGCGTTCGTGCTCGTCTATGCGACCTCGCACACCGGACTGTCCCAGCAGACCGCCCTCAACGCCGTGCTGATCGCCTCGGCGCTGCACTTCGCGGTCATCCCCGCCTGGGGCGCGCTCTCGGACCGGATCGGGCGCCGGCCGGTCTATCTCCTGGGCGCGGTCGGCGTCGCCGCCTGGGCGTTCCCGTTCTTCGCGCTGGTGGACTCCCGCCAGTTCGGGCTGCTGCTGCTCGCGGTGAGCGTCGGGCTGGTCTTCCACGGTGCGATGTATGCGCCGCAAGCGGCCTTCTTCGCGGAGATGTTCGCGACCCGGATGCGGTACTCGGGCGCCTCGATCGGTGCCCAGTTCTCCTCGGTCGCGGCCGGCGCGCCCGCCCCGCTGATCGCGACCGCGCTGCTCGCCGACTTCGACAGCCCGACGCCGATCGCCCTGTACGTCATCGCCGCCGCGCTGCTGACGCTGGTCGCGGTGGGCGTGGCACGCGAGACCCGTAGCCGGGATCTCGCCGCGGTGGACGGGACGGCGACGGCGGGCGCGCTCCGTGCGTCGGGCCCGGGAGCGGCGGAGGGCGGGGCGTCCTCCGCCGTACCGTCCTAGAGCGTGCCTTTCGGATCACGGCCGGGCCGGCCGTGATCCGAAGGGCAGGCCCCAAGGGTCCGGGAACCTGATGTTCGGCGGGGGCGTGGCGGGCCCGGGGACGCTCCGGGAGACGGGGCAGCAGGTCCGCCACGCCCCCGCCGGGCGTCAGGAGTGGCTCTTGCCCTTCAGGGAGTCCTTCATCCCCTGGATGTTCTCCTTGGCGTTGCCCATCGCGCCCTTGGCCTTGCCCTTGGTCTCGTCCGTGCGGCCTTCGCTCTTCATCCGCTCGTCGCCCATGGCCTTGCCGGCCTTCTGCTTGGCCTTGCCCTTCATCTTGTCCATGCCGCCTTTGTCACCCATGACGAACTCCTTTGTCCCGTGGGAAGGGGGAAAGCTTCGGCACCACGCTGCCGCAGGTCGCGGCGGCGCGCACCCGGAGGCGGCTATCGGTACCGGCCGGTCCGGGGCCCGGCGCGGATCACGGGACCCGGCTACGCACCGGTATCGCGCGCCACGGCGGAGGACAGCTGGTGCAGCCGCAGCGCCAGCTGGATTTCCAGAGCACGGGCCGGGGTCTGCCAGTCGGGTCCCAGCAGCCGGCTCACCCGCTCCAGGCGCTGGGCGACGGTGTTCACATGGACATGCAGCGCGTCCTTGGTACGGGCCGGGCTCATTCCGCAGGCGAAGTAGGCGCCGAGGGTGCGCAGCAACTCCGTACCGCGGCGGGCGTCGTAGTCGGCGACCGCGCCGAGCGTGCGGTCGACGAAGCCGTCCACGTCGCGGGTGTCGGCGAGCAGCAGACCGAGGAAGCCGAAGTCGGCGGCGGCCGCCCCCTGCCCCGCCCGGCCCAGCACCCGCAGTGCCTCCCGGCAGCGCCGCGCCTCCGCGTAGGCGTCCGCGACCGCCGCGGGGCGGGCCGCAGGGGCCGGGACCGGGGCCGAGGCGCCGACCGTGACGGGCTGGTGCAGCGCGGCACCGAGCCGGTCGGCGATCTCGCAGGCGGTGTGCGCCGGGTCGTCGTCTGGGCCGAGCGGCAGCAGCAGAACGGCGCCGCCGTCCCGTACGGCGGCCAGTCCATGGCGGGTGGCGGCGAGGTGGGAGGCCGCCGACCATATGCGGCGGCGGTCGACGCCGTGCGGGTGGGCGTCGGGGTGGGACGCGGCGTCGCCGTCGGACGGCGCAGCCCCGTGCGCCGGTGGTGCACCGTCGGTCCGGGCCGCCAGGACGACATGCGGTGCGTCGAGGTCCGCGCCGACCCGGGCCGCGCGTTCGCCGAGCAGACGGGGGTCGCGGTCGGCGGCGTCCAGAAGGTCGTCCAACAGTTCGCCGCGCACCCGCTGTTCGGCCTCGCCGGCGGTCCGCCGGGCGAGCAGGAGCAGGGAGGTGACCATGGCGGCCCGCTCCAGGGTGCGCTGGTCGACCGGGTCGAGGGCCGGGTGACCGCGCAGTACGAGGGCGCCCAGCACCTCACCGCCCGCCCCGACCGCCGCGACCCATTCGGTGCCATCCCGTACGGCGTGGCCGTCGGCGCGGGAGCGGGCCAGTGCCTCGGCCGGCGCCCGGCCGGGATCGGTGAACTCGACCTCGCCGTCCAGGACTTCCGCCACCGCGTCCGCCACGTCCTGGACCCCACCGCCGCGCAGCACCAGTTCGGTCAGCCGGTCGTGGATGTCCGAGGCGCGCTCGATGACCGAGCTGCGGTCGCGGATGATCTCGTTCGCGGCTTCCAGTTCGGTGAGTGTCTTACGGGTCTCGGAGAGGAGGTTGGCGGTGTCGATCGCGACGGCGGCATGCGCCGCATGGGCGGCGAGCAGTGCGATCTGGCCGTGCTCGAAGACCCGCTCGCGGCGGTCGGCGGCGAAGAGTACGCCGATCACGCCGCTGCCGAGCATCAGCGGTACCCCGAGGATCGCCTCCAGGCCCTCGTCGTGGACGCCCGAGTCGATGGTGCGGGTGTGGCGGAAGCGCTCGTCGTGGAAGTAGCTGTCCGTGACGTACGGGCGGGCGGTCTGTGCGACCAGCCCGCCCAGGCCTTCGCCCATGCCGAGCCGCAGCTGCTGGAACCGCGCGGAGACCGAGCCGTCGGTGACCCGCATATAGGTGTCACCGGCGGCGGGGTCGTTGAGGGTGAGGTAGGCGACCTCGGTGCCCAGAAGGGAACGGGCCCGGCGCACGATCGCACGCAGCACCGCGTCGAGGTCGCGCAGCCCGGCCAGGTCGTGGGCGGTGGCATAGAGCGCGGACAGCTCCTCCTCGCGCCGTCGGCGGCCCTCCAGCTCGGCGCGTACCCGCAGGGCGAGGAGCTTGGCCCGCTCCAGTGCGGCGAGCCGGCGGGCGGACGCGCCCTCGGCGCGGGCGCGCAGCACCGGCCGCTCGTACTCCTCGGCGGCGGCGCCGGTGGCCAGCAGCCCGAGGAAAGGGGTCTCGGCCGGGTCATGGGCGAGCGCGTCGGCCGGATCGTGCTCCCGGTCGTACGGAACGGGCTCCGGCGGACGGACGTCCACGGGACCGGGCGGCGGGGACGCGTCCACGGACTCGGGGTCCGGCTCGGGCGTCGGCTGATCGGTGGGCATGGTCACAGGGATACCTTCGGGTCGCCGCGGTGCGCCAGCCTCCGGGGGCGGGTACCGGACCGCGGGCCGCTCAATGCGCGGTCCAGCCCCCGTCCAGCACCAGTGAGGTGCCCGTCATGAAGGACGCCTGCGGAGTGCAGAGGTAGGCGACGGCCTCGGCGACCTCCTCCGGTTCGAGCAGCCGCTTGAGGGCGGAGTCGGCGAGCAGGAGGTCGGCCAGTACGCGGTCCTCGGGGATGCCGTGTGCGGCGGCCTGGTCGGCGAGCTGCCGTTCGACGAGGGGGGTGCGGACATATCCGGGATTGATGCAGTTGCTGGTGACGCCGTGCGGGGCGCCCTCCAGGGCTGCGGTCTTCGACAGCCCTTCCAGGCCGTGCTTGGCCGCGACATACGCGCTTTTGAAGGGGGAGGCCCGCAGGCCGTGCACGGACGAGATGTTGATGACGCGGCCCCAGCCCTGCGCGTACATATGGGGCAGCGCGCCGCGCAGCAGCCGGAAGGGCGCCTCCAGCATGACGGTCAGCACCTGGTGGAAGACCTCGGGCGGGAACTCCTCGATGGGGCGGACGAGCTGGAGGCCCGCGTTGTTGACGAGCAGATCGGCGCCGGCCGCGACCCGTTCGGCGGCGTCCAGATCGGTGAGGTCCAGCGGCCGGGGTTCGATGCCGCCGCGGGCGCCGTCCGGGTGAGCCGCCACGAGGCCGTTCAGACCGGCGGTGTCCCGGTCGACCGCGCGCACCGTGGCGCCGGCCGCTGCCAGCCGCAGGGCGCAGGCGCGTCCGATGCCACTGGCCGCGCCGGTGACGAGCGCGGTGCGGCCGTCGAGGTCGAGGGATACCGGGCCTGGGGTGCCGATCACGGTCATGTCGGCACCTTAGGCAGCGGCCGGGTCCGGCTCCGATGTGCCTCGGCGCCACACTTCACCGGACGGAGGTGGTGGCGGCGCACGTCAGATGTGGTGCCCGCACCCGCCCGCACCGTCGTGACGGCTGGTGCCCCGCCGCTCCTGGCGGCCCACCGGCTTCACCCGATCGGTCGTCCCGGATCGCCGGGCCCCCGGAGAGCTCCTAGCGTCGTACGACGCAGCGTGCCGTCTGCGCACCGCCGCCACAAGGAGACCGACATGCGGAGGCTCATCGCCGTGCCGACGGTGCTGCTCGCCCTGGCCGCGGCGGGCTGTGGGGACGACGGCGGGGACCCGACGGCCGCGGCGTCGTCCGCGCCGGGCATCGGTCCGGGCCCGGACCGGACTCCGGGCGACGGCCCCGATTCCGCGTCCCCCACCGTCCCCGGGCAGCCGATGGACTGCGGCGCGCTCCCCGACGCGCTGGGCAAGGCGGGGGACGTCACCCTCTTCGCGGATCCCGGGGCCGGTGGCACGGTGGGCTGCGACGAGGCCCGCCAGGTGATGTCCGAGTTCTTCGTGCGGGCGCCGCGCGAGGCCCGGGACGACCGGGGCACCCTGGCCGTGCGGGGCTGGTTCTGCCAGTACGAGAGCGGCCCCACCGGCACCTGGATCACGACCTGCCGCAAGGACAAGCGGGAGATGCACACCGAGGAGCCGACCGATCCCCCCTCCGACCCGGGCCCGTCCGAGGAGCCCGGCGAACCCCGCGGGTCCCAGCTGCCCCCGGTTCCCGGTGAGCCCTCCGACCCGATGGACGAACCGTCGACGGAGGAGCTGTAGCCCCTCCGGCCGCCGGAGAAACCCCGGAGCACCCCGGGTCGCCCCGGAGACGACCCCTCAGGGCTGCTGCGCGTCCGGCTCCTCCCCCATCTCGTGGAACCACGTCGGCCCGGCCTCCAGCGCCCGCTTGATGCGGGTCAGCGCGTACTCCTCAAGCTCCGGCAGGGCGTCCACGGCGAACCAGCCCACGTCCAGCGACTCGTCGTCGTTGACCTTCGCCTCGCCGCCGACCGCCCGGCAGCGCAGCGTCACGTCCATGAACTGGCAGATATCGCCATTGGGGTAGTGGGTGGGCGGCATGGTCTCGATGAGAACGACGCGCTCGGCGACGACCCGCACCGCGGTCTCTTCGTAGACCTCGCGCATCGCGGTCTCGGCGGGCTGTTCACCGGGCTCGGGGATACCACCGATCACCGACCAGCCACCGGTGTCGGCCCGCTTGCCCAGCAGGACCCGGCTCTGGTCGTCGAAGACGACCGCGCTCACCCCGGGCAGCCAGAGCAGCTGCCGGCCGATGGAGCTCCGGAGGTCACGGATGAAATCGGGGGTTGCCATCCTCCGACCCTACGGGACACCCCCGGCGGAACCCCGGCCGTGGGACGTGCCGCGTGCGCGGCCCCGCCCGGCGTTCAGGCGCCTGCCGGGGTTCCCTTGCGCGGCCGCAGCCGGCCCCGGATCGCGCGGACGGCGCCCTCGGCGTCATCGACGGTGATGGTGAAGTCGCGTCCGTCGCCGAGCCGCACCACGACGCCCTCACCGCGGCGTACGACCACCGCCGTGCCCTGCTCGGGGCGCCAGCGGTAGCCCCAGCCGCCCCAGTGGCGTGGGGTGACCTGCGGGGTGAAGTCGGCGCCCACGACGGTGTCGAGGGGGATCCGGCGGCGTGGCACCCCTATATGGCCGCACCGCACCTCCAGACAGTCCTTGTCGACGCGTACCGCGACATGGACGTAGGCGAGCGTGCCGAAGAGCACCAGCAGGCCGACCGCGACACAGCCGACCACCGACATCACCAGGGGCGCGAGGCCCGCGGTCCAGCTGCTGTCGACGGCGAGCTCGATGCCCAGCGCCAGACAGCCCGCACCGACCGCGGCCAGCAGCCACTGGATGCGGTTGGTGGCACTGCCGTGCCAGACCTCGGGAATCTCTGCATGGGAGCCGCCGCTGGGGCGCGCTCCACTGTCGGCGCCATCGCTCGTGCCAGGGTCGTCGGGGGCTGCTGCCCCCTCGTGGGGGTGGTCCCTCATGAGACGCAGCGTACGCGTCTTTGCACGCTATGGCAGCGCGTCGGGCGGGGCATTCACGGCCCGGATTGCGGTGCCGCCGACACCATGCCTGACGTCAGCGGGGGGCGGCGGTGGCGACCCCGTCGGCCGCCGGAGCGCCCTCGGCGGAGGCCCCCGGGGCGATGTCCGTCGGGCTCTCGGCGAGCAGCCGGCCCTCGGCGTAGACGAGCGCCACGGCCGGCAGTCCGGCGGGACGGCCGCTGAGGATCACGCTGAGTGCGCCGGTCGGGGCGGCCGCCGGCGCCGGCTCGGCACCGATGCGGCGCAGCGCCTGGGCGGCGACCGCCTCGGCGGAGCCGTGCAGGACGAGGGCGGGGGCACCGGGCTGCTGGAGGGCGGCGCGGATCCGTTCGGCGACCAGCTCGTAGTGGGTGCAGCCCAGTACCACGCTGCGCACGTCCCGTGGGGTGCGATGCGCGGCGGCCGCGATGGCGTCGTCGATCGCCGCCTCGTCGGCGGCCTGGACCGCGTCGGCGAGCCCCGGGCAGGGCACGCCGGTGACCTCCACGCCTTGCCCGAACCGCTCGATCAGATCCCGCTGGTAGGGGCTGCCGGTGGTGGCGGGGGTGGCCCAGATGGCAACGGGGCCGCCGCCGGCCGCGGCGGGCTTGATGGCCGGGACGGTGCCGATGACCGGGACATCGGGCTCCAGTTCGGCGCGGAGCGCCGGCAGCGCATGCACGGACGCGGTGTTGCAGGCGACGATCAGGGCGTCGGGGCGGTGTGCGGCCGCGGAGCGGGCGACTGCCAGCGCATGTGCGGTGACATCGTCGGGGGTGCGGGGGCCCCAGGGCATCCCGTCGGGATCGGAGGAGAGGACCAGATCGGCGTCCGGCCGCAGTCGCCGCATGGCGGCGGCCGCCGCGAGCAGCCCGGTCCCGGAGTCCATCAGCGCGATCTTCACCCGGACACTTTACTCAGTCGCACGTCCGGCTTGTCATACCGGGCGCGGCAGCCGGGCGGCCCGCCGGGGCCACGGACGGGCGGCGGACGGTCTCCCGGCCCGTTGCCCTCGCGTACCGTCCCGCCCCTTCTCTCTCCGTCCCGCACCCTCTCGATCCGTTCCGTTCCGTCCCGGGACACCGCGTCGATCGCCGGTGTGTGCAGGTGGCGGTGCGGCAGACTGCGGCCGTGAGCGCGATGGAGTGGATCGGTACCGGGTCGCTGCTGGCCTGGGTGTGGCTGCTGCTGGGGCAGGGCTTCTTCTGGCGGACGGACGTACGGCTGCCGGACCGCCGGGATCCGGAGCGCTGGCCGTCGGTCGCGGTGGTGGTCCCGGCGCGGGACGAGGCCGCGGTGCTGCCGGACAGTCTGCCGTCGCTGCTCGGGCAGAAGTACCCGGGCCGGGCGGAGGTGTTCCTGGTCGACGACGGCAGTACGGACGGGACCGGCGCACGGGCCAGGGAGCTGGCGGCCGCGCGCGGGGGCCTGCCGCTGACGGTGTCCTCGCCCGGCGAGCCCGAGCCCGGGTGGACGGGGAAGCTGTGGGCCGTACGCCACGGGATCGCGCTGGCGCGGGAGCGCGTCGCACCCGAGTATCTGCTGCTGACGGATGCGGATATCGCGCATGATCCGGACAGCCTGCGGGAGTTGGTGGCGGCGGCCCGGTCGGCGGGGCTGGACCTCGTGTCGCAGATGGCGCGGCTGCGGGTGGTGACCTTCTGGGAGCGGCTGATCGTGCCGGCCTTCGTGTACTTCTTCGGGCAGCTGTATCCCTTCCGCCGGGTCAACCGTCCCGGGGCGCGCACCGCGGCGGCGGCCGGCGGCTGTGTGCTGCTGCGGCGGGAGGCGGCTGAGCGGGCGGGCATTCCGGAGACGATCCGGAATGCGGTGATCGACGATGTGACGCTGGCCCGTGCGGTGCAGCGCTCCGGCGGCAAGATCTGGCTGGGGCTTGCGGACCGGGTGGACAGCGTGCGGCCGTATCCGCGGCCGGCCGACCTGTGGCGGATGGTCTCGCGCAGCGCATACGCCCAACTGCGGCACCAGCCAATGCTGCTGCTCGGCACGGTCCTCGGTCTTGCGCTGGTGTATCTCGCGCCGCCCGTCGCGCTGGTGGCCGGACTGGCCGACGGCAATACGACGCTCGCCGCGCTCGGCGGGGCGGCCTGGGCGGTGATGTGCGGGACATATCTGCCGATGCTGCGCTACTACGGGCAGCCGCTGTGGTGGGCGCCGCTGCTGCCCTTCACCGCGCTGCTGTATCTGCTGATGACCGTGGACTCGGCGGTGGCGCACTACCGGGGGCGCGGTGCGGCGTGGAAGGGGCGGACGTACCCGGCGCCCTGAGCGGCGCCCCCGGTGCCGCCGTCACTTGCGGGCCGGTGACCAGTCCAGACCCCAGCCGTAGGCGTAGTCGACGGTGCGCTGTGGGCTGACGCCGGGCTCGGGAACGAGATAGCGGGCCTCGCGCTGGACGACGAGTTCGCTGCCGGTGTTGGTGATCAGGGCGAGCGCGCAGACGTTGGAGGGCACCGTGCAGGCGTCGAGCGAGAAGTCGACGGGGGCGCCGTGCTGGGGCTGGAGGGTGACCGTCGCGCTCAGGCCCTCGAAGCTGCGGGCGCCGGCGTAGACCGTCACGAAGATCAGGATGCGCTTGATGCGTGCCTGGTGGTCGAGGTTGATGGTCATGTTCTCGCCGGCCTCGGCGGCGCCGGTGCGGTCGTCGCCGTCGAGCTGGATGAACGGCGGGGCCTGCAGGGCGCCGAAGTTGTTGCCGAGCGGGTGGATCACACCGGCGGCGCCGTCGGTGAGTTCGTACAGCGCGCACAGGTCGAGGTCGAGCTCGCCGGAGGGGGACAGCAGCGCGCCGCGGGCGCCCACGGCCTGCATCGCCTTGCGGCCGAGCGTCTTGCCGAGCCGCTTGCCCGCCGAGCCGCCGCTCCAGTTGAGGTTCACCCGCATCGCCCCGGAGGTGCCGCCCTGCTTCGTCAAGGAGACGGCTGGGGCGTCCTTCGTGAGGGTGACTTTTGTCAGACGAACGGGAGGCGGCGCCGGGGCGGGCGCGGGCTGCCCCGGCGGAGGCGGAACGGACGCCGCCGGCTGCCCCGTCGGCAACGGCGGCGCGGGGGCCATGGGCGGCGGGGCCATGGGCGGCGCGGGCGCCGGGGGCGGCGGCGTGGGCATGGCGGGGGCCGGGGCCGGCGGCGTGGGCTGCGGCGGCGCCGGTTCGTCGACGCTGATGCCGAAGTCGGTGGCCAGTCCGGCGAGCCCGGTGTCGTAACCCTGCCCCACCGCACGGAACTTCCAGGCGCCCTGGCGGCGGTAGAGCTCGCCGAGCACGAAGGCGGTCTCGGTGCCGGCGTCCTTGCTGTCGAAGCGGGCGAGCTCGGCGCCGCTCGCCGTGTCCAGCACCCGGATGTGCAGCCCGGGGACGCTCCCGAAGGTGCCGCCGTCGGCGGAGGCGGCCAGCACCACCTTGTCGACGGCGGGTTCGACGGAGGCCAGGGCGACGGTCAGGGTGTCGGTCATCGCGCCGCCGGCCGGGCGCTTGCCGTCATGGCGTACCGCGCCGGAGGCGTGTGCGGCCTGGTTGTAGAAGACGAAGTCTCCGTCGTCCCGGACCTTTCCGGACACCAGCAGCAGGGCGGAGGCGTCCACGTCCGGTGTCCCCGGGGCCGCCTGCCAGCCCAGTTCCACCCGGACCTCCGGGGCCGGAACCGGAACATTGCTGCCCTTGAGCATCGACATCGCTGCGCCTTCCTTTCGTCCGCCGTGCCCCGTCACTGGTGGCACTCCCAACCTACTGGGCCCCCGCCCGTCCGAACGCCCCTTGTTCACCTGCGAGAAGCGGGGTCTTTACAGGATTCCTACGGGCGATCGCGACCGATTTCCACAAGTTCGCTCCCATTGGGGATCCACCACCGCTCCGAACACGCAAAACAACCCTCTTTCCAGGCTCCCCAATCGGCACATCGTGGGCTTAACTTATGAGGCATGACCTCCCCCCGCTCTACCTACGGCGGCTACTACGCTTCGCCTTCCTTCCCCGACACCCCGATCTACGACAGCCTCGTCGCCGAACGTGGTACGCCGCAGATCGCCCCGATCCGGGTGAACCCCTCCCCTTACGACACGGGCTCGTCCTATTTGCCGGCGCGCACCTCGGCACTGCCGGCACTTCCGGCCGCGCCTTCCTACCCGTCGCCTGCGCAGGGCTACCCGGGAGCGGCCGCACAGCCGGTCGCCCCGCTGCAGCAGGCTCCGGCGCCGTACATCCCGCAGCAGGCGGGCACCCGCGGCTATCCGTCCCAGCAGCAGCCCCAGCGCCCGCCGATGGGCACGGGGTATGAGGCGATGCGGCCGGCCGCTCCGGTCGCGCCCCGGCCGGCCTCGCCGTACGACGACCCGTACGGCCGGCAGTACCCGCGCGGGTACTGACCTGGGCGTCGGTCAACTGTCCGAGGCTGCTGGCAGGATGGACGGCATGCCGAAGCCTGCGCTCCAGTCGATCCATCTCTACCCGGTCAAATCCATTGCGGGGTCCGGTCCCGGCGAGGCGGTAGTGGAGCCGTGGGGGCTCGCCGGGGACCGACGCTGGCTGCTGGTGGACGCCGAGCGCAGGCAGATCACCCAACGACAGCAGCGGACGCTGGCATTGGCGCATGCCGAGGGGCTGCCGGGCGGCGGCCTCAGGCTCACCGCGCCCGGGAGGAGCCCGCTGACCGTCGAGGTGCCCGCCTCCGGGGAGACGATCCCGGTCGAGGTCTGGAAGGACGAGGTCGAGGCGGTGCCCGCGGACCCGGCGGCGGCCGAGTGGTTCGGCGGGTATCTGGGAGTCGAGTGCCGGCTGGTGTATCTCGACGCCCCGGAGAAGCGCCGCCCCGTCGACCCGCAGTACTGCGAGCCCGGTGACACGGTCAGTTTCGCCGACGGTTTCCCGCTGCTGCTGACCACCACCTCGTCGCTGGACGCACTCAACTCCCTCATCGCGCAGGGCGACCACGCCGACGAGGGGCCGCTGCCCATGAACCGTTTCCGGCCCAATGTGGTGGTGGACGGCACCGCGCCCTGGGCGGAGGACGACTGGCAGCGGGTCCGTATCGGCGACGTGGTCTTCGACGTGGCCAAGCCCAGCGCACGCTGTGTGGTCACCACCACCGACCAGCGCACCGCCGAGCGCGGCAAGGAGCCGCTGCGCACCCTCGCCCGGCATCGCCGCTTCGGTGACCGGCTGGTCTTCGGCCAGAATCTGATCCCCCGCGGCGCCGGCACGATCCGTATCGGCGACCCGTTCGAGATACTCGGCTGACGGGCCGGCGCGGCCGTTCGCCAACGTCGCGCCGTGGGCGTTCACGGCGGCCGCGGGCCGCCGCGGCCCGGTGACCACGGTCGGCGGTGAGCGCCCGACTCCGCCGACGGGAGCGGCCGACGGAAGACGGAGAGCTGGTGTCGATGTCTGCGAACGACACCGGGTGCGCCCGTCTCCTTCCCGTCCAGCATCTGCGGCCCGGGGACCACGCCTTTGTCAGCTACGGCGATGACGAGGTGCGCTGGGAGGTCGTCACGGCGTTCGTACGGCTCGGCCTGTCCCGCGCCGAGAGGGTGCTGGTGCTGCCCTGCCCCGGGGTGCCCGAGGACGAGGTACTGGCCAGGATCGATTTCCCCAGCCGCAGTACGGTGTCGGCGCGCGAGCGGGGCCAGTTGGTGGTGAGCAGCATGCATGAGGTGATCCGGCCGGACACGGAGTTCACGGCCGCGCGCCAGATGGGCCGGCTGTACGCGGAGACGGACCGGGCGACGGCCGAGGGGTACACGGGCCTGCGGGCGTTCATCGACATGGGCTGGGTGCGTGCGCTCGGCGCGGACCTCGGTGTGATGGCGTGCCGCGAGACCGGCGCGCAGGCGCTCTTCACCGGCCGGCCGTACACGGAGGTCTGCGCCTACGACCGCCGCCGGTTCGACCGCCCGCTGCTCACCGCCATGGAACGGGCGCATCCGTGCGCCCTCCTGGAACGCCTGGGCAGCCTGCGGTCACTGCGCGCCCCGGACGGCACGCTGCACTTCATCGGCGAGGCGGATGCCGCGAATCGGACCGCGTTCAGCAGAGCGCTGGAGATCGCGCTGGCGCAGACGGCACCGGCCCGGTGGCTCACGGTGGATCTGACCCGGCTGCATTTCCTGTCGGTCGGCTGCGCCGTCGGTCTGCTCACCCTGGCCCGCTGCGCCGCGGGCCACGATCTGGTCGAGGTGCGCTGCGACCGCGGGCAGCGCCGGCTGCTGCGACGGCTGGGTGCGGCGACGCTGCCGCGGCTGGCCCTGACGGAGGTGGTGCGGGCGTGGTGAGCCCCGATCCGGCCGAGCTGCCGGCGGAGGAGTCCGGCCGCCGGCTGTTGCAGCGGCGCTTCACCGCCCGGCTGCTGCCGCAGCTGCGGCTGCTGGTCGAGGAGTGCGCGGCCCGGGAGGGGCTGTGCGAGCCGCGGCGCGGCGAGTTCGTCCTGGCGGTGGACGAGATCGCCGGGAACGCCGTGGAGCATGCGGGCGGTTCGGGGCGGCTGGTGCTGCGGCGGGTGGGCGACGAGCTGGAGTGCCGGATCAGCGATGCGGGGCCCGGGTTCAGCGAGGAGGTGATCCCCGAGCTGCTGCCGGGCCTGGACGGTGCGCCGAAGGGGCGCGGGCTGTGGCTGGCACGGCTGGTGGCGGACCGTTTCGCGGTCGCCGAGGGAGCCCCGGAGACCGGCATGACGGGCGCCGTCGTGACAGTGACGGTACGGCTGCGCTGACCGCGGCGCCGGTCCCGCCGGACGCCGGACCAGGGGCCCAGGACACGTGCCATACGTCCGGTTGTCGCTCTTTGTACCGGGTGAAGTTGTTCTCTCTTCGCAGAACTCTCGCACGGAGCACCCCTGATGAGGTATCCACGGACTCGGAGAGGGGGCACGATGCGAGCGATGAGAGGCATATGGCGCTGGCGGCGCAATCCGCTGTGGCGCCGGACCGATCGGATCGAGGCCTGGGTGGCGCTCGCCGCCGCCGTCCTGGTCGCCCTCGGGGCGACGTCCGTGGGCCGGCTCGCCGGAGGGGCCACACACGGCGCACTGCTGGCGACCGTACGGATACAGCACCAGCAGCGGCATCTGGAGTGGGTGACGGTCGACCGGCTGGTCTCCCGGGCCCCGCTCGACCCCGATCCCGAGACCTCGTCGCAGCGCGATGCGCACCGCCGGGTCATCGCCCGCTGGACGGCCCCGAACGGCAGTGCGCACATCGGACAGCTCGCCGCGCCGCGTCCGGTGGAGACCGGTGAAAGGTTCCGGATCTGGACGGATGACCGGGGCCGGGTGGTGCCGCGGCCGATGGACGTCAGCACGGCGGGTACGCATGCGGTGCTGGCCGGTCTGGGCACCGCGGCCGGGGTCGGCATGATGATCGAGGGGGCCCGGCGGCTGGTCGTCTGGCAGCTGATGGTGCGTCGCTTCCGCCGCTGGGACGAGGAGTGGGAGCGCGCGGGCCAGGACTGGGGCCGGGCCGGCGCGGGGAGTTGAGAGGCTGCCTCTCCAGGCGGCTGACCGTGTCAACTGCCGCCCGCCCGGCGCGCTACGGTGGTGGCGCCAGCCTCTCGGCTGGGGCCCCGCAGACCAGAAAGCGGACATCCGCGGACGGATGGTGCCGGGCCGACAACAGCCGCACGAAGTGGGGGCACGACAGCGCCATGGCACAGGGCTCGGTCCAGGTGACGCACTCCGGAACGTCGCGTTGGCGGCGCCGCACAGGGGAGTACAGCTCGCTCGCCGCCGCCCTGGAGGCCGCCGGGGACGGGGATGTGCTGACCGTCCCGGCCGGTACCTACCGCGAGAATCTGGTCCTGGTGCGCGCGGTGACGCTGCGCGGCCCGGACGGGGCGCGCGGTTCGGTGCGGATCGCCCCGGCCGACGGGGTGGCGCTGACGGTACGCGCCTCGGCCAGCGTCCACGATCTGCATCTGGAGGCGACGGACTCGGCCTCGCCCGCGCTGCTGGTGGAGGACGGCGCCCCGGAGCTGACCGGCCTGCGGGTGGTGACCCGGTCCGCGTCCGGCATCGAGGTCCGCGGCGGCGCCCGCCCGACGGTGCGCCGCTGCACGGTCGACAATGCGGGCGGGGTGGGCATCAGCGTCCTGGACGGCGCGGGCGGCGTCTTCGAGGAGTGCGAGGTGGTGGCCGCCGGGCAGACCGGAGTGGCGGTGCGCGGCGGGGCCCATCCGCGGCTGGAGAACTGCCGGATCCACCATGCCTCGGGCGCCGGCCTGTCGGTCAACGGCGAGGGCAGCGCGGTCGAGGCGGTGGGCTGCGAGCTGTACGAGATCAAGGGCGCGGGGATCCAGGTGGCCGCGCGGGCCACCGGCCATCTCACGGACTGCACGGTGCACCGCACCTCCGCCGACGGTGTCACCCTGGACACCGATGCGGTGCTCACGCTCGCCGACTGCGACATCCACGACATCCCGGAGAACGCGGTCGATCTGCGGTCGCGTTCGGTGCTGACGCTGACCCGCAGCACGGTGCGGCACTTCGGACGCAACGGACTGTCCGTATGGGACCCGGGCACCCGCGTGGACGCCAACCAGTGCGAGATCCATGACAGTACGGGCGACTATCCGGCGGTATGGGTCAGCGACGGCGCCACCGCCCTGCTGGACTCGACGCGGGTGCACGACGTACCGGACGCCCTGTTCGTACTGGACCGGGGCTCCCGCGCCGACGTCGTGGACTGCGACATCGCGCAGGTCCGCAACACCGCGGTGTCGGTCAGCGACGGGGCGACCGTCCAGCTCGACGACTGCCGGATCCGGGAAGCGGCGACCGGGGCGTGGTTCCGCGACCACGGCAGCGGCGGCACGCTCGCCAACTGCACCATCGACGGTGCGCAGACCGGGGTGATCGTCACCAAGGGCGCGGACCCCACCATCGAGGGCTGCACGGTCAGTTCACCGGCCGAGGCCGGTTTCTACGTCTCCGCGGAGGGCCGCGGCACCTTCCAGGGCTGCCGGGTCACCGGGAGTTCGGGGTTCGGCTTCCATGTGATCGACGGCTGCCGTACGTCGCTGACGCGGTGCCGTACGGAGCGGTGTGCGCGCGGCGGCTACGAGTTCGCCGAGGGCGGCGCCGGGCAGGGCGACGGTCCGGCCGTCCAGGACTGCACCAGCGACGAGAGCCGCACCGTGCAGACGCCGGCCGCCGGAGCGGCGGCGGCCCCCGCGGTGCAGCAGGCCACGCAGACGGCGGGCCTGCTGGGCAACGTCCCGGCACAGGTCGCTCCGCAGACCGTCCCGGCGGCCGCGGAACCGGCCGTCAGCAGCCGGCCCTCCGACGAGGTGCTGGGCGAACTGGACACCCTCGTGGGGCTGGAGAGCGTCAAGCGTGAGGTGCGCAGCCTGATCAACATGATCGAGGTGGGACGCCGGCGGCAGGCGGCGGGGCTGAAGGCCGCGTCGGTGCGCCGCCATCTGGTGTTCACCGGCTCCCCCGGCACCGGCAAGACGACCGTGGCCCGGCTGTACGGCGAGATCCTGGCGTCCCTGGCGGTGCTGGAGCGCGGGCATCTGGTCGAGGTGTCCCGGGTGGACCTGGTCGGCGAGCACATCGGGTCGACGGCGATCCGTACCCAGGAGGCGTTCGACCGGGCGCGCGGCGGGGTGCTGTTCATCGACGAGGCCTACGCCCTCTCCCCCGAGGACTCCGGGCGGGACTTCGGGCGGGAGGCCATCGACACGCTGGTGAAGCTGATGGAGGACCACCGGGAAGCGGTGGTGGTGATCGCGGCGGGTTACACCACCGAGATGGAGCGCTTTCTGGCGGTCAACCCCGGTGTGGCGTCACGTTTCTCACGCACCATCACCTTTGGCGACTATGCGCCCGAGGAGTTGCTGCGGATCGTCGAGCAGCAGGGCGAGGAGCATGAGTACCACCTCGCCGAGGGGGCCGGCGAGGCGCTGCTGAAGTACTTCACGGCGTTGCCCAAGGGGCCGTCGTTCGGCAACGGCCGTACCGCACGGCAGACCTTCGAGGCGATGGTCGAGCGGCACGCGGGGCGGGTGGCACAGCTGACCGCCCCGAGCACCGACGACCTGACCCTGCTCTACGCGGACGATCTGCCCGAACTCCCCTGAGCGGGACGCTCGTCCGGGCAGTCCTCAGCAGCGGCATCGCGGCTCGACCGGTCATCAGCGGGCCGCTGTCCCGGCAGGTCAGGGCCGAGCTGGGCGATCAGCTCGGCGCGCACCCGGTCGAAGACCGGGTCGGCCTGGTAGTCGCCGTGGCCCAGAATCTGGGCGGGCAGCGGATTCTGCAGGGTCCGGCCGAAGGCGAGCGGGTCGCGCAACGGTCCCTCGTCGATCCGGCGGCCGTCGTCACATGTGAGCCGGATCGGGCCGCCGATGGGGTCGGTGAAGCGCCACAGATTGCGCCAGTCGTCCATCTCGCGGTGCAGTCCGGTCAGCGCGGGCGGCCCGAAGAAGGCGGGGAACCAGCGTCCGTAGAGCCGCTCCAGGGGACTGCCGTACGTCAGCAGTGCGACCCGGCTGCGGGTGACCAGGTCCAGCTGCCAGACGGCGGCTGCCGCCAGCACACTGCCCTGGGAATGCCCGGAGAGCACCAGCCGGCCGTCGAACCGCTCGGTCCAGGTGGCCATCCGCCAGGTGAGGTCGGGGACGGCGCGCTCGGCGTAGCAGGGCGGTGCGAAGGGGTGGGCGGCGCGCGGCCAGAACGTACCGACGTCCCAGAGGATGCCGATGGTGCGGCGGGCGGAGTGGTCACGGTAGGCGCGCCGGCCCATGGTGATCAGCAGTATGACGCCGGCGCTCATCAGCCAGGAGCCCAGGGATTCCGCGGTCGCGGCGGCGGCGTGCACGACCGGCGGCGCGCCTTCGGTGGCGCGGCCCGGCGCCCGGTCGCTGAGCCAGGCGCCGGCCACCGCGCCGGCGCCGAGGACGAGGGTGACGGCGGCGGTGGCCGCGACCAGGACCGGTGCGGAATCGGTGAGTCCGGCGCCGGCGATGGTGCCGGCGATCCGCTTCGTACGGCGCTCGTCGGGGTGCTCGCGCGGGTCATAGAGCCCGGGGACGTCCTTGGCCACCCGGCCGCGGACGACCACCACGCGGACGGCCGCGAGCAGGACGACGATCGCGACGACGACCAGCAGGACGGGAAGGACCGAGGCCTGCCAGGACAGCAGGACCGGTGGCCCGGGGATGGGAGCGTGTGCCTGGCCGGGGGTCGCGCCGCCGTCCAGCCAGTCCGCGAAGCGCTGGGCCACTCCCCCGGACAGCACCCCGCCGACCGCGCAGGCCAGCAGAGCCACGGCGGGCCCGCCCATGCCGCGCAGGGCGGTACGGGCGTCGTCGCGGGCGGCGCGCTGCAGGACCCAGGCGGTCAGCGCCAGCGCGAGGACCAACAGGCCCTGGAAGACGGCGATTCCGCCGAAGGCGGCGGCACCGGGCAGCGCGCCGTGGCTGTGCGAGCCGGGGCGCGCCCAGCCGGTGTGCACGACGATCAGCGCCAGCACACCGAGGGAGGCGAACGGCAGCGCCCGGACGACCAGATGGTCGGACTCGTCGTCCGGTGCGGCCTCGCTGCGGGCGGTGCGCCAGACGACCACCACGGTGGCGGCGGCGAGCAGGATGACCAAGGCGGTCAGGGCCCGGCCGATGACCGCGAGGGCGGTGTGGCCGCCGTCGCTCCCGTCCTCCTGGGCGCCGGCCGCGAGGAGTACGGCGGCGATGGTCAGCACACCGGCCGTGGTGTGGGCGGCGCGCAGCCGGGCGACCAGCCGGCGGCCGTACCAGAAGCCGTCGCGGCTGAGCGCGGTGCGTTCGGCGACCGGGGTGCCGCGGGAGGTGCCGGGCAGCCGGGGCGGCGGTGAGGCGGATTCGTAGGCGCTCCAGGTGCGGCGGGAGAGCCACCACAGGAAGCCGACGACGAGCAGCGGCACCATGGAAGCGAGCGCGAGACGGCGCCCCGGGGCGCTCCACCAGCCGGAGTTGTCGGGGCTGAGGAAGCCCATCCAGGATTTGCCGGCGGCGCAGGCGGTGGAGCCGGCGCACTGCCAGGCCGTGAGGTCGAGGGCGACCTCGCAGGCCGCGGCGGCGAGCAGGACGGTGAGGGTGAGGGCGAGGATGCGTACGAGAAGGTCGTAGATCCGCTGGGCCGGGTGCTCGGACGGGGCGGCCGGGCGCATCCAGTGGGCGAGGTTGGCGACCATGAAGGGCACCAGGACCAGCCACAGGGCGCGGGCTCCGTTGCCCGAGGTGAGGTTGGACCAGCAGTACGCCTCGCGGACCGGTTCGCCGCGGTAGTCGTCGGGCCGCTGCTCGGCGTCCGCGTCGTCCGTGCGGCGGTAGCAGGCGGCGGTGTCGTCGCCGGTGATGAGCTGGACGCGTGGGTCGCCGAGCATTTCCTGTGCGGTGGTGCCGCCGACGCCGTGCACCAGCAGCTCCAGGGAGAGTTGCGGTGCGGTGGCCGGTGGCCCATCTGCGGTGCTCTCACGGTCCGTTGAGCGCGCGTGCGGTGTCGGGTCCGCGGTCTCCACTGTTGTCCCCCGTAGTGATGCTCTGTGGTTGTGCCTGTGGTCGTGCCTGTGGTTGTGCCTGTGGTTGTGCTCTGGAGTCGTGTCCGGCAGTCGTGTCCGGTAGTCCGTGCGACGCCGTGCGGTGTGACGCTCCAGGATTGTCCCTTCCCCTGGGAGGCGCATCCAGCACCCACTCCGGGGTCTGTAGTTGCGCGTGGTTCTGCGGGGGGGGGAGGGTGAGGCGGCTTGGGGGCGGTGCGCGGGGGGATCTGGCGCACCGGTGACCGGCTCCCGGCGACCGGCTCTCCCTCCCCCTCCCGGCCGGTTCCCCTCTTCCCACCCCCGAACCCACCCCCACCCCCGCCCCCTCCCCCGAAGGGGGAGAGGGGGAGGGGGCGGGGGAGCAGCCGCGCCACCACCAGCAGACGCTTCCGCGCCACCACCAGCAGACGCTTCCCCCGTCACCCACAGACGCTTCCCCCGTCACCAGCATCACTGTCAGCACCTCGTGCGAGGATGAGGGCACCAGTGATCGCAGGCGGCAGCCAGCGCGTACGACCCGACACAGCGAGCCGGGGCGGAAGGGACGGGCCGGGGTGAGCGACAACCAGAACCTCCTCGCGGAGCAGCGACGGGCCCTGATTCTCGACGAGATCAGGCGGCGCGGAGGGGTGCGGGTCAACGAACTCACCCGCAAGCTGAACGTGTCCGACATGACGGTCCGTCGCGATCTGGACGCGCTGGCCCGTCAGGGCATGGTGGAGAAGGTGCACGGCGGCGCGGTGCCGGTCAGCGAGCCGAGCGCGCACGAGCCCGGTTTCGAGGCGAAGTCGGCGCTGGAGCTGAGCGCCAAGGAGGACATCGCCAAGGCGGCGGCCGAGATGGCGGCACCGGGCAGCGCAATCGCGCTGGCGGGCGGCACGACCGCGTTCGCGCTGGCGCAGCAGTTGCTGGATGTGCCGGATCTGACGGTGGTGACGAATTCGGTGCGGGTGGCCGATGTGTTCTACGGCGCCCAGCGGGCGGCGGCCAGCGGTGGCGCGGGGCCCCGCGCGGGCGCCGCGACGGTGGTGCTGACGGGCGGGGTGCGTACGCCGTCGGACACCCTGGTGGGCCCGGTGGCGGACGCCGCGATCCGGTCGCTGCACTTCGATGTGCTCTTCCTCGGGGTGCACGGCATATCGGTGGAGGCGGGGCTGTCGACACCGAATCTGGCGGAGGCCGAGACCAACCGGCATTTCGTGCGGTCCGCGCGCCGGGTGGTGGTGGTCGCCGACCACACCAAGTGGGGCACGGTCGGCCTGAGTTCGTTCGCGACGCTGGATCAGGTGGAGGTGCTGGTGACGGATGCCGGGCTGTCCGCCGAGGCGCGCGCGGAGTTCGCCGAGCTGCCGCCGGAGCTGGTGGTGGCGGGCGAACGGCCGGCCGACGCAGACATCTGACGGCCCGCCAGCTATGGTGAGCCGCGCAGGCCCGCCGACCGTCCCGTAGGGGGTGCTCGTCCCATGGCACGCCGACTCCGCCCCGTCGAGCTCGACTTCGCCGAGTCCGCCCCGCTGCGGCTGGTGTTCGCCGCGGAGATCGCCGCGCCGCCGGAGGCGGTGTATGCGGCGCTCGCGGACGATGTGGCGGGCTGGTCGTGCTGGTTCACGGGCGTCGCGCGGTCGGCGCCGACGCACGGCGGCAAGGGCCGGGAGGTGCGGCTGACCGGCGGCACCCGCTTCGCGGAGACGGTCCTGGCGGCCGAGCCCGACGTCCACTACGCCTACCGGGTCGACGCCACCAACGCCCCCGGTCTGCGGGCCCTGTTGGAGGAGTGGCGGCTGGCGCCGGCGGGCAGCGGCACCCGGCTGCGGTGGACGTTCGCGGCGGACGGTCCGGCGCCGTTCCGCTTTGTGCTGACGCTGGCCAGGCCCGGTCTGGGCCGCGCCTTCCGCGAGTCGGCGCGGGCCCTGGACCGCAGGCTCGCCCGGGCCTGAGGCGGCGCCGGGCCCCGCGGGCCGGTCCGACGGCTCAGGCCGGCCAGGAGCCGGTGGCCAGGAACGCGTCGAGGGTGCGTGTGTAGGGCGTGATGTCCAGCCCCTGGGAGGTCAGCCAGTCGTCGGAGTAGTACTTGTCGAGGTAGCGGTCGCCGGGGTCGCACAGCAGGGTGACGACGGATCCCCGACGGCCCTCGGCGACCATCTCCGCGACGATCTTCAGGGCGCTCCACAGCCCCGTCCCGGTCGAGCCGCCCGCCTTGCGGCCGATCGCGGCCTCCAGGGCGCGTACGGCGGCGACACTGGCCGCGTCCGGCACCTTCATCATCCGGTCTATCGCGCCGGGTACGAAGCTCGGCTCCATACGGGGCCGGCCGATGCCCTCGATGCGGGAGGCGGTGGCGCAGTCGGTCTTCGCGTCGCCGGTGAGCCAGCCGTCGAAGAAACAGGAGTTCTCCGGGTCGGGGACACAGACGCGGGTGTCGTACTGCATGTAGTGGACATAGCGGGCGATGGTCGCGGAGGTGCCGCCGGTGCCCGCGGTCGCCACGATCCAGGCGGGCTCGGGGTAGCGTTCGAGCCGCAGCTGCTGGTAGATCGACTCGGCGATGTTGTTGTTGCCGCGCCAGTCCGTGGCCCGTTCCGCGTAGGTGAACTGGTCGATGTAGTGACCGCCGGATTCGGCGGCGAGCCGGGCGGAGACCTCGTAGACGGTCCGCGGGTCCTGCACCAGATGGCAGCTGCCGCCATGGAACTCGATCAGCCGGGTCTTCTCGCGGCTGGTGGTGGCCGGCATCACCGCGATGAACGGCACTCCGATGAGCGAGGCGAAGTACGCCTCGGACACGGCCGTGGAGCCGCTGGAGGACTCGATGACGGGCTTCCCGGGGCGGATCCAGCCGTTGCACAGCCCGTAGAGGAACAGCGAGCGGGCCAGCCGGTGCTTGAGGCTTCCGGTGGGGTGCGTCGACTCGTCCTTGAGGTAGAGGTCGATGCCCCACTTCTCGGGCAGCGGGAAGCGCAGAAGGTGGGTGTCGGCGGTGCGGTTGGCATCCGCCTGGACCTTACGGACGGCCTCTTTGAGCCAGCTTCGGTAGGCCGGATCCGTGCGGTCGATATCCACGGTCGGTATCCGGGCCTCGGCCGCGGCCTCATGGTCGGGCCGGCTCTGCGGCTGCTGTGCGATGCTCACCGGCGCGCTCCTCAGGGGTTCGGAAGCCCGCGCACACCCGCGGGCAGATTACGACTATAGCGACCCGCCGCACGCTTCTCACCTGCATAAACATCACTTTGGGATACCCCAAGGACGTCGTGGGACAGGGCCCGTCACGCGCCGTGCGCGCCGGGGGGCACTGGTGCACCGGGCGCCGCACCGGCAGACTCCCCCCAAGGGGCGGTGGAGGGCAGCTGCCCGTCTCACCGAGGAGGTGCCGGCATGGCGGAGGCCGAGTTCAACGCGACCGGCGTACGGATCGAGCGGTGGCTGCGGTCCTTGACCCGCGCCGGACAGGTCGTCATCAGAGACGGCAGACTCGTGCTGCTGACCAGCTACGGCACGGAGATCGACAGCGCCCCGCTGCAGGCCGTAGAGGCCCATAAACCGCTGTTCGCGGCGCGGGACCGGGCGCTCGCCACGCTCAACGGCCACCGCTATTCGCTGACCCTGGGCACCCCGGAACTGTTCTTCAAGGCCCTGGAGGCGGCGCGTCCGCCCCACCCCTGACGCCCTCCTCCGGACGTGGAGGTGCGGTTGCGGGAGCGCACCGGCTGCATGACCCTGGACTCGTATCACTGAGGGTTCACCAGCGGTGACGCTTTGGTGTAGTCGGCATCGCTGGATCCGATCTTCGCCCCTGCCCGGTGAGAGGGGCGCCCGGCCTCATCAGGGAGTCGCGGTCGTGATCAGGCAGCCCAGCAGGCACTGCACGGTGAAGCTCCAAGCCGTTCCGGCTCGCATCGGACATGTGCGCAGAATCGTCTCCGCGCAGCTGCGGTACTGGCGTCTCGACGCCTTGATAGACCCGGCGGCGCTCGGGGTGACCGAACTCCTCGCCAATGTCCACCGGCATGCCCGCCCCAGCAAACAGTGCACCTTGGAACTGTGCGTACTGCTGGATCAGTTGACGGTCTCGGTGCATGACGAGGATCCCCGGCTGCCGCGGATCCGGGTCGCGGACAGCTGGGAGACCTGTGGCCGCGGCCTGGCGCTGATCGCGGCGCTCAGCGAGAGCTGGGGGGTGCGTCCGGACGGCAGCGGCAAGGTCGTGTGGTTCACTCTTCCGGCCCTGAACACCGCCCCCGAAGAGGCCCTTACGGTCCGTGGCTATCTGGAGCCCCTGCCGCTGGAGGACAGCGGTACGGCGGCCGGTCCGCGCCCTCCGATACGGGGCACGAAGGTCGGCTGACGGGCCGGTCCACGGCCGGCGCTTCGTCTACGGCGGTCGTCGCACGTCGCACGTCGCACGTCGGTGTCGATCAGGCCTTTCAGGGCCGCGGTCCGGGGCCGGATACGGGCTTCCGCGACGGCGAAGCCGCGGTTGCCGCCCCTCGCGCCTCCTCGCCCCTCGCCTCTCGGGTACACCGCGGAATCCCTCGCTCCGCCCGGGAGGCGGACCGCCGGTGGCGCCGATCCCCTGTCCGCCGAATTCCGGTGCCGCGCGGGGCGGTTGTCCCCGGCACGGCACCGCTCGGTGGTTCTCCCGTATCGTCCCTCGCCCCGATCGGTTGTCCTCCGCGTCGCGCTACTCGGTCGCGACGGCCCGCAGGACATCCAGCCGTGCCGCGCGGCGCGCGGGCCGCAGTCCGGCCGCCGCCCCGGCGGCGACGCCGGTCACCGCCACCGCCGCCAGCTGCACCGGCGGCAGGGTGAAGACGCTGCTGCCCGTACTGTCGGCGGCCCGTACCAGCGCCCAGCCAAGGAATCCGCCCAGCGCCAGCCCGCCGGCCGTGCCGAAGGCGGCCACCAGGACCGACTCCCAGCGGACCATGGCACGCAACTGCGCCCGGGTCTGGCCGACGGCGCGCAGCAGGCCGAGTTCGCGGGTGCGCTCGTGCAGTGCCAGCGTGAGCGTGTTGGCGATGCCGAGCAGGGCGATCACCACGGCCAGGGCGAGCAGTGCGTAGACCAGGGTCAGGAAGGTGTCGACGCCGTTCGCGGCGGATGCGGCGTACTCGGCGCGGGTCTGCACCTCGGGACTGCCGTAGGAGGCGGCGGTGTGCTGCACGGCTGCCTTGCCCGCCGGGACGCCCACGCCGTTCTTGAGGGAGACGGCGACCAGGGTGTCGGTGTCCTGGACGTGGTGCGGCTGCCATGCCCGGCGGGAGATGACGTAGTCCCCGGTGAGGTCGGGCTGCGCGTAGAGGGCGCGGACCGTGAACCGCTCCCGGGCACCGTCGGCGAAGGTCAGCTCGGCGGTGCTGCCGAGGTGCCAGCCCTTCGCGTCGGCCTCCCGCCGGGCGACGGCGAGGCCGTTGCCGCCCAGCCCCTTCAACGAGCCCTGTACGGCGCCCAGATCGAGGACTTCGGGAAGCGTGGCCGGGTCCGTGACGGTCAGCTGCCGTCCGCCGCCGTCCACCTTGGCGACGCCCTTGCCGAGCCCGAGCGCGGTGTCCACCTCGGGCAACCGCGCCAGGGCCGGGGCGAGCTTCGGACTGATGCCGCTGCCGCCGGGGCCGAAGGAGGTGGTGCCGACCGCGATGTCGCCGGCGAACGCCTGGGAGACGGACCGGTCCGCGCCGGCCTTCAGGGAGGCGCCGAAGACCGTGAAGAGGCACACGACGGCGACGCCGGTCATCAGGGCGGTGGCGGTGGCCGCGGTCCGCTTCGGCGAGCGCAGCGCATTGCGCCGGGCCAGCACGCCGGTGACACCGCGCAGCGCAACGACCGGGCTGCCGAGTGCCCGTACAGCGAGGGATGCCGCGACCGGACCCAGCACGACGAACGCGATCAGGGTGAGCAGTGCACCGGCGCCGGTGAGCCCGATGTCCGGGGTGCCGGTGGCGCCGACGACGGTCAGTGCGATCCCGGCCGTGCCCAGGACGGCGCCGGCCGCGGCCCGCGGGCGGGAGCTGCCGGAGGTGTCCACAGCGGTGTCGCGCAGTGCGGCCATCGGGGCGGTGCGCCCGGCGCGCAGGGCGGGCAGCAGCGCGGAGCCGAGGCAGACCACGACGCCGACGACGAGCGGCAGGGCCATCGACAGTCCGCTGATGACCAAGGGGCCGCCGGGGAACGGGAACCCGATCGCCGGGAAGAGGGCCTGCAGTCCGGCCGCGATGCCGAGGGCGGCGAGCAGACCGGCGGCGGAGGCGGCGAGCGCGACGGCAGCGGCCTCGGCGAGGGTGGCGCCGACAAGCTGGCGCCGGGCGGCGCCCAGGGTGCGCAGCAGGGCGTTCTCGCGGGTGCGCTGGGCGACGACGATGGCGAAGGTGTTGTGGATGGAGAAGGTCGCGACCAGCAGCGAGATGCCCGCGAACACCACCAGCAGCGTGGTGAACAGGGCCAGGAATCCGCCCGCGACGGCGCTGCTCTCCTCGGTGAACCGGGCGCCGGTGATGGCTTCCACGCCCTGGGGCAGGGTGGGCCGGAGGTCGTCGACGAGCTGTTGCTGGGAGACACCGGAGGCGGCGCGCACCTGGATGCTCGCGGCCCGGCCGGGCTCGGGGGTGAAGTACTTCTCCGCGTCGCTCTGTGTCAGCGCGGTGAAGGTGCTCTGCCCCATGCCGTCCTCGCCGCCGAAGGTGGCGATGCCGACGATGGTGACGGTGACCGGGTCGGGGGTGCGCAGTACGGTGCGGTCGCCGATCCGCAGCTCGCCCGCCTTGGCCGCACCACGGTTGATGACCGCCTGGCCCGGGGCCTCGGGGGCGTGTCCTTCGGCGAGTTGATAGGGGTTCAGCCCGGCGTCGCCGATCCAGTTGCCGCCGCGCGAGGGCGGTCCTTGGCTCGCGCCGACGACCTTGCCGTTCTTGCCGACGAGCCGGCCCTCGCCCTGGATGCTGGGGACCGCCGCGGCCACGCCGGGCACCTTCTCGACGGTCTTGACCAGGGAGGTGCTGACCGGCTGACGGGTGCCCTGGCCGGCGCCGGGGACGGTGACGACATCGGCACTGCGCACCACGGCGGCGGTGCCGCCGGTGGCGTTGCCGAACATCGTGTCGAAGCCGGCGCGCAGGGTGTCGCCCATGACGAGCGTGCCGCCGAGGAAGGCGACACCGAGCAGGACGGCGATGAACGTGCCGGCGAACCGGCGTTTGTGGGTGCGCAGCGCCGAGCCGGCGAGACGTACGGGCGTCGGCAGCGCCGCCGTGCGGCGTACGGGGCGGGCCGTCATGACGGCACCGCCGCGCCGGTCCGGGGCCTGCCGTCGAAGGCCTTGATGCGGTCGAGGACCCGCTCCGCGGTGGGCTCGGCCATCCGGTCCACCAGCCGGCCGTCGGCGAGGAAGACCACCTCGTCGGCGTGTGCGGCGGCGACCGGGTCGTGGGTGACCATGACGACGGTACGGCCCATGGTGCGTACGGCCCGGCCGAGCAGCCCGAGCACCTCTTCACCGGACCGGGAGTCGAGATTGCCGGTCGGCTCGTCCGCGAAGACCACCTCGGGACGGCCCGCGAAGGCGCGGGCCACCGCGACGCGTTGCTGCTGCCCGCCGGAGAGTTCGCTCGGCCGGTGGCGCAGCCGGTCGGTGAGCCCGACGACGTCGATGAGCGCATCGATCCATTCGGGATCGCCCCGCTCACCCGCCAGATCCAGCGGGAGGGTGATGTTCTCGGCGACGGTCAGGGTCGGCAGCAGATGGAAGGCCTGGAAGACGAAGCCGATCCGTTCCCTGCGCAGCAGGGTCAGCCGGCGGTCGTCGAGGGCGGTCAGATCCGTGCCGCCCACGAACGCCGCCCCGGACGTGAGGCTGTCCAGGCCGGCCGCGATATGCATCAGGGTGGATTTGCCGGAGCCGGACGGGCCCATGATCGCGGTGAACCGGCCGGCCGGGAAGTCGACGCTCACCCCGTCCAGGGCCCGCACCCGCGCATCGCCGGATCCGTAGACCTTGACGGCATCGACGACGCGCGCGGCGGGCGCGGCTGCGGTGGGGTCCGCGGCGGTCATGCCACGCCTCCCTTGGGGCCGGCGCCGAAGTGCTCCTCCAGGACGGAGAGGCGGCGCCAGTACTCCTCCTCGTCGATCTCGCCCGCGGCGAAGCGCCGGCCGAGTACGGCGAGGGGCGAGGGTGCGTCGGCACGGGCGGAGTACTGCGGGCCGCCGAACCGCCGGCCGGGTCCGCCGTGGCGTCGGCCGGTGCGGCGCAGCAGCGTCACCACGCCGACGATGACCAGCGCCCAGAGGACGGGAACGAACAGGATCCAGGGGCCGGGGCCGCCGCCGGTCCAGGTCTCGGCGAGCTCGAACATCATGATCAGCTCCTCGGTGGGACGAGTGGGCCGGAGGGTCCCGGTCCCGGGCAGGACCGGGGGGTCCGGTCTCCTTCGAGCCTCGTCCTCAGGGGGCCGCGGGTCGTCGTACGGCCAGCGGCTCTGTCCGTACGACGCAGGAAGTACGCGGGACGTCCACGCCTGCTCCGGGCGCTCGGACCCGCCCCGTTCCGGTCACCTCTTGATCTCTGTAACTACTGGTATGTACAGTGCGCCCATGAGCACTCAGGAACCGCTCGGCACGCAGGTACCGCCCGGCGCTCACGGCACACCCAACGCTCAGGAACGCCTCGTGCGAAGCACCCAGGAGCTCCTGTGGGAGCGCGGGTACGTCGGCACCAGCCCCAAGGCGATCCTGGAGCGCGCGGGCGTCGGCCAGGGCAGCATGTACCACCATTTCGCGGGCAAGTCCGCGCTCGCGCTGGCGGCGATCCAGCGCACCGCCGCGCGCATGAAGGCGTCCGCCGAGGAGTGTCTGAGCGGCCCCGGCACGGCCTACGACCGCGTCGCGGATTACCTGCTGCGCGAGCGGCAGGTGCTGCGCGGCTGCCCGGTCGGCCGGATGACGCAGGACCGCGAGGTGGTGCACAGCCCCGAGCTGCGGCAGCCGCTGGACGAGATGTTCGGCTGGCTCCAGGGCCGGATCGCCGAGGTCCTCGCCGAGGGGCGGCGCCGTGGCGAACTGGCCGCCGGACTGGACCCGTCGGCCACCGCGGCGACCGTCGCGGCCGTCGTCCAGGGCGGGTACGTACTGGCCCGCGCGGCCGATGACACCGCCCCCTTCGACGCGGCCGTACGGGGCGTGCTCGCGCTGCTCGCCGCACAGGTCACGCCCGGCACGGGCACCACCGACTGAGCCCCCTCCCCCGCACCGTACGGAGCCCGCCATGCACGCCATGCAGTACGCGATCACCCTGCCCGCCGACTACGACATGCAGATCATCCGGCGCCGCGTGAAGTCCAAGGGCCCGCTCCTGGACGACTTCGCCGGGCTCGGCCTCAAGGCGTACGGAATCCGGGAGCGCGGGGTCGACGGCTCACCGGTGAACCAGTACGCACCGTTCTACCTCTGGGCCGATCCGGAGGCCATGAACCGCTTCCTCCTCGGTGACGGATTCCGCGGGGTGGTCCGCGACTTCGGCCGGCCGGTCGTCCAGCACTGGCAGGGGCTGTTCCACCGCTCCGGCCCGGCCGCCGGCACCCTCCCCCGCGCCTTCACCCGGCGGACCGAAACGCTCGCCGAGGACGCCGACGCGGCCACCGTCATCGCCCATGCGGTGGGCGGACACGAGGAGCTGGCCACGACGGACGGTGTGCACTCCACGGCGCTGGCCCTCGATCCACGGCACTGGGAGCTGGTCCACTTCACCCTCTGGGAGGACGCCGCCCCGGAGTCCGCGGGCGCCCGCCACCAGGTGCTGCATCTGTCCGCCCCGGGCACCGGCCTGCTGGGCGCCGGACGGCAGTGGTGAGCCCGGCCTCCACGGGCGACCCGGCCGCCCCTGCCATCCGTACGGTCCTCGGCGACATCCCCCCGTCCGGCCTCGGCATCTGCGACGCACACGACCATCTCTTCCTGCGCAGCCCCCAACTCCCGGGCCAGGAGCTGGACGACCCCGAGGCCGCGGCCGCCGAGCTGAGCGCCTTTCGTGCGGCAGGCGGCGCGGCGGTGATCCAGTGGACGCCGTACGGCATGGGCCGGGGCGCCGCCGAACTCCCGCTGCTGGCAAGGGAGTCGGGGGTACGGATCGTCGCCGCCACCGGGCTGCACCAGGCGGCGCACTACGCCCCGGAGATGCTGGAGCGGATCCACGACGATCTGGCCTCGCTGTTCCTCGCCGAGCTGACCGAAGGGATCGGCGGCAGCGGCCCCCGCGCCGGGATGATCAAGGTCGCCGGCGGCTTCCACGGTCTGGACACCCACGCCCGGCACACCATGGCCGCGGCCGCCGAGGCCCAGCGGGCGACCGGCGCCGCCATCGGGGTCCATCTGGAGCTGGGCACCGGCGCGCTGGACGTACTCGACCTGCTCTGCGGCGAGTTGGCCGTCCCGCCGGACCGGGTGATCCTCAGCCACCTCAATCGCTCGCCGGACCTCGTCGTCCACCGGACGGCCGCCGAGGCCGGGGCGTACCTCGCCTTCGACGGCCCCTCACGGGCCCATCACACGACCGACTGGCGGCTGCCCGAGGCGCTGACCGCGCTCGCCGATGCGGGCCACGGCGACCGGATCCTGCTGGGCGGCGACACCACGACGGCCGGCGCTCGATCGGTCAACGGCGGCCCCGGCATGCCTCATCTGCTGCGCCGTCACCGCGAGCGTCTCGAAGTCGCCCTGGGAACGAACCTGGTCACACAGTTTCTGACGACGAATCCGGCGCGCGCCTTCGCCGCGGACTGGACGCGGGCCCCGCACGGACGTCACGGACCGGGGCGAGCGCCTACAGCGTGACGGAGATCCCCACGTGCGGCCGCCTGCCCCCGCGCACCAGCGCGCCGACCACGTCCATCACCCGGAACCGCAGCCCGTATTTGCGCGCCATCGCCTGACGCACCCGGCCGAGCCCGGAGACGCCTTCCAGGAGCCGGCCGGTGCCCTCGACGGTCTGTGCGCCCTCGGCGATCCGGCCGCGGACATCGCACGGGGTGACGGTCACCCGCGCGTCGTTGCGCAGCCGCTTCACCTTCCAGCTGTCGTCCCGCGTCCACACCAGGAGTTCGTCCCCCTCGGCCACCGCCCACACGGGGGTGGCCACAGCGGTCCCGCTCTTGCGGTACGTGACCAGGCTGACGTAAGGACTGCGCGCGACCGCTTCGGGAATCATGGCCACACCCTAGGACTCCGGCCGGACGGCAGGACACGGCGCCTTGAGCAGCCGGAGCGCCGCCGGCCCGCTCCCCGGCCCGGCGGTGGCCGCGACCGTGACGCGGGCGCGGAGCCCCTGGCCCCGCGCCACCCGCCCGCCCGCTACCGGTCGAGGACGACCAGCGGATCGTCCAGAACCGGCTGCCAGGCCAACTCCGCCGCCCCGACCAGGCTGTTGTGGTCGAGACTGCAGGGCAGGATCGGCACCCCGCCACTGCGGCCCCACAGGCTGCGGTCGGCCACCACCGCGCGCAGCCGCTCCGGGTCCGCCTCCAGCAGCGCGCGGTGCAGTCCGCCGAGGACGATGCGGTCGGGGTTGAGGATGTTGACGAGTCCGGCAAGGCCGAGCCCGAGGCGGTCGATGAGGAGATCGGCGGCGGCACGGACGCCCGGATCGGCGTACTCGTCCCGCAGCAGATCGGCGGCCTGCTGGAGCAGGGACACCTCCGGGCCGGGCTCGCGGCCCGCGGCGCCGAGGAAGGCGAGCGGGTCCGCCTCGACGTCCAGGCAGCCGCGGCTGCCGCAGTGACAGGGCGCCCCCTCGGGGTTGACCGTCAGATGGCCCACCTCCAGCGCCAGGCCCGAACTGCCGCTGTGCAGGCGGCCGTCGAGCACCAGCGCCCCGCCGACACCCCGGTGGCCGGACGCCACACAGAGCAGATCGCGGGCGCCCCGGCCGGCACCGTGCCGGTGTTCGGCGAGCGCCATGAGGTTCACATCGTTGCCGGTGAAGCCGATCTCCTCGGTGACTCCCGGGATGCCGGCGTCGGCCAGCGAGCGCAGGAAGAGTGCGCGTACGGGGGCGCCGGAAGGCCAGGCGAGATGGAGCGGGTTGAGGGCCTCGCCGTCCGGTTCGGCGACCGCGGAGGGCACCGCGAGGCCGGCGCCGAGGCAGCGCCGTCCGGTCTCGCGCAGCAGGTCCGAGCCGGCCGCGACCGCGTCGGTGAGGACATGCGCCGGGTCGGCGGGGATGGTGCCGCAGCCGGTCGAGGTCGCCACGATGCGGCCGCCCAGGCCCACCAGCGCGACCCGGAATCCGTCGGCATGGATCTGCGCGGCGAGCACCACCGGTCCGCGCTCGTCGACGAACAGCCGGTGGGAGGGTCGTCCCTGGGAGCCGGCCGAGGCGGTCGGCCGGGAGTCGACGGTGATCAGGCCGAGCGCTTCGAGCTCGGCGGCCACCGCCCCCGCGGTCGCGCGGGTCACGCCGAGTTCGGAGGTCAGGACGGCGCGGGTGGGCGCACGTCCGGTGTGTACGAGCTCCAGTGCGGGTCCGAGGGCGCCACGGCCCCGCTCCAGCCTGGTTGTCCGAGTCTGGGTCACCCCCCTATTCTGGCTTTGTGCCGACACTAAACAAAATGCGGGCGGCCCTGACGACGACCCGGAGCCTCCTCCCCGCCGATCCGCACCTCACCCGACTCCGCATCGCCCTCACGGCCTTCTTCGCCATGGACGGCTTCCTTTTCGCCGGATGGGTCGTCCGCATCCCCGCGATCAAGGCGCAGACCGGCGCCGGCGCGGGCACGCTGGGGCTCGCGCTGCTCGGCGTGTCGGCCGGCGCGGTCGCCTTCATGATGATCACCGGCAGGCTGTGCCGCCGGTTCGGCAGCCACGCCGTGACGACCGCCTCCGGGGCCGCCCTCGCGCTGAGCATCGTGCTGCCGCCGCTCACCCACTCGGCGACCGCGCTGGGACTGGTCCTGCTGGTCTTCGGCGCCGCGTACGGCTCGCTCAACGTCGCGATGAACAGCGCCGCGGTCGACCTCATCAGCGCCCTGCGACGCCCCGTGATGCCCGGCTTCCACGCCGCCTTCAGCCTCGGCGGCATGCTCGGTGCGGGGCTCGGCGGGCTGATCGCCGGCAGCCTGTCCCCCACCGTCCATCTGCTGCTGCTCGCCGTGATCGGGCTGCTGGTGACGGCCGCTGCGGGGCGCGCGCTGCACACGCACCGGGCCCCGGCCGTCCCCGAGCGACGGCCGGCGGCGACGGCGGAAAACCGGCCGCGGAGCGCGGGCCGCGGCTGCCGCCTGGTGCTGGTCTTCGGGCTGATCGCGCTGTGCACCGCGTACGGCGAGGGAGCCATGGCCGACTGGGGCGCGCTGCACCTCTCCCAGGACCTGGCCGCCGGTCCCGGTACGGCTGCCGCCGGCTATGCGGTGTTCGCGCTGGCGATGACCGTCGGACGGCTGTCCGGGACCGCGGTCGTGCAGCGATTCGGCGCGGCGCGGGCGCTGATCGCAGGCGGGACGACGGCGGCCGCCGGCATGCTGCTCGGCTCGCTCGCCCCCTCGGCCGGGGCGGCCTGCGCCGGCTTCGCCGTCGCGGGCCTGGGCCTCGCCAACATCTTCCCGATCGCCATCGCCCGAGCCGGCGAGAGCGGCGGCCCCGACGGGGTCGCCGTGGCCTCCACGGTCGGCTACGGCGGGATGCTGCTCGGACCGCCCGCCATCGGCTTCCTCGCCGAGGCGGTCGGCCTGCCGACGGCCCTGACGACGGTGGCTGTGCTGGCCGCGGTCGCCGCGGGCATCGCGTACGCCACCCGCGGGGCGCACCACACCGGGCGGCCGTGAGACCACCGTCGCGGCCACGCGGCCGGGCGCCCGCGCACCCGCATCCGTGCGGCAGCCGCCCCGACCCGCGAGGGTCCGCTGTCAGCACCTGCTGGCACACTTCTGACCATGGAGATCACTGAGTTCGTCGAATCGCTGCGACTGGACGGAAGCCTGCTCGCCGACGCCGCCGAGGAGGCAGGACCGGATGCCCGGATTCCGGCCTGTCCCGAGTGGCGGATGCGGGATCTGGTCACCCACACCGGCCGGATTCACCGCTGGGCGACGGAGTTCGTGACCCAGGGCCTGCAGCAGCCCAATCGTCCCCCCGAGGCCCCGGACCTGGCCGACGACGAACTCGTGTCCTGGCTGCGCGAAGGCCATCACCACCTCGTCCTGGCGCTGCACTCCGCCCCGCAGGACCTGTCGGCCTGGACGTTCCTGCCCGCCCCGTCCCCGCTGGCGTTCTGGGCCCGCCGACAGGCGCACGAGACGTCGGTGCACCGCGTGGACGCCCAGCAGGCGCTCGGTGCCTCCCTTACCCCCCTCCCGTCCGCCTTCGCGGCCGACGGGATCGACGAGCTCCTGACCGGCTTTCACGCCCGTGACCGCAGCAAGGTCCGGACGGACGTCCCCCGGACGCTGCGGCTGCGCGCGACGAACGCCCGCGGCGCCGACTGGACCGTGCACCTCTCCGACGCCCCGCCGCACACGGTGCGCACCTCCCCGGAGGCCGGCGGCGAGGGACCGGACACCGGAAAGCCCGCGGACTGCACGATCGAGGGCCCGGCCGAGGAGCTGTATCTCGCGCTGTGGAACCGTCTGCCGTGGGACGCGATGACGATCACCGGTGACGAGACGCTGGCCGGGCTGTGGCGGGAGCGCGCCGGCGTCTGAGCGCGGGAAAGGCCCGCGGGCGCGGCGGCGGGTGGAGTCCTGGACGAGGCCCGTCCGGCTACCGGAAAGGACCGACCGGCAGAGGGCCCGGGGACGTTCCCGTTCGGCCGCCGAGGGCGCATCAACATACAGAAGCCGCCAGCGGACCGGCGGAGGTGCCCGCCTGGGAGACTGACGGGATGTCACCCACCCGTACCCCGGCCGAACGCGACGCGGTCACCATCGAGATCATGTTTGCCCTGGTCAGTGGCGCCTTCGTGGGTCTTTCGGGAGGCGGGGTACTGGGCAGCGCGGTCCTGTGGGGCGGGATGCCGGGTTCGTGGCGCGGGCCGTGGCTCACGGTGAGCGCCGTCCTCGGCGGGGCGCTGTTCTGCGTCCGGGTGGTGCGCGTGCTGCGGCGTCTGCCCGCCCGGCCGGGGGCCGGCCCGTCCACCGAGGACGTCATCTGGATTCAGCCCAGCCAGCCGGGCCGCACCAATCCCGACTCGTAGGCCAGCACGACCAGCTGGGCGCGGTCGCGGGCGCCGAGTTTGACCATGGTGCGGCTGACGTGCGTCTTGGCGGTGAGCGGGCTGACGACCAGCCGCCGGGCGATCTCCTCGTTGGAGAGCCCGATACCGACCAGCGCCATCACCTCGCGCTCCCGCTCGGTCAGTTCGGACAGGGCATCCGCCGCGGCCGGCTCCTTGGACCGGGCCGCGAACTCGGCGATGAGGCGGCGGGTGACACCGGGCGAGAGCAGCGCGTCGCCGGCCACGACCGCACGCACGGCCCGCACCAGCTCCGCCGGTTCGGTGTCCTTGACCAGGAAGCCGGAGGCCCCGGAACGGATCGCCTCGAAGACGTACTCGTCCAACTCGAAGGTGGTCAGCATGACGACCTTCACGTCCGGCAGCTGCGGGTCCTCGGTGATGTGGCGGGTGGCGGCCAGACCGTCCACCACCGGCATCCGGATGTCCATCAGGACGATGTCCGGGCGGTGTGCGCGGACCGCGGCCAGCGCCTGCTGCCCGTCCGCTGCCTCGGCGACCACCTCGATATCGGACTGGGCGTCCAGCAGCACCTTGAACCCGGCCCGGACCAGCAGCTGGTCGTCGGCGAGCAGTACCCGGATCACGACTCCTCCTCCGTGGCGGCCGGAGTCACCGCATCCGTATCCGGGGCCCGGCCCCGGTCACGCGTCCCCGGCAGCGGGATACGGGCCAGGACCCGGAAGCCACCGTCCGGGCGCGGGCCCGCCTCCACGCTGCCGCCCAGTGCGGCGGCCCGCTCCCGCATCCCGACCAGACCGTTGCCGCCGCCCGTCGGCCCGTCCGCCTCGGAGGTCGCCGGGCCGTCGTCGTCGACCCGGATCTCCAGCGCCCCGGGCGTATGGGCGAGCAGCACCCGGGCGGTGCGCGAGCCGGAATGCCGGACGATGTTGGTGAGCGCCTCCTGGACGATACGGAAGGCGGCGAGGTCGGTGCCGGGCGGCAGGGCGGCGGGGGCGCCCTCGGTGCTGACCGCCACGGCGAGGCCGGCGCTCGCGGCCTGCTCGGTGAGTTCGGGCAGCCGGTCCAGGCCGGGGGCCGGGGAGCGCGGGGCGTCGCCCGGGGTGCGCAAGGTGTCGAGGACCTGACGGACCTCGCCGAGCGCCTCCTTGCTCGCGTCCTTGATGGTGGTCAGCGCGGAGCGCGCCTGCTCCGGGTCGCTGTCGAGCAGCGCCAGGCCCACGCCCGCCTGGACGTTGATGACGGAGATGCTGTGGGCGAGGACGTCGTGCAGCTCACGGGCGATCCGCAGCCGCTCCTCGTCCGCCCGCCGGCGTTCCGCCGCGGCCCGCTCGGCCCGCGCCTTCGCAAGCTGCTCGCGGCGCACCCGTACCAGCTCGGAGAGGGCCACCACGGCCACCACCCAGGCGGTGACGAAGAACTCCTGCTCCCATGGGGCGGGCCCGTCGTGCGCGGGCGGCAGCCAGCGGTAGAGCCAGTGGGCGACCAGGACATGGGAGAGCCACACACCGCCCAGCGCGCACCAGGCGACCCTGCGGTACCCGGCGACGATCGCCCCGAAGGCGCCGAGGGCGACGGTGAGGAAGACCGGCCCGAACGGGTAGCCGGCCGCGAGATAGACCACGGTGGCGAGGGCGGCACCGAGGGCGACGGCGCGCGGGAAGCGGTGCCGGAAGAGCAGCAGGGCCGTGCCGGCGAACAGCAGCGCACGGGCGACGGAGTCCAGCGGGACGCGGTCCGGCTGGCCGTGCCCGGCGAAGCCCGACCCGACCATCACGATCACCGTCACGGCGAGGGTCGAGAGCCAGGGCAGCCGGGTGCCGAACCACCCCCGCGGTTCGTCCGGCGAGGCCGACAGCCACCGCTCCCAACCCGGGCCGAGGCAGCGCCGCGCCCACGGCGGCCGTGCGTTCTCCATGCCGTCACGCTAGACCGCGGCGGGGCCCGGCGGCGTCAGCCCGGCGTGGTGATCCGCCGTACTCCCGGGGGAGTACGGGCCGGGGGGCCGGCGCGCGCCCGGCCCGCGGGCCGCGACACGGGCGCCGGTGGCACACACCGCGCCGCCGCCCGGGGACGGCCGAGCCCCGGCCTCACCCCCGGTCCATCGCCTCCAGCGCCCGTCGCGCCATCGAGTGGGTGCGGACGATCTCGGCCAGCGTGGTCGTCCCGCGGGTGATCTTCGCGAAGGCCTGCCAGGCCGGGCGGAAGCCGGTGACCGCGGCGTGCAGCAGGCCGGGGCGGCGCGTGAAGACCTTCAGCATCTGGCGCCCCACCCCCATCTCCACGCCGAGGCCCGCCTTGATGGCGAAGGCGTAATTGAGGGCCTGGCGGCGGGCGTCCACCGCGTCATGGGCCTCGGAGACGCGCACCGCCCACTCCCCCGCGAGCCGCCCTGACCGCAGCGCGAACGAGATGCCCTCGCGCGTCCACGGCTCCAGCAGCCCGGCCGCGTCGCCGCACACCAGCACCCGGCCGCGGGACAGCGGGGAGTCCTCGGCACGGCAGCGCGTCAGATGCCCGGACGAGATGCTCGGCTCGAAACCGGCCAGGCCCAGCCGGCCGATGAAGTCCTCCAGATAGCGCTTGGTCGCCGCGCCCTCGCCGCGCGCGGAGATGACACCGACGGTGAGGGTGTCGCCCTTGGGGAAGACCCACCCGTAGCTGCCGGGGATCGGGCCCCAGTCGATGAGCACCCGGCCCGCCCAGTCCTCCGCGACCGGCGCCGGTACCGGAATCTCCGCCTCCAGGCCGAGATCGACCTGGTCGAGCTTGACCCCGACATGGGCTCCTATCCGGCCCGCGCTGCCGTCCGCGCCGACCACGGAGCGCGCCAGCACCACCTCGCCGTCGCCCAGCACCACCGCGACGGTCCGCCGGTCCGGCACCTCGGCGCCGTGCTGCTCCACCCGCGAGACCGTGACGCCCGTACGGACCGTCGCGCCCGCGTCCTTGGCCGACTCGACCAGCCGCGCATCGAAGTCGGGGCGGTTGATCAGCCCGAACAGCATGCTCTTGGAGCGGCGGGTGCGGGTCAGCCGGCCGTTCAGCGAGAACGTCACCGCATGCACCCGGTCCCGCAGCGGCAGGTCGAAGCCGGGCGGCAGCGAATCCCGCGAGGGGCCGATGATGCCGCCGCCACAGGTCTTGTAGCGCGGGAGTTCCGCTTTCTCCAGGAGCAGCACCCGGCGTCCTGTACAGGCCGCGGCATGCGCGGCCGAGGCGCCCGCAGGCCCCGCGCCCACCACCACGACGTCCCACACCTGCTGGTTGTCCTCGGCTGCGTGCTCGCTGCTCACCTGTGCTTCTGCTCCCATCCGATGCCTGGCTGCGCGTACCGCCCGCATCCTACGGGCCGCTGTTGCGCAAGGGCCCTGTGGGAAGATCGGACGCACTGATGCCCGTACGTCCGGCCCGTCCGGCTCACGAGGCCGGACGGCCCGTACGCACCACGTCGCGCCCACAAGGAGCGTTCCATGTCTGACAGCCCGCTCGCACGCACCGTCGCCGCACTGCAGCCCCGCGCCAGGACCGAGCTGGCCGAGCTGGTGGCCTTCAAGTCGGTGGCGGATCCGGCCCAGTTCCCCAAGAGCGAGTGCGAGGCGGCCGCCGACTGGGTCGTCGAGGCGCTGCGGGCGGACGGATTCCAGGACGTGGCGCTGCTGGACACCCCGGACGGCACCCAGTCCGTGTACGGCTTCCTGCCCGGCCCGGCCGGCGCCCCGACGGTGCTGCTGTATGCGCACTACGACGTGCAGCCGCCGCTGGACGAGGGCGCCTGGGTCTCCCCGCCGTTCGAGCTGACCGAGCGCGACGGCCGCTGGTACGGGCGCGGCGCGGCCGACTGCAAGGGCGGCCTGATCATGCATCTGACGGCGCTGCGTGCCCTGAAGGAGCACGGCGGGGTGCCGGTCAACGTCAAGGTGATCGTGGAGGGTTCGGAGGAGCAGGGCACCGGCGGTCTGGAGCGCTACGCCGAGGCACACCCCGACCTGCTGGCCGCCGACGCCATCGTCATCGGTGACACCGGCAACTTCCGGGTCGGGCTGCCGACGGTGACCGCGACGCTGCGCGGGATGACGCTGGTACGCGTCCGGGTCGACACCCTGGAGGGCAATCTGCACTCCGGTCAGTTCGGCGGCGCGGCACCCGACGCGCTGGCGGCGCTGATCCGGGTCCTGGACTCGCTGCGCGCCGAGGACGGTTCGACCACGGTGAACGGCCTTGCCGCGGACGCCTCCTGGGAGGGCCTGCAGTATCCGGAGGAGGACTTCCGCAAGGACGCCAAGGTTCTCGACGGTGTCGGGCTGGTGGGCAGCGGTTCGATCGCGGACCGGATCTGGGCGCGTCCGGCCGTCACGGTGCTCGGCATCGACTGCCCGCCGGTGGTCGGCGCCACCCCGTCCGTGCAGGCGGGCGCGCGGGCGCTGGTGAGCCTGCGGGTGCCGCCGGGCACCGACGCGGTCGAGGCAACGAAGCTGCTGACCGCGCATCTGGAGAGCGCCGCTCCGTGGGGTGCGCGGGTCGCGGTCGAACAGATCGGGCAGGGGCAGCCGTTCCGCGCGGACACCGCCAGCCCGGCGTACTCCTCGATGGCGGCGGCGCTGCGCGAGGCGTACGACGGCGAGGAGATGCAGACCTCTGGGATGGGCGGCTCGATCCCGCTGTGCAACACGCTGGCCGTGCTCTACCCGGAGGCGGAGATTCTGCTGATCGGACTGAGCGAGCCGGAGGCCCAGATCCACGCGGTCAACGAAAGCGTCTCGCCCCAGGAACTGGAGCGGCTGTCGCTTGCGGAGGCGCTGTTCCTGCGGCGCTATGCGGGCTAGCGCCGCGGCCCACGTTGTCGGCGTTCCCGCCGTGGTTCGTCTCGCCGTTGCGCCTGCGGCGGGCGGGGTCCGCTGCGCGGGGCTGTGGGTGCGGTGACGGGCCTCCGGGGCCTGGTGTGTGGACTGCTGCGCTTTACGTCCACACACCAGGCCCCTCCGG
>NZ_JBICXQ010000019.1:63307-184356 GCF_043200375.1 Streptomyces sp. NPDC048434 | reverse complement strand
GCCGGGCCCCCCCCCCCCCCCCCCCGCCCCCCCCCCCCCACGGCCCGGGGCCGCCCCGCGCCCCCCGCCGGGGCCCCGCGTGGGGGGTGGGGTGGCCCGGACCCCCGTGCCGGGCCACCCCGTCTCTGTGGTTGTTCCTCAGCCGCGCACCACCGAGCTTCGCTGGCGCAGCTCGGTGAGCACGGTCTCGATCAACGGCGAGTGGTAGACATCCGCGACCAGCGCCAAGTGCTCGTACTCCGCGCCGAGTTCGGCCGCCGTGCCGCTGGAGACCACCACGCTGTCGGCCCCGTGGGCGGGGACATGGCCCACCGCACGGTTCTCCAGACCACGGCGGAGTGCGGCGGCCTCCGCGACGGCCGCCAACTGCCGGTCGTCCAGGGCGACCGTGCGGGCCCGCTCGCGGGCGATGTCGACGGCGTCGGACTCGACATGGCGGCGGATGCCGCGCTGTATGTCACGGATCTCGGCCATCTGCCGGTTGGCCCGCCACTCCAGATCCGCGAACGGCCACCGGACGGACCACGCCGAGGCCTCCATCGTGACCTCCGGGGAGTGGGCGGTGACGGTCCGCCAGAGCGGGGAGAGACGGCGCAGCCGGCGCCAGGCGGCGACCCGGGGGCCGGCCGCCGGCAGCGCGAACCCGGCGAGGACCATGAGCGCCGCGACCGAGGCGCTCAGCGGCGCCACACCGTTGGAGAGCCAGGGCGCCGGGTGGCCCGCCCAGGACAGGACGAAGCCGATGACCTTGCAGCCGCAGTAGCCCAGGCCGAGCCAGCAGCCCGCGGCCAGCAGCCGCAGACCGCGGGCCAGATACGTCCTGCCGAGCCGGGCGGCGAGCCGCGGGCACAGCGTCCCCAGGGCCGCCGAGCTCATTCCGAAGATGGCCAGATACAGCACCAGGAAGAGCATGACTCCGGGCGAGTCCGTGTACGCGGTGCTGAAGTCGCGGGGGTGCTCGACCGCGTCCGGCCTGCCGAGCACGAACCCGGTGATCGCCACCGCCCACAGCGCGGCCACGCTCCCGACGGCGATCCGCGCCCTGGTCCGCGCACGGGCCCGCGCGGCCGCGCCCTCGCCCGCCGTCCAGCGCAGCAGCAGCACCAACGCGCCCGCGGCGAACACCACGACGGAGGAGTAGAGGAAGACCATGGCGAGGTTGGCCACGCCGGTCAGCCGGTCGAAGGCGCGGTAGACGCTCGGCGCGGAGAAGAGGAAGACCGTGGCCACACCACCGGTCATCACACAGGCCAGCCCCAGGTCCGCATTGCTGCGGTCGCGGAACCAGGCAAGGGACTTGTACCCGACGATCGCCCAGGCGGCCACGCCGAACGACAGATAGATGACGTCAAACACGCGGGCCCCCGTCCCCCGCCGCGCCCGCACCGACGCCGTCGGAACCCTCGCCGCCGGACGGCGTCTCCTGGCGTCGCCGAAGGTGCTGGAGCGCGGGCCCGAGCGCCGCCGCCAGCTCGGCCGCCTGTCCCTCCAGGGGGAGTTCACGCTCGCCCGCGGACGGCGCCACCCGTTCCATGAGCAGCGTGCCGAGCACTTCGGTCTCCCGCTCGGCGAGGTTGTCATAGCCGTGGTGCCGGGCGAAGCCCATGGTCAGGCCCATGCGCCGCATGGCTGTCGCCACATCGACCGAGGGCGTCCACAGCTTCAGCGCGTCCTCGGTGACAGCGGGATCCTGGCCGTGCCCCAACAGCAGATGGCTCAGTTCGTGCAGCACGATGTGGGCCTGGTGCCAGGGTGAGGTCTTGAGCTCGTAGAAGACCCAGTAGTCGTCGTCGGTGACGGCCGTCATCCCCGAGACCACCCCGCCCAGGCTCATCGGCACCAGATGGACGGGCCGCGCCACACGCGCGGCGACGATGTCGCACATCCCGCGCAGATCGGTCGTGGCGGGCAGCGCCAGCTCCTTGATGAGCCGCTTGCACCGCCTGCGTATCTGCCCCACTCGCATGCTCGTCCCGTCCTCGTGTCCGGCCCGCTGCCAGAAAGCGAAAACCTGGCCGCGCTCAGCGGTCCGCGTCAGCTCACTCACCGCGCCGGTCACCGCCCCGCTCCGGCGGATCGGCCGGCAGATTCATCTGCTGCCGGAACTGGGAGATGATCGTCGTCAGACTGTCCTGCACCTCCGGCGGCAGCCCCACGGAGCGCAGCGCGATGGCGCGCACCCGCTGGTCCCGCATGGCGGCGAGGAAGCGGACCTCTTCCTCCACCCGCGCGGCCTGCGGCTGCGAGAGGTCCCCCAGCAGATAACCAACCGGTACGGCAAAGAACTTGGCCAGCGCGCGCAGCAGCTCCGGGCTCGGATTCGCCCGCCTGCCGTTGCGCAGCATCGACAGATACTGCTCGGTGACCTTGACCTCGCCGTACTCCTCGTCCCCGCCGCTGATTTCGTCAGCCACATAGGCGTTGGTGTACGGCGCCCCCGGCGGATGCATATTCGCGAAGAGGTGATTCAGCCGCTCCGCGAGCGTGCTGCCCGCCTCGTCGGACCGGCCGTCGCCCCCCACGCTCATGCCCGCCGTCCCCCATCGATCGACCCCAACGAACAGTTAAGGCACCGTCATTGCCGCCCTTATCCTGCCACGGGGAGAACACGGTGCACCAGTCCACTTACGGACAGTAGCGACCACCCGGCTTAACCCGGAGTTGAGTGACGGCGCCTGCCGGGGCCTGGCGCGCCCTATCGGAACGGCGTCGGGGTGCGCGACGAGGACGGGGGCGGCTTCGCGCCGCGCAGGGGCAGCCGGGACAACCGCCCGGCTACCCGCGGCGGTTATGGGTGCCCGGGGTGTATCCGTAGGCGCGGCGGAAGACATCGATGAAGGCGCTGGTGGAGGACCATCCGCAGCGGTGGGCCACGGCGGTCACGGGGCTGTCGTCGGCCAGCATCTTCAGGGCGTGGTAGAGGCGCAGTTGGGTCCGCCACTGGGGGAAGGTCATCCCGAGTTCGGAGCGGAAGAGGCGGCTGAGGGTGCGCTCCCCGGTATGCGTGTGGGCACCGAGCTCCGCGAGGGTGCGGGGGTCGGCGGGGTTGTGGTGCAGGAGGGCGCAGGCGGCGGCCAGCCGCGGATCGGCGGGCGAGGGGAGCTGTACGGGCTGCTGGGGGGAGGCGCAGAGCTGATCGAGGAGGACGGCGCGCAGGCGGTCGCGTTCGGGCCCGGAGTCGGAGTCGGTGGGGTCGCGGGTGTAGGCGAGGATCAGCTCGCGCAGGAGGGGGCTGACGGCCAGGACGGTGGGCGCGTCCAGCCGCAGGGGGTTGTCGCCGACCGGCAGACCGAGGGTGTGCAGGTCGAGATGGCCGTGGGCGCGATGGGCGTGGACGGTTCCGGCCGGGACCCAGATGGCGCGGGTACCGGGGGCGAACCACGTGCCGGCATCGGTGGTGACGGCGAGGACGCCGGAGCCCGCGTAGACGATCTGGTGGTTGTCATGACGGTGGGCGTCGATACGTTCGCCGGCTGCCAGCGCCAGCGTGTGGGTCGGCGCGGCAGGCGTGTGGCGGATATTCGACATACCTTGGCATTTTATCGGAAGCGTGACACCTGGGCGACAGTGACGATCGAGGGGTGTCAACCAACCCATCACCGGCCCGGTCCGCCAAAAAATCCATCAGACTGCTGTCCCTGGGGCACGCCTGCGTGGACATCTATCAGGGCGCCGTGGCCGCACTCGTACCGTTCTTCCTCTCCGAGCGGGCCTATTCCTACGCCGCGGCCTCCGGCATCGTCCTGGCCGCCTCCCTGCTCTCCTCGGTGGCACAGCCGCTGTTCGGCGCGCTGACCGACAAATGGGCGATGCCCTGGCTGCTGCCGGTGAGCACCCTGACAGGGGGCGTCGGCGTCGCGCTCAGCGGCCTCAGCGGTTCCTACGCAGTGACCCTGGCCGTCGTCGCCGTCGCCGGGATCGGGGTGGCGGCCTACCACCCCGAGTCCGCCCGTATCGCCCGTATCGCGAGCCGCGGCAGCCACACCGCGATGGGCCTGTTCTCCCTCGGCGGCAACATCGGCTTCGCGGCCGCTCCACTCATGGTCTCCGCCGTCATGGCCACCGGCGGACTGCGCGCCTCCCCCCTGCTGGTCGTCCCGGCCCTGGCAGGCGCCGCCCTGTGCGTGGCCGCACTGCGGACCCTCAGCCCTCCCGCCGCGGCCGCCGGCACCGCATCCGCTGCGGCCCGCCCGGCGGGCAAGGACGACTGGCCGGCCTTCCTCAAGATGTCCGGCGCCATCGTGTGCCGCTCGATCGTCTTCGTCGGCCTGAGCGCCTTCATCTCCCTGTACGCACGCCAGCGCACCGGAGGCGGAGAATTCGCGGGCACCGCGGCCCTGTTCGTGCTCTACCTCGGCGGCGCGATCGGCACCGTCGCCGGCGGCCGGCTCGCCACCCGCTACGGCCGTATCACGGTGGTCCGCTGGTCCTACGCCCTGACCGTCCCCGCCGTCGCCGGCATCGTCCTGACCCCCGGCCCGCTCCTGTACCTGTTCACCGCCCTGACCTCGGCCGGCCTGTACGTGCCCTTCTCCCTGCACGTCACCCTCGGCCAGGACTACCTCCCCCGGCGCGTCGGCACCGCCAGCGGCGTCACCCTGGGCCTGACCGTCAGCGTCGGCGGCCTCGCGAGCCCCCTCATCGGCGCCGCCGCCGACGCCACGTCCCTGCAGACCGCACTCACCCCGCTCATCGCGCTGCCCGCCCTGGGATGGCTGCTGCTGCGTACCCTGCACGAACCCGAGATGCCCGAAACCACCACAGCCGCCGCACCGGCCCCCCAGCGCAACACCGCGGCCGGCTCCCGCCCTTGAGACGGACTGGGAGTCCAACGGGGACCGGGCCCGGTACCTCCCCGAGGCCGCCGCGCAAGCAGCCGACGCCCAGGCCACGCCAGGGCACCCCGCCCGGCCGGCGGCCGTTCCGAGCCGCCGGGCCGGCACCGGCACGCACACAAACGACCGGGGCCGGCCGACGGAGGGGAACTCCGCCGGGCCGGCCCCGGTCGAGGTGGCCACGCATGCAAAAAGGCCGCTCCGAAATTCGGAAACGGCCTCCGACCTGCAGAAAAAACAAGTCGGGACGACAGGATTTGAACCTGCGACCCCTTGACCCCCAGTCAAGTGCGCTACCAAGCTGCGCCACGTCCCGTTGCCCGTTCCGGCCGGGAAATCCCGGGCCGACCGCGCACGAGAACAATACCGCATGTCAGAGGGTGGGTGCTGCCATATTCCCGCGTCGGCCCACGTACGGCCGACGCAGAGATGAGTACCCGTACTCATGCACCACCGTCACCGTGCCGCCACGCTACGCGCATGACTACTCCATCGATTCAGCGGCCGACGACCACGGCCTTCTTCGTGCAGGCCGCGATCTCCTTCGGGCTGTCGCTGGCGGCGCTGGTGATCGGGATCATCAAACTGCCGGTGGGGCCGTGGGAGCGCGGGTTCCTCGCCATCGGACTGGTCTTCGTGGTGTCCTCGGCGTTCACGCTGGCCAAGTGCATCCGTGACCGCCAGGAGGTCGAGGAGGTGACGAACCGGGTGGACAAGGCCCGGATCGACAAGATCCTCATCGAGCAGGACGTCTTCAAGCCGGGACAGGTCTGACCTCGGCGCCCCCGGCCGCGGATCTCCCGCTCCGCGGCCACGCGACGACCGCGGCCCTTCGACGCCGCCACGCTGCGCGCCACGGCCGGGGCCGCGGACGCCGCGGACGTGGCGATGGCCTGACCGCTCGCCCCGAAGCGCGCGCCGGTTCAGACGTGCTTGTCGAGCCAGGCCAGCAGGTCGTCCTGGACCTCGTCGCGGTTGGTCTCGTTGAGGATCTCGTGGCGGGCGTCCGGGTAGGCCCGCCAGGTCAGATCGCGGGTGCCCTGATAGCGGAAGTCCTCCAGGAGTTCATGCATCAGGGTCATCCCCTGATGGCAGGGGTCCTGGTCGCCGACGGCGATGTGGACGGGCAGTCCGCGCGGGATGCGGGCGAGATTGTCCGGGTCGTTGATCTTGCGGATGGCGCGTACCCAGTCGGCGGCGAGACCGGCGGAGAACGGGAAGCCGCAGTCCTCGTCGGCGGCGTAGGCGTCCACCTCGGCGGCGTCGCGGGAGAGCCATTCGTAGCCGGTGCGGTGGGGGAAAGCGTCGTTGAAGGAGCTGAAGTTGCGCGGGATGAAGCCGGAGAGCGCGCCGCGGCCGTGCTCGGCGATCTCCTGGTCCAGCTCGGCGATGGCGCCGTCGATGTCCAGGCCTGGCAGGGTGCGGAAGGCGCCGGTGAGGATGAGTCCGGCGAGGTCGGCGCCGTACTCCTGGGCGTAGTCGCGGGCCAGCATCGCGCCCATGCTGTGGCCGAGCAGCACCAGCGGGACGCCGGGGTGGGCGGCGGCCGCATGGTTGCCGATGCCCTTGAGGTCGCTGACGATCGCCCGCCAGGCGTCCTCGCCGACCACACCGCGGCCGCCGGTGGAGGCGGCGGTGGCACCGTGGCCGCGGTGGTCGGAGGCGAGGACGCCATAGCCGTGGCCGGTCAGGAAGCGGGCGAAGCGGTCGTAGCGCCGGCCGTGTTCGGCGGCACCGTGCGCGATCTGGACGAGGGCGCGCGGGTGACCGGACTCCGGGAGCCAGGTGTAGGCGGCGATACGGGCACCGTCCGGGGCCTGGTGGAAGTCCTGCTGCATGGCCTGCATGGCGTCGTCTCCTGACTGCCGGGGCGGTGGCTGACGAGTCGTCGGTGCCCACTCTTCCGCGTGGGGCGGCGGTGCGCCATGGGGCGCGCGTGGCGTAGTTGCCCCGGTCCCCGGACGGCGTGACACGATCAGCCGGTTCTTTGCCGACCATGTGCCGCAACCCCCCTTCGCAGGAGGAACGTTGGACACCACGGACCGTTTCGAGGACCGTTTCGAGGACTCCCCCCATCACCCCACGCCGCTGTCCCGCCGCAGATTTCTGCAGGGCACCGCCTCTGCCGCCGCCGCGGCGGGCCTGGCCGGTGTCACGGCTCCCACCGCATTAGCGCAGGACGCCGCTGCGAGCGGCGCCCCCCTGTCCTTCACGGCCGCCACCAATGGCGCGGCCTCCCTCTCCCCGGCCGGTGACCGGCTGGTCGCCGAGGTCCAGAACGTGCTGTGGTCACTGCCGCGGGCCGGCGGCGACGCGGTGGCCCTGACCCCGCCCGACCTGGAGCCCACCCGTCCGGTGCACTCCCCCGACGGCCGCCGGATCGCCGTCTGCGCCTACCGGGGAGGCAATTTCCACCTCTGGACGCTCGCCGCCGACGGCTCCGGTCTCCAGCAGCTGACCGACGGCCCGTGGGACGACCGCGGCCCCGCCTGGTCGCCCGACGGCACCCGGATCGCCTTCGCCTCGGAGCGGGGCGGGGATGCGGTGACCGGCAGCCCGTACCGGATCTGGGTGCTGGAGGTGAAGACCCGGCAGCTGACCCGGGTGACCGGGCTGCCCGGTCAGGACGGCCCCCATCAGGACGCCGCCTGGGAGGACTTCGACCCGTGCTGGTCGCCGGACGGCTCGCGGATCGTGTTCGTACGCGGGCAGGTGGCGGGCGCGGCGCTGGTCTCCCGTACCGTCGCCTCCGTACCGGCCGACGGCCGGGGCTCGGTGCGCACCGAGCACACCGAGACGGCGACCGCGCAGGTGATGGTGCCGGCACTGTCCCCCACGGGGCGGCTCGCCTATCTGCGGACCACGGACTATCCGGGCCCCACCTGCACGCTGGTGGTGGACGGGGTGCGGGTCGCGGTCGACGGCGATGTGGAGCCGGTGCCGCCGCGCTGGGTCTCGCGGGACGAGCTGCTGCTGACGGTCGGCGGGCAGTTCCGGATCGTCCGGGCCGATGCCCCGCAGCGTGCCGAGACCATCCCGTTCACCGCGCGGCTGCCGCTGGACCGCCCCCACTACCGCGTCAAGGACTACGGCTTCGAACGGACGGCGGCGGGCCCGCTGCGCGGAGTACATCTGCCCGCGCTCTCGCCCGACGGCCGCAAGGTCGCCTTCGCCGCACTCAACTCCCTCTGGCTGGCCTCCACTTCGGGTGGCGGCACGCCACGCAGGATCGTCCGGGCCGACGCCACCCGTTACATCCTGGCGCCGAGCTGGTCCCGCGACGGGCGCGCGCTGCTCTATGCGGACGACCGCGACGGGCTGTTCGCGGTGCGTCGCCGCGATATCGCCTCCGGCGAGGAGACGGTGCTGGCCACCGGCGGCCGGGTGCAGCCCGCACTGTCACCGGACGGCGGACGGCTGGCCGCGCTGGACATGTCCGGAAACCTCATCGTACGGACGCTGTCCGACGGCACGGAGAAGGTGCTGGCCGCGCCGATGGGCGCCGGCGGGCTGCCCGGCCGCCCCAGCTGGTCACCGGACGGGCGCTATCTGGCGTACTGCGACCGCAACCGCCTCAACCGCCGCTTCCGCGAGGGCTACAACGTCATCAGGATCGTCGACGCCGAGACCGGAAAGGACCGGCTGTACCCGGTCGCCGAGCATGTCTCGGTCGCCGACCGCTATGACTCCGGGCCCGTGTGGTCGCCCGACGGGCACTGGCTGGCCGTGATCGCCGAGTCCGCGCTGTGGGTGCTGCCGGTGCGGCCCGACGGTACGCCGGACGGTGCGCCGCGGCAGCTGACCGAGGAGAGCGCCGACCATCCGTCGTGGTCCGGGGACTCCGGCACGCTGCTGTACCTCTCGGCCGGGAAGCTGCGGCTGACCGGGGTGTCCGGCGACGCGGCACGGACCGTCCCGCTGTCCCTCGGGCACCGCCCCTCGCGCGCCCCGGACACCGTGGTCCACGCGGGCCGGTTCTGGGACGGCACCGGCGACGAGGTGCGGGAGGACGTCGATGTGGTGGTGCGGGACGGGCGGATCACGGCCGTGGAAGCACACCGCCCGTCCCGGCCCGGCGCGGCCCGGCGGGTGGACGCCTCCGGCCAGACCGTGCTGCCCGGCCTGTGGGACGCGCACACCCACCCGTGGCAGACGACCTACGGCGGGCGGCAGACCGCGCTGCAGCTCGCCTACGGCATCACCACCGCGGTCTCCTGCGGGGGCTTCTCCTATGAACAGGCCCGCATCCGGGAGGCCGTGGCGGCCGGTGTGCTTGCCGGGCCGCGCCTGCTGACCTGCGGAGAGCTGCTGGACGGCGGCCGGGTCGCGTACAGCATGGGGCGGGCACACCGCACCCGCGCGGGACTGCGCCGCTCACTGGAGCGCGGCGCGGCCCTCGACTGGGACTTCGTCAAGACCTACGTACGGGCGCCGGGCTGGGTGATGGCGGAGGCCGCGCGCTTCGCCCACCAGCGGCTCGGGGTCCGGTCCGGCAGCCATCTGCTCACGCCGGGCCTTCAGCTGGGACAGGACCTGACGACCCATCTGCAAGCGACCCAGCGACTGGAGTTCGGTCACGCCGTCAGCGGCTCCGGGCGCGCCTACCAGGACGTGGAGGAGGTCTACACCGGCACCGACTTCCACCTCCTCGCCACTCCGTTCTCGGCCGCCGCGCTGCTCGGTGACGATCCGGCGCTGGCGGACGATGTGCGGGTGGCCCGGCTGATGCCGCCCTGGGACACCGCGGTCGTACGGGAGAACGCCGGGCATCGCCCCACCCCGGCGCAGCTGGCCGACATCGAGACCGAGGTCGGCTTCTACCGGCGGGTGCTGGACGGCGGCGGACTGGTCGCGCTGGGCACGGACCAGCCGCTCGCGCCGGTGGGGCTGGGCCTGCACCTGTGCCTGCGGGCGCTGCACCGCGGCGGTCTCAGTGTGAGCCGGACGCTGCGCACCGCGACCGCACTGCCCGCCCGGGTGTTCGGCGCGGAACGGGATCTGGGGACGCTGGAGGTCGGCAAGCTCGGCGATATGACGCTGGTGGACGGCGATCCGTTCCAGGACTTCGACTCGCTGGTGCGGACCTCCGCGGTGCTGCGCGGCGGACGGCTCTTCGCACAGCGGCAGTTGACCGACTCCTTCCCGGCGCCCGCCACCACCCGCTCCCTGCGGCCGGCCGGCACCGACTGGCTGGAGGTGGGCCGGCAGCAGCGTCGCGAGTCCTGCTGCGACGTCTCGCACTGACGCGCCCCAACCCGCCGTGGCGGGGCGGGAGGCGTGGGGTGGCGCGGTTCCGGGGCCTTCGGAACCGCGCCATCCGCATTCCGGAACTGGGGGTGGTGCACAGCTGCTCCGCACTTCAACTCTTCACTTAAATGCACCCAGTTGATGTTTTATGCGCCCTGCAGTAGGTATGCCAACGGGTATTGCACGGGGTAAGCGAAAGATCACTTTCCGGAACGTTCGCTGTGGGCGGCACCGCCGGTGCCGCCCAGGGGCGAGATGCGACCAGCACGGGGGAGATCGCGAAGGAGGGGCTCGTCTTGCATCGCTACTTCACCGACCAGCGGCATGAGGTACTCCGGCACCAGGTGCGGGAGTTCGCCGAGAGGGAGGTCCGCCCCAGGGTGGCGGAGATGGAGGCGAACCGTTCCGTTTGCCATGACCTCTCGCGCCTGATCGCGCGGCAGGGCTGGATAGGCGCGACCGTGCACCGCGCATACGGCGGGATGGGCGCCGGGCATGTCGCCAAGACCCTGATCATCGAGGAGATCTCCCGGGTGAGCGCCGCGATGGGCGCCATGGTGCAGGCGTCGCAGCTGGGCGTCGCGAAGATCGTCCACTTCGGCAACGAGGAGCAGAAGAAGACCTGGCTGCCGGCCATAGCCTCCGGCGAGTGCCTGCCGACCATCGCGGTCACCGAACCGCAGTCCGGCGGCCATGTGCTGGGCATGACCTCCACCGCGGTCCGCGACGGCGACGAGTACCTCCTCAACGGCCGGAAGATCTATGTCGGCAACAGCCATGTCGGCGATCTGCACGGTGTGGTCGTCCGCACCGGCGAGGGCTCCAAGGGCCTGTCGGCGTTTCTCGTCGAGTCCGACAGACCCGGCTTCCGGGTCGGGCCGCAGCAGCCCGCGATGGGGCTGCACGGCTTCAGCTTCGGCGAGCTGTTCTTCGACAACTGCCGCATCCCGGCGGCAAATCTGCTGGGCCGCGAGGGCGACGGGCTGTCGGTCGCGTACTCCTCCAGCGTGCTGTACGGGCGGCCCAATCTGACCGCCGTATCACTGGGCATCCATCAGGCGGTGCTGGAAGAAACCACGGCGTTCTGCGCCGAGCGGCAGCGCTACGGCAAACCGCTGGCGGACCTCGGCAACATCAAGCTCAAGCTGGGACGCATCCAGTCGCGGCTGCTGCTGTCCCGGCTGTCCGCGTACCACGCGGTGCATCTGCTGGACCAGGGGCTGCCGTGCGACGCGGAGCTGATGAACGCCAAGCTGGTCAATGTGGAGTCGGCGCTGGAGTCGGCGCGTGACGCGATGGACATCCATGCCGCGTGCGGGCTGTTCACCGACCGGCCGGTGGAGCGCTTCCTGCGGGACGCCCACCACATCTTCGCGCCGGCCGGCACCTCCGATATCCAGCTGCTGCGCCTGGGCGAATTGGCCCTGGGGCGGGCGCAGGGCGAGTGGTCCAGCAGGCTCGCCGAGCTGCTGCGGCTGGAGCCCTCGGAGTGGCCGGAGGAGGGCGACGCCCCCGCGGACGGCCCGGCCCCCGGACGGGGCCAGGACGCCACCGCCACGGTCCCGGGCCAGCGCACCGGTCCGGTGCGCCAGCGCTCATGGTTCGCCCGCCCCAGATGAGCGGCAGGCTCCGGCCCGGGGCTCGCGGTCATCGGCCCGGAGCCGATGCCGCGGCCCCGGGCCGGCCGTCCGGCTCAAGGGCCGTCCGCGCCGGGCACCGGGGCCGGGGTCCGGACCAGGGGAAGCTGCCTCAGACGTCGCTCTGCTGTTTCTCCATGCGATGGATCTGCTCGACGAGTTCGGCGGCCATCGCTTTGATGGTCTCCAGCCCCTCCCGCCCCCAGGGGCGCGGTTCGAGGTCCACGACACAGACGGTGCCCAGCGCCATCCCCGTACGGTCGATCAGCGGCGCACCGAGGTAGGAGCGGATACCGATCTCGTCCACGACGGGGTTGCCGGCGAACCGCGGATAGTCGCAGACGTCCTCCAGCACCAGGGCTTTCCGGCGGACGATGACATGCGGGCAGTACCCGTGGTCGCGGTCCATCACCCGGCCCGGCTGGGCGCTGGCGGGCGCCGGTCCCAGCTCGACGGCCTGGTCCTGGGCGGGCGTGTAGAGACCGGCGAAGTACTGCCGTCGCTCGTCGATGAAGTTGACCATCGAGTACGGCGCCCGGGTGGTCCGGGCGAGCTTGCGCGCGAACTCGTCGAACGCGGGCAGCGGGGATTCGCCGATTCCCAGGGCGCGCAGCCGGGCGACCCGCGCCGGGGCCTCGTCGTCCTGCGGAGTGAGCAGCAGATGGCGCGTGGGGTCGTAGGAGATGTAGGGGACACGGGAGGCGGGGTGGTTCATGGCAGCTCCGGGGTCGCGGCGAGGGCGGGGGTGAGCAGATGCTGGACGAGCGATACCAGGACTTGGGTGGCCGAGCTGCACTGGCGGGCGTCGCAGAGCACGACGGGGACGTCAGGGGAGATGTCCATGGCGGTGCGGACCTCGTCCGGCTCGTAGTGAAAGGAACCGTCGAACTCGTTGACCGCGACGATGAATTGGATACCGCGCCGCTCGAAGAAGTCCACGGCGCCGAAGCACTGGTCCAGGCGCCGGGTGTCGGCGAGGATCACCGCGCCGAGCGCCCCGTTGGACAACTCGTCCCACATGAACCAGAAGCGCTGCTGCCCCGGCGTCCCGAAGAGATAGAGGATGTGCGCGGGACTGAGCGTGATCCGGCCGAAGTCCATGGCGACGGTGGTGGTGTCCTTGTTCTCGACGCCCGCCAGATCGTCCGTCCCGACGCTGATCTGGGTGAGGAGCTCTTCTGTACTGAGCGGCTCGATCTCGCTCACCGCGCCGACAAAGGTCGTCTTGCCGACCCCGAAGCCCCCCGCGACCAGGATTTTGAGCGCGGTGGGGAAGAGGTCGGTCGAGGGGTCCCCCTGGGTGTGGGGGTCACAGTCGTTTGCGAAGTCCATTCAGCACCGCCTCCAGCAGGGCTCGGTCGGTACGGGACGCGGCCCCTGCCGAAACGGCTGCGGGGGCCCGCGCGGTGAGCGCCCCGCAGTCGACGAGGTCGGCGAGGAGCACTTTGGTGACCACGGCGGGCAGCCTTATGTGGGCGGCGATCTCAGCGACGGAGACCGGCCCGCAGCACAGCCCCAGCACCTGGGCGTAGTCGGGGCCCTGGCAGGAGACGGGCCGTCGGCCGGTGGCCATCACCATGGTCAGCAGGTCGAAGTGCGCCGTCGGGCGGGTCCGGCCGTTGCTGACGGTGTACGGGCGGACCAGCCGGCCCGCCGCGTCGTCGTACCACGGTTCGCCGCCCTGCCGCCGTCGGCGACGCACGGTCATGGTCAACGACCGCCCGCGGGCGTCTGTTGGCGCGCGGGGGTGGACAGATACGACCGGACGCTCTTGACCAGCATCGACATCTCGTAGCCCAGCACCGCCACATCGGCCTCGCGGGCGGCGAGCACGGCGAGGCACGCGCCCGATCCGGCCGTGGAGACGAACAGGAAGGTGGACTCCAGCTCGACCACGACCTGCAGGACGTCGTCGCCCTCCCCGAAGCGCACACCGGCGCTGCGGGCGAGGGAGTAGAGGCCGGAGGACAGGGCGGCCATGTGGTCGGCGCTGTCCGGGTCGAAGCCATGGGCAGCCTTGACCAGGCCGTCCGAGGACAGCAGCAGCGCGCTCCGGGCGTGCGGCACCCGCTGGACGAGCCCGGTCAGCAGCCAGGACAGATCGGTGTGCTGGCCTCCCTGCAGCTGCGAATGCGCCTGCGCACGCACATCACTCACCATGGTTGCGGTCGTCTCCTCGGGGGCGGGCCATCGGGGCATCGTGGTCACGTTCGTAGAGCAGGTCGTTGCCGACCGGGCTGCTGGTGTCGCCGCCCTGGGCCGGGGTGCTGCCGTTACCGCCGGCGGTGTCGCCGGCGTAGATGTCGTCGGCGAGGCTGAAGCCGCGCCGGAAGGCCGCCATCAGGCCGGGGTCGTGTTCGGGCTCCGGCCCCGTGCGGGGTGTCGTGGACGGCAGGACGGGGTCGCCGCGCAGCTCGGGCACGAGATGCGTCTGCTTACGCCGCCGGGGCAGCCGCGGGCGGGCGTTGTTGTCCACGGCCGGCGGCGCGGGCGGGAGCACGACCGGGCCGGGGTCGGCCGGGGCGGCATCAGGGAGGTACGGCTCGGGCATCTGCGCGTCGGGCATCTGGACTTCAGGGGTGTGGACGCCCGATGCGCGGACCAGCCGACGCCGAGCGGCGCCGGAATCGGGATCGGTGTCCGCGGCGACGGGCAGCGGGGCCGGGACCGAGGCCGAACGGTCGCCGTAGCCGCGCGGGGCCATGTCCAGCGCGTGATCGGGGGCCGGAGCGGGGCGGGGGATGGCCACGGTCTGCCGGCCGGGGTCATGGCGGTCGTGCCGCTCCCTGTGGTCGTGCGGTCCATGGCGGTCGTGAGACCCATGGCCGCCGTCACGGTCGTGGACGAAACCGCCGTCGTATCCCCCGTCGTGCTCGCGTGCCGGGTCGTTGTCCGGTGATCCGGCGCGCGGCGCATCCGCTTCGCCCGAGTCCCCGTCGGCCGCATCCTCACCGAGCAGCTCCTGCGGCACGATCAGCACGGCCTGCACGCCGCCGTAGATATTGCTCTGCAGCCGGACCACGATGCCGTGCCGCCGGGCGAGCGAGGAGACCACGAACAGTCCGATCCGGCCGTCGCTCAACAGCTCGGCGACGTCGACATGTTCGGGGTCGGCCAGCAGGGCGTTCATCCGCGACTGCTCGTCCGCCGACATGCCCAGTCCGCGGTCCTCGACCTCGACCGCGAGACCGGCGGTGACGAGCTGGGCCCGCAGCAGCACCGAGGTCTGCGGGGCGGAGTAGATCGACGCGTTCTCCACGAGTTCGGCGAGCAGGTGGATGACGTCGGCGACGGCATGTCCGCGCAGGGTGCCCTCGATCGGCGGCACCAGCTTGATCCTCGGGTACTGCTCGACCTCGGCGATCGAGGAGCGCAGCACCTCGGTCATGGACACCGGGCGGCTCCACTGGCGGCGCGAGATGGCGCCGCCGAGCACGGCGAGGTTCTCGGCGTGCCGGCGGATCCGGGTGGCCAGGTGGTCGACGTGGAACAGGCCCTTGAGCAGGTCCGGGTCCTCGACCTGGTTCTCCAGCTCGTCCAGCAGCTCGATCTCCCGGTGCACCAGGGACTGCAGACGACGGGCGAGGTTCACGAAGACCTCGACCTTCTGCTCGCTGCCGCTGGCGTTGCTGCGGGCGATGGCGACCGCGTCGATGACGGCGCACTCGGCGGCCCGGCCCGCGGCGGCCACCTCGTGGGCGAGCAGATCGAGCGTGTCACCGATGGGCACGAGGCCCTGTTCGGGCTCGCGACGCTGGATCCATTCGCCCTGCCGGACGCGGTCCAGCAGGTCATACAGGTCGGACTGGCTGCGGGCGCAGACCTGGCGCAGCCGGGCGTAACGGGTGACGGCCGCACGGGCCTCGGCGTTGGCGGCGGCGCTCGCGGTGAGCACGATCACGCAGACCAGGGCGAGACCACCGCACAGCACCACCCACTCACGACCGGTGAGCCGGGCGCCGCCCGCCTGCACGACGAAGGCGGCGACGGCCGTGCAGAGCACGGCGACGAGGAGGCAGGGGACGGCGGCGAGCCTGACCAGACGGGCCCGTATCGCCGAGTCGGCGGCCGACTCGGGGAACGAGGCCCGGCCGTGTCGTCCGCCCTCACGCTCTCGCCGCCGGGCGGAAGCAGGGACGGGGGCGACCCCCGGGGAACCCAAGGGCCCTGGGGATCTCTGAGCCTCCTGGGACGTCTGGGTCCCCTGGGGGAATGCGGTAGGCATCGGCGCCCTCCGGATCGGCCGTTGGCAGTTCGCGGAGCACGCACGCTAGTTGTTGCACGGGTGGGGTTCGGACCCACTTCGGGGTTTCGCTACCCCTCGCCACCTCCCTGAGTGGGCGCCACGCGTACGTCAGTACGAAACAATACGAACTACCGTTCAAGGAAGGCGAGTTGAGGAATCCAGAGGAACCTCTTTCGAAGCTCGCGGGCGGCGCTCGTGGACCTGACGCACGCCGGGGCGTTCGGCCACCCCGGCACGAGCGCGGCAGGACAACGGCGCACCACCACGGCTCACCACCACCGCTCCACGACCTGCCGGCCGACGGGCGGGCGGGGCTTGCCCGGCGGGGCCGGGGTCGTCCCTCGCGCCGGTACGCCGGGGCGCTCAGCGGAAGGTGCGGCGGTAGGTCTGAGGACTGACACCGGTGGTGCGTTTGAAGCGGTCGCGGAAGGCGGTGGATGAGCCGAAGCCGACCTGGGCGCCGATGCGTTCGACCGAGTGCGTGGTGGTTTCGAGCAGATGCTGCGCCTGGCGGACACGGGCGCGCTGCAGCCACTGGAGCGGCGTGGTGCCGGTCTGTTCGCGAAAGCGGCGCATCAGGGTCCGGGTGCTGGTGTCCGCCCGGACGGCGATGTCGGCCAGGGCGAGATCGCGGGCCAGGTTGTCCTGCAGCCAGGTGAGCAGTGGTTCGAGCGCGGACCCGCGGGGTGTGGACGGATAGGGCTGGACGATGAACTGGGCCTGTCCGCCCTCTCGTTCCAGGGGCATGACGGACAATCTGGCGGCGTCGGCGGCGACGGCCGAGCCGTAGTCGCGGCGGATCAGATGCAGACACAGGTCGAGTCCGGCGGCGGCGCCCGCGGAGGTGAGGATCTGCCCGTTGTCGACGTAGAGGACATCGGGGTCGACCTCGATGTCCGGGTGGGCGGCGGCCAGCATGCCGGCCGCCGCCCAGTGGGTGGTGGCGCGCATCCCGGCGAGCAGCCCGGAAGCGGCCAGGGGGAAGGTGCCCGAGCAGATGGAGGCGATACGGGTGCCGTTGGCGGCGGCCGCGTTCAGCGCGTCGTGGACGGCGGGCGGGAGCGGGGCGGCCGGGTCGGCGGTGCCCGGGACGATGACGGTGTCCGCGTCCGTCAGCCCCGCCAGTCCCCATGGCGCCCGCAGAGTGAACGCACCCGCATCGACCTCCGGCCGCTCGGCGCAGACGCGGACCTGGTAGCCGGCACGGCCGTCCGGCAGGCGCGTGCGGGTGAAGACCTCGATCGGGGTGGAGAGATCGAAGGGGATCACCTTGTCGAGGGCGAGGACGGCGACGGTATGCATGGCCATAAGTTACCCACTCACCGAGATTCCGCCACCGCTCACCAGCTCCAGCGGGTGGTCACCGTAAGCGGGTGAGAGAACATTCTTCCTGCTCAATTGCCCCCTGAAGGGCTTGGCGGGATCCCGTTGACTGTTGTCGGTAATGCCACTGGGGCGTGCGGGCAGGTCGGATTAGCTTCGGTGGTGAACCCGGTACGGACCCGGTCGTCTCCGCCCCGAAGGAACGCCCATGCACGCTCAGATCGTCCTGTTCGACGGCTTCGATCCGCTCGATGTCATCGCCCCCTATGAGGTCCTGCACGCCGGAGGTGCCGCCTCCGGCGGCGCGGTGAGCGTGGAGCTGGTCTCCGCCGAAGGGCCGCGTGAAGTGGTCAGCGGGACAGGCGAGTTGGCGCTACGGGCCACGGCCGGCCTCGATCCGGAGCGGGCCGACCTCATCGTGGTGCCCGGCGCCTCGGGCCGCGCCGGGGAGCCGGGAGAGGTGCCCGACGAGGACACCGGCGACCGGACACCGGAGGACTCCATCCCCGTACTGCTGGGCCGCACGCTGCGGACGAGCCTGCCTTCCCTGCTGAAGGCCGCCATGGACCGGTCCGGACTGACGGTCGGCGCGGTGTGCGGCGGCTCGCTCGTCCTGGCCATGGCCGGGCTTCTGGAGGGACGCCGTGCGACGACCCATCACCTCGGCCTGGACCTGCTGGACGCCACGGGTGTGCATGCGGTGCGGGCCCGCGTGGTCGACGACGGCGATCTGGTCACCGGCGCCGGCGTGACGTCCGGCCTGGACCTGGGCCTCTACCTGCTGGAGCGCGAGGTGGGGCCCAAGGTCGCCCACGCCGTCGAGGAGCTGTTCGCCCATGAGCGCCGTGGCGTCGTCTGGCGCGACCAGGGACCGACGCCGACAACTCCGTGAGCCCACTCGAACCTTTCAACTCGCTGCATATCCAAGGGAGTTGGGCATCCAGCAGCCCCTCCCCCGCAGTCCCGCTGCCAACAGCCCACCCCCAAGCCCGCCAACAGGGCGGCCTCACCCACCGAGGAAGACCGCACATATGTCCGTCGAAGGCACCTGGGATCTGAACATCTCCACCCCCATCGGCAGGATCAAGGCCGTCACGGACCTCCGCGCCGCGGAGGACGGCTCACTGACCGGCACCGCGCACGGCACCGGAGAACACCTTCCGCTGCGTGACGTGGCCCTGGACGGCAGCCGACTCACCTGGAAGCAGTCGATCACCAAGCCGCTGCGCCTGAACCTGTCCTTCGCCGTGACCGTCGACGGCGACACCCTGTCCGGCACCTCCCGGGCCGGCCGTCTGCCCGCCTCCAAGGTCACCGGCCGACGCCGCACCAGCTGAACCGAGGACCACGCACCGTGACAAAGCTCTTCCTTGCGCTGCGCAGCGCCTGGCTGATCGCTTCCCTCGCCCTCACCGCGGGCGCCGCCGCGATCCTGGCGCTGCTCGTCCTGCCCCGCCAGGACAGCGCCCTCGGCGCGGTCGAGGCGGCGGCGAACCACCCCGGCTCCCTGATTCCCGATCAACGCGCCGCCCCCGCGCTGGCGATGCTCACCGGCCTCTTCAACCTGCTGTGGGCGACCGTCACCGTCCTGATGATCATCAGGCCCGGCTCCACCACGGGAGCGTGAGCATACGCGCACGCCCTCTGTGGCCGGCCGCCCCCGTCGAATTCGTTTCACTGATCGTGCTGCCGGCCAACCTCGCCACCGTCCACCTCAAACCCCTGTCCGCCCTGATGGGGCCGCTCCACGGCTGCGCCTACCTGTTCGTCGTGATCGCGGCATGGCGTCACGACAGTGCCGACAGCACGGCGAAGGCGGCCGCCGTCATCCCCGGCATCGGCGGGCTCCTCGCACGCCGCCGGATCGACCGCACGAGGGGTCCGGCCCTCCGGCGCGGTCTCCCGTAGAGGCGTCACCGCGCCATCGGGACAGTGGGACGTCCATCGCAAGTCGGGCCGCTGGACCACCGGTTCGCGGATGCGCTGTCCGCAGAGACCCCCGGCCGGTGCGCGGAGCCGGGCCCGGCCGAAGCGGTGCCCGGCGTGCGGGCTCCGGCCATCAAGGCCTGCGGCACACGCCGGAGGCCGTCGTCCCCCGCGGCCTCACCGGTCCGCGACGAGGTCCACGTCGGAGGGGGAAACCGCCGGCGGCCATACCGGCCATCCATGGGCGGGAGGCACGGCGATCGCCCTCCACCACGGATAGACGGCCGGGGGATCGGCGGGCTCGAACGGCTCGCCCGGCCGGGGGTGGGCGCTGGTGACCCCGGCCTTCCGGGCGGCGGTCAGGGTCCACTCGGCGGGCTCCGCCCACGGGTGCGGTGCGAGGTTGAACGTGCCCCAGTGGATCGGCACCAGCACGCCGTCGGGCTCTCCGCCCTGGAGGTCGAGGTGCGACTGAACCCCCTGCTCGGGGTCCATGTGGATGTCCGGCCAGAAGTCGCTGTACGCGCCGATCTGGATCATCGTCGCATCGAACGGGCCGTGCGCCGCGCCGATCTCCGTGAAGCCGGGGAAGTAGCCGGTGTCGCCGCTGTGGAAGATCCGGTGGTCGGGGCCCGCGACCACCCAGGAGGCCCACAGGGTGTACTGCGGGCCGCGCAGACCGCGGCCGCAGAAGTGCTGGGCGGGGGTGGCCGTGAGGGTCAGTGCGCCGACGCGGGTGGACTCGTGCCAGTCGAGCTCGGTGATCCGCTCCGCGGGCACGCCCCAGAATTCCAGGGTGGCACCGACGCCGAGCGGCACGACGAAGGCCGCGCCGGTGCCGGTCAGGCCCTGGACCGTCGGCAGGTCGAGATGGTCGTAGTGGTCGTGGGAGATCACCACTACATCGACCGGCTCCAGCTCGTCCAGCGCGATGGGCACCGGGTGCAACCGCTTGGGTCCGGCCCAGGTGAACGGCGAACAGCGCTCGCCCCAGACCGGGTCGAAGAGCACCCGCTGCCCGTCCACCTCGGCCAGCACACTCGAATGACCCATCCAGGTGAGCCGCAGCCCGGAGGCCGGCGGCTCCGTCCCGTCAGCGGCGGTCGGACGGTACACCGGAATCCGGCCGACCGGCGCCCGGCGCCGCCGCCCCTCCCGACTCAGCTGGGTACGCATCATCGGCAGCGCGGAGCCATGGAGCAGCTGCCTGGTCGCCGCCGGATTGCGGAACTGGCCGTCCACGAACTGCGGCGACCTGCGTATCCTGGCCAGCCGCTCCCCGGTGGGCACGGCGCCGAAGGCCGCGGGGCGCAGCGCGGAAAGTCGAGTGCGACGAGGTCTGGAACCGGTCACGGCACCTCCATGGTCGGGGCAGTCGCGAAGAGAACGGGCCGCGTGAGCGGCGGGTTCCGGTACGCCGCGCCACACGGCGCCGCCGTACGGTTTCCGCACCACGACACCCGGACTCTCCACACCATCACCCGCAGATACAAACGGCGCGACCGGCCGTGACATTCCGGGGACGGGTGTGACCTTTCCCCGGGGGGCTGTGGCAGGCCCCTCCCGGTCCGGCAACCCGGACGCGTCCGTTGGAGCGGGCCGCGGAGGCGCTCCCCCGCGGGCGGCCGAGTGCCGGGGCGGCGGCTTACGGGCGCGGGCGTCGGGTGTGCCGGCCCGTGCACGCGCGGTGTGCCGTCCCGCGGGCGCGCGGCGGCCACCGGAGCGCGGACGCAGCCCGTCCCCCGGCGGGCTCACACCCCTTCGACGACCGCGGGCGGGCTGGGGAGGCCGGGGCGGCGGGGCAGAAAGACCGTGCGCAGAAAGATCTGCGGGGCGAAGAGACGGGCGGGCGGCGCGGTGAGGCAGAAGACGTCCCGGAAGGCCGCCCCGACGACGGGGTCGATGGCGGCACGGGCGGAGAGCCGGTCGATGTACCACGTGGTCAGCCGCTCCCCGAGACCCGCCTTGGTGGCGTCGGGGTTCGCGTACGGGCGGTCCGCGCCGACCGCGACGAGCCAGGCGGGTTCCGCGGCGCGGGCCACCGCCCGCTGCGCCTCGGCGGTGACCCCGGGGCGCAGACCTCCGCCGTCGGCGAGCGTGCTGCGCACGGCCAGCGCGCCGAGTGCGGCGACCGACATGCCCTGCCCGTATACGGGGTTGAAGGTGCAGCCGGCGTCCCCCAGGACGAGGAATCCCTCGGGGAGGGCGCCGGACCGCTCGTAGTGGCGGCGGCGGTTGCAGGTATCGCGGAAGCCGTGCACCGGCGAGAGCGGCTCGGCCCGGCCGAGCAGTTCATGGACGTACGGGTCGCCGATGGTGGCGGCGAAGGCGGTGAACTCCGCCGCGTCCATCGGCGGGTGGTGGCCCCGCACACCGGACAGCGTCAGCAGCCACTTGCCGTCCTCGACCGGCACATACGCGGCGCCACGCGGGCACTCGGGCCAGCCGGGCACATTGACGCCCGCGTCGGGCGCGGTGGCCGGGTCCTTGGGCCGGTACAACCGGGTGGCGTAGGCCAGCCCCGCGTCCACGGTCTCTTCCTGCGGCGCGGGCCGGCCCAGTTCGGCGTACCACTGGGGCGTGCGGGAAGTGCGGCCCGAGGCGTCCACCACGAGCGCGGCCGGCAGCTCCCGTTCGAGCCGCCCGCCCGGCTCGCCGCCCCGCGGCCGGACGCGTACCCCGGTCACCCGGCCGGCGTCCCCGGTCAGCCCGATGGCCTCGGTCGCCTCCAGGACCTCCACCCGGGTGGCCGAGCCGGCGACGGCCCGCAGCACCTGCTCCCGTACGACCGCGTCCAGCACCGGACGGGTGACGCTCAGCGTGAGATGCCGGCGCTCGTCGAAGCGGCGCTGCCAGCCCGTGGGGGTGCGGGTGAGCAGATCGCGCGGCAGATACAGGCTGCGTGCGCCCGCCTCGTTGAGCGCGGCGACCGTGCCGGGCAGCAGTTCCTCCAGTGCGCGCCGGCCACCGCTGAGCAGGATGTGCAGATGACGGGCCTGCGGTACGCCCTTACGGAAGGCGTGCCCCTCCGGGTAGCGGTCGCGCTCGACGACGGTGATGGTGTCGACCTGTCCGACCAGGGCGGTGACGGCCAGCATCCCGGCCAGCCCGCCGCCGATCACGATCGCGGTGCGCCCGCCATCGGAGTGCTCTGCCATGTCCGCCTCGCTCCCCCGCCGGCCCGTCCGACCGCCGACGACCCGTTCGTTCCTGTCCCCGGGCCCGCTCGCCATACCGGGGCCGTACGCCATGCCAGGTTTCCGCTCGTCGTCCGCGGAACCTGATCACTGACGGCCCTCAGGCTTCAGTGCCTTCACAGGCCGTGTCAACGGCCCTTTCCGTCAACCGACTCGGGGCGGCATACCGGCGCTCCCGGCCGACCTCGCTTCCTCGCCCGTCCCTCACCGGCCACAGATCATCGACGCCGGCTTCTTATGAGTCCTTTGCTCCCTCGCGTCACCGGAGTCCCTGACATCCCGTGATGAGCCGGGCGTGCGTCTAGACTCCCGGCAGCGGACGCACGTCGTCCGCAAACGGTTCCACCAGCAAGGGATTCGTCTCATCAGCAAGGGATTCAGGGACGCTTGTGACATTCCAGCAGGTTTCTGAGCCGTATGACTCCTATGACGTGCTCGTCGTCGGCGGGTCGGGCGTGGACACCATCGTGTCGGTCGGCGCGCTGCCCGTACCGCTCGCCGACTCCTACGCGGTCCCGCCGCTTCACGAAGGGGCGGGTCACACCGGCACCGGCGTCGCGCTCGGCTGCGCGGCACTCGGGCTCACCACGGGATTCGTGGATTTCCTCGGCGACGACCATCCGGGCAGTCTGGTCCGTGAGCGACTGGCCGGTACGGGCGTCGACTTCCGGCCGCTGATCTCACCGCACGGCACCCGGCGTGCCGTCAACCTCGTGGCCTCCGACGGCCGTCGGATGTCGTTCTACGACGGCCGTGACCCGCTCGATCTGCGGATGCCGCCCGAGCACTACCTCCCGCCGCTGCGGCGCGCCCGGCACGTCCATCTGTCGATCATGCACTTCGCGCGTTTTCTGTACGACGACATCGAGGCCCTGGGCCTCCCCGTCTCCACGGACCTGCACGACTGGGACGGGCTGACGGACCATCATCGGGAGTTCGCGCTCCGCTCGGACCTGGTATTTCTCAGTACGGCCGGGGCGGGCGAACGGATCGGCTCCGTCATGCGGGAGATCCTGCACGAGGGACGTGCCGAGGCAGTGATCGCGACGGCCGGGGCGGGCGGCGCCTACCTCCTCAGCGCCGACGACCGCACCCCACGCCTGGTGCCGGCCGCGGTCCCGCCCGGTCCCGTCGTGGACAGCAACGGCGCGGGCGACGCCTTCACCTGCGGCTTCCTCTACGGCCGGATGGCGGGCCGGGATCTTGAGGAGTGCGCGCGCCTGGGCGCCGTCGCGGGAGCGTATGCGTGCACCTCGCCGGGCACCCACACCCGCCTCGCCACACCGGAAGATCTGCACCCGGCCCGCACCAAGACGGCGCCGGCCACCGCCACCGCACCACCCGGTGACGGGCAGCGGCTTCCGGGTCCGCCGGACGCCCGGGTGTCCCGCGCAGGCGCGTAGGCCTCCGGCCGGGCCGGCGGGCCCGGCCGGTCAGCCCTTGCGGCCCACCCCGCCGTAGAAAACGGTGTTGTTGAGATCCTCCGCGCTCGGCACCGCGCCGTCCGGCCGCCACAGAGGTGCCCGTACCACGCCCGGCTCCAGCAGGGTGAACGGTCCGAAGAGCGGCTCGATCTCGGCCTTCGACCGCAGATTGAGGGTGGCGGTGGCGCTCTTGTAGACGTTCACGACGCCGTCGCGCGCCTGCTCGTCCGTGCGGCCCCCCTCATAGGCCTCATAGGGCTCGCCGGTCGCATGCGACAGGACGAGATGGCTGCCCGCGGGGAGCGCGTCGGCGAGGGCCGCGATGAGCCCGGCGGGATCCTCGTCCTCCTGGATGAAGTGGAGTACGGCAACCAGCAGCAGCGCCACCGGCCGGTCGAAGTCGATCAGTTCCCGGACGGTGGGGTGGTCCAGCACCGCCTTGGGGTCGCGGACATCGCCGAGCACGAATCCGGTGCGTTCGGTGTTGGTCAGCCGGGCCCCGGCGTGGGTGGCGACGATCGGGTCGTTGTCGACGTACACGACACGGGTGTCGGGAGCGGTCTCCCGGGCCACCTCATGGGTGTTCGGCGAGGTGGGGATGCCGGTGCCGATGTCGATGATCTGGCGGATGCCGCCGGTGACCAGTTCGCGCACCGCCCGCCGCAGAAATGCGCGGTTGGCGCGGGCGCTGAGCCGTACCTGGGGGTGGACCTCGATGACGCGCTCCGCGGCCACCCGGTCGACCTCGTAGTTGTCCCAGCCGCCGAGGTAGTAGTCGTACATCCGGGCCGGGTGCGGCCGGCTGGTGTCGATCTCCTCGACCGAGAAGCCCGAGTGCTCCGGCCCCTGGACGTACGGTCCGACCTCCGGGACCTCGCCGTCCGGTGCCCCCTCGGATATGTCCTGCCGACTCATGCCGTCCTCCGTTCGGTGCGCCGGCCCGGCGCGGCCGCGAGCAGGAAGTCGGCGTGGCCGGCCTTCGCACCCTCGATGAAACTCACCATTTCGTGGTGGGTATAGATCAAAGCCGGGCCGTCCGGGTCGGTCGACTGGCGCAGCGCGATCCGGCCGTCGCCCAGCCGCATGGCCTCGACGCACTCGCCGCCGTTTCCGCCGCTCCACGGCTTGTGCCAGCCCTCAGTGCCCAGTTCTTTGGCGGGCATGCCGTTGTAGATGCGTATGCGATCCATGGTTCAGATCTCCTTGCGAAAGCCACCCAGAATGGCCTCGGTGGTATGTGCCGGCGCGGCCTGCGCACACATCCGGTCCAGGGCCTCCAGGAACTGCGAGACGTCGTTGCGCTGGTCGAAGTACACGGCTCCGACGAGGCTTTCCGCGTAGGCGATGTCCGGGAGTTCCGGAATCGGGAAGCGGAAAATGTGGAAGGGGCCGTACATGGCGGGGTGCGGGCCCGCGGCGAAGGGCATGACCTGCAGCCGGACGTTCGGCAGTGCGGTGGCCTCCATCAGCCGGGTGATCTGGTCGCGCATCACCCCGGACCCGCCGATCGGCCGCCGCAGCACGGTCTCGTCCAGGACCACCCACAGCATCGGTGCATGGTCACGGGTCAGCAGGGACTGCCGCTCCATGCGCAGTGCGACGATGCGGTCGATGTCCGCCGCGGAGGCGTGCGGCATACCGGCCCGCAGGACGGCAGCGGCGTAGTCCTCGGTCTGCAACAGCCCGGGGATGTAATGCGGTTGGTAGGCCCGGATGAGGTTGGCTTCGCTCTCCAGGCTGACGAATGCGCTGAACCACTCGGGAAGGACGTCCCGGAACCGGTGCCACCAGCCGGGTTTGTTGGCCTCGCGCGCGAGGGAGAGAAAGCCCTCGATCTCGTCCTCGTCGGTGACGCCGTAGGTCGCCAGCAGCTTCTCGACGTAGGGGAGTTTGAGGCCGACCTCGGCCTTTTCCATGCGTCGTATCGTGGCGTGGGTCACATCAAGGGCCGCGGCGGCCCGTTCGAAGGAGAGTCCCGCTTTCTCGCGCAGGTCCTGCAGTCGCTTGCCGAGCACCACCCGCAGGACGGTCGGCGCACCTGCCGACCGTGGGTCCGCCACGTCCGATCGCCTCCAACTGACATCAGTGTTCAGCAGTGTGTCATGCCGTCAGTAGCACGAACAGACTGCACCTTACGATTCTGCAAATTGCAGAGTGATCCTTGCCATCGGTGATGGGCATCGCACATAGTTACGACGTGGCTTCCTCCAACAACGCTCCTTCGTTAGGGCGCTGTGGCGGCTTTGTCGCCCAGTACCCGCAGGACGCGTTCCACTTGCCGGCGCGACGCACGTCCGTGCCCGAGGCGCGCAGACGCGCCAGTGCGCTGCTGCGCGAGTGGGGCGCGGATCAACAAGTCCGCGACGACGTGGAGTTGGTGGTCTCCGAGCTGTTCACCAACGCGATACGGCACACCGACAGCGAGAAGATCGGCTGCGAACTCGCCCTCTTCGGGGCGCACATACGCATAGAGATCACGGACCAGGGCGGCCCGGAGGATTCGGCGCCGCACGTCCAGCCCGGCAGCGTGGACAAGGAGTGCGGACGAGGGCTCTTCCTCGTCGGCGCGCTGTCCGAAAGCTGGGGATCGCGGCCCGCCGACAGCGGTCAGGGCCGGGTCGTCTGGGCGGACCTTCCGTACTCCTCGCTCGCACACTGAGGCCCCGCTCCGCATCGGCGGAAACGGGGCCTCCTGCATGCCTTGGGCCACGGACGGGCCCCGGCCGCCCTAGAGCGGCAGCAGATCGGGCCGCTTGGGCTCGACATGGTCACCGGACGACTCCCCGCGCAGCCGGCGCCCGATCCACGGAACGAGGTGCTCCCGCGCCCAGTGGATGTTGTCCCGCCGCGCCTCGGCGGCCGAGCGCTCCGCCTCCGGCGGCCACGGCTGGTCCGGGTCGGCCGGCACCCGCAGCCCGAGCACCTGCCCCGCGCGCAGCGCCACCCGGGTGTGCCCGTCGGCGGACAGATGCAGCCGGTCCTTGCTCCACGCCCGTCGGTCCTGCACCGACTTCAGCGACCACAGATCCAGGACCGGGCAGTCGTGCCGGTCCGCGATGGCCCGGACGTGCGCCGTGTACGTGGCGATCTTGCCGCGCAGATGTTTGAGGACGGGGACGCCGCGGGTGTCGAAGCCGGTACAGAGCAGGACCGCGCCGACCTCCTTCCGCAGATCGGCGACCGCCGCCTCATAGCGCTCGGCGACCGCGTCCGGGTCCGAGCCCGGCCGCAGGATGTCATTGCCGCCGGCACAGAACGTCACAAGGGCGGGGGCGAGCTCCTTCGCCCGGGGCACCTGCTCCTCGACGATCTGGTCCAGGAGTCGCCCCCTGACCGCGAGGTTCGCATAGCGGAAGTCCCCCTCGGCCTGCTGGTCCGAGAGAAGGACCGCCAGCCGGTCCGCCCAACCGATGTACGCCCCGTCAGGGCCGGGATCCCCGACCCCCTCTGTGAAGCTGTCCCCGACGGCTGCGTACGACCCGATGGCGCCGTGAGCGCCGTTACTGAGGTACTTCGAATCGTCTGCCACTCAGGACATAATTCACCTCAAGAAGTGACCTACGCCACCGTAACCAAGGGTTGACGAGGGGTGATTAATGCCACCAGGTCAAATTCTTGTCAAGTTGGAATAAGGATCGATCACGCCCTGTCCCCGGTGCTTCGTCGCGCATCGTGGTGCGTCCGTTGCGACCTGATTGCCTATTGCACCAATGTCGTATCGTCGGAGGTGCCCCGCCTCGCCGAGGAGCGGCGTCGGCGAACGAACCCGAGGAGCGCCCGTGACGCAGCAGACGCCGCAGGTCCCACAGGCCCAGCCCGAACTCACGGAGGTCCGCAACTTCCGCGATGTGGGCGGACTGCCGACCGTGGACGGGCGTCGCGTACGGGAGGGACGGCTGTTCCGCAGTGGCCACCTCGCCCACGCGACCGAGGCGGACGCCGCGTTTCTGGCCGGCCTCGGGCTGCACACCATCTTCGACTTCCGCAATGCCTCGGACATCAAGCTGGAAGGCCCCGATGTCACGCTGCCCGGCGTGCGCAACGTGAACATCCCGCTCACCGACCCGGCCGACGGCGCGGAATTCTGGGCGATGGTGCGCGACGGTGAGCTGGACCAGCTGCGCTCCTCGCTCGGCGACGGCAAGGCCGCGGCCCGTATGGCCACGACCTACCGCCACATCGTCACCACCCGCACCGAAGACCACAGCAGGGTGCTCAATGCGCTCGCCGACAACAGCGTCCCGGCGCTGATGCACTGTGCGGCCGGCAAGGACCGCGCGGGCCTCTCCGTCGCCGTGACCCTGCTCGCGGTCGGTGTGGAGCGGGACGCCATCGAGGCGGACTACCTCAAGTCCAACGATCCCCACCGGCGCTACAAGATCCGTCGCTCCGACAACTCCGCGGTCGGGATGTCGCAGGAGGTCATGGAGCTGCTCGCGCCGCTGTTCGGAGCGCACACCGACTACCTCGCGGCCGCCTACGACGCGATCGAGCAGACCTGGGGCTCCACGGAGAAGTACCTCACCGACGGCCTGAAGCTGGCGCCCGCCACCCGCGAGCGGCTGCGTGCCCAGCTGCTGACGGACTGACACCGGACAGCCCGCTCAGGGTTCCGTGACCCACCCCGCGACCAGCACCAGACCCGAGGCCCGGTGGACGGCGAGGAAGCCGAAGGGCCGGTCGTAGCGGGCCGAGATCTGCTGCGCGCGGTACGGCGGGGGCGGGGGCACGGAGCCCATGGGGACGGGCATCACCGTGACCGCGGCCGCCCGGAAGCCCAGCGCCCCGAAGGCCGCGGTCGCCGTCTGACGGGCGTCCGACACCGCGAGCGGCTGCGCGCTCATACCGGGAAAGTGTCCGCGAGAGCGATCGGAGGCGGTGGCGAGCCCATGCGGGGCGCAGCGCAAGGGCGCGCCGGGCCCACAGCGCCACCGCGGCATCGACGCCGTCCGCCGCCGCCAGCGCGGCCAGCAGCTCGCCGCCTTCGCGTACGGCGTGCTCCGCGTCGGTGCCGAGGGCTTCGGCGAGCTCCTTGCGGGCGGGCCCGGCGGCCGGTCAGGCGAGCAGCGCCAGCAGCGGCCAGACACCGGCCGCGGTCAGGACCGTACCCCGCTCCCCCACCGTTTCGCGCGCCCAGCGGGCCGTCATCTCATTGACGGCCCGCGCCGTCGTCGCGGCGACCATCGATCCCCCACCTGCGTTGTCAGCGGTTGGCGACCGCCTGCTTGACCAGCGTGCGCCCGAAGTCCCACATCAGGCCGCCGCCCCCGTGGGCGTCGTCCATGACGGCCGTGAACGCCTCGACGAAACGGTCCACTTCCCGCTCGCCGATGACCAGCGGCGGAATCAGCTTAATGACTTCGAGATGGTCGCCGGAGACCTGGGTCAGGATGCGGTGCCGCTGCAGCAGCGGCACCACGACCATCTGCGCGAACAGCCCCTTGCGGGCCGCCTGCAGCATCGTCCAGCGGCTGCGCAGACCGAGCGACTTGGGGCGGCCGAACTCGATGCCGATCATCAGGCCGCGGCCCCGTACGTCATGCAGCAGCTCGTACTTGTCGACCAGCGCGGCGAGCCGGGAGCGCAGCAGCTCGCCGGTGTCCCGGGCGCCCGCGACGATCTGCTCGTCCTCCATCACCGAGAGCACCGCCAGGCCGGCCGCCATCGCCTGCGCGTTGGCGCCGAAGCTGGCGGAGTGCACCAGCACCCGGTCCATGGACGAGTAGACCTTCTTGAAGATCCAGTCCTTGCCGAGGGTCGCACCGACCGGGACATAGCCGCCGGACAGCGCCTTCGCCACACACACCAGATCGGGCTCCACACCGGCCTCGTGCTGATAGGCGAAGAAGTCGCCGGTGCGGCCGAGGCCGGTCTGCACCTCGTCGGCGATCAGCAGGGCCTTGTGCCGGTGCAGCAACTCCTGTGCGGCGGGCAGATATCCGGGCGGGGCCGCGTGGACGCCCTTGCCCTGGATCGGTTCGACCACGAACCCCGCCACATCGCCGCGCTTCAACTCCCGCTCCAGCGCGTCCAGATCGCCCATCTCGACGGCGGTGTCCGGCAGCAGCGGGGCGAAGCCGTCCCGGAAGCCGTCCTCACCGTTGACGGAGAGCGAGCCGGTGGTCAGGCCGTGGAAGGCATGGGTGCAGTAGAGGATGCGCGGTCTGCCGGTGGCGTAGCGGGCGAACTTCAGGGCGGTCTCGACGGCTTCGGTGCCGCTGTTGCCGAAGAAGACCCGGTCGAGGTGCGGCGCATGGCTCAGCAGTTTCTCGGCGAGCAGGCCGGGCAGCGGCTGGCAGTCGAAGCGGGTGAGATCGGGGAGCTCGGCGTCCAGGACGTCGTGCAGCGCCTTGCGGACGACGGGGTGGTGCCGGCCGAGGCCCATCACCCCGAATCCCGCGAGCATGTCCAGGTAGTCCTGGCCGTCGGCGTCCCAGAAGTAGGCGCCCTCGGCCCGCTCGTAGACCTTGTCGAAGCCGATGGTGTGCAGCATGCGCGGGAGTTGGTGGTTGAGATGGCGGGCGTGCAGTTCGTAGCGTTCGCCGCCGCGCGCGGCGAGCAGTTCGGTCAGATCGAATCCGGTCACGAATGGCTCTCCTTACGGGCCGGCGCGGCGCTGATCCGCCCGGCGGTCTCGGCCGGGGTGCGGCCGAGGTCGGCCGGCAGCTCACCGCGCTTGGCATGGGCCAGAAACTGCTCGGGGATGCCGACGGTGCGCAGCGGCACGTCCACGCCGGCGTCCCGCAGGGCCTGGGCGACCGCCGAACCCACGCCCCCGGTCCGGCAGTTGTCCTCGACGACCACCACCATGGCGCGCTCCGCGGCGAGCCGGGGGCCCGGCTCATGCGCGGTGTACGGCGCATGAGCCGGGCCGGACCGGGACGCCGGTGAGCCCCGGTACCGCGGGCTCACCTCTGGCCAACGGTCACCCGCGGTTGCCTGCGACGGTCTCCTTGGCCGCCCGGAGGGACTCCTTCAGCGACCCCATGGTGGCGAGGACGGCGGTCGGCTCGTAGCCGCAGTGCGCCATGCAGTTGGCGCAGCGTGGGTCCTTGCCGCGTCCGTACTTCTCCCAGTCGGTGTCGTCGATGAGTTCCCGGTACGTCGGGACGTACCCGTCGCTCATGAGGTAGCAGGGGCGCTGCCAGCCGAACAGCGAGTAGTTGGGGATCGCCCACGCCGTGCACGGGAAGTCCACCTTGCCCTCCAGGAAGTCCAGGAAGAGCGGGCTGTGGTTGAGCCGCCAGCGGCGCCGGTTGCCGCCGGCGAAGGCCTTCTTGAACAGCTCCCTGGTCTGCTCCACTCCGAGGAAGTGCTCCTGGTCGGGCGCCTTCTCGTAGGCATAGGCGGGCGACAGCATCATTTCGTCGACCTGCAGATCGTCATTGAGGAAGTCGAGGACCTCGATGATGGTCTGCGGGGTGTCGGTGTTGAAGAACGTGGAGTTGGTGGTGACCCGGAAACCGCGCCGCTTGGCCTCCTTGATCGCCGCCACCGCCTCGTCGAACACGCCTTCCTTCGCGACGGATTCGTCGTGCCGTTCACGCAGCCCGTCGATGTGCACCGCGAACGCGAAATACGACGAGGGCGTGAATTTGTCGATCGTCTTGCGCAGCAACATCGCGTTGGTGCACAGGAAGACATACTTCCGCTTGGCCACCAACTGCCGCACGATCTCGTCGATCTGCGGGTGCATCAAGGGCTCGCCACCGGCGATGGAAACCATCGGGGCGCCGGACTCCAGGACCGCACCTACTGCCTGCGCCACCGGCATGCGCTGCTTGAGCACGCCCGCCGGATGCTGGATCTTCCCGCAGCCCTCGCATTTCAGGTTGCACGCAAAGAGCGGTTCCAGCTCGACGATGAGCGGGAACTTCTCACGCCGGCGGATCATCTTCTGTTCAAAAAGATAGGTCCCGACCCGGATGGACTGACGGAGCGGCATAGCCATCTGGCTCACCTCCAGGGGAGCAGCAAAGAACGGTGCCATTCGTAGAAAACAGGAAGTACGGAGCGCAGCACTCGGAAGGCTGATATTCCACCGCGCACCGTGCCGATGCGTACGAGTTCATGTTCTGGAGCGTCCACGACCACCCGGACGGCCGCAACCGGACGGCTGCCGGCGTGCCGGGCCGCGCGGAGTGTCGCGGCGGATTCCATGTCCACCGCGACCGCGCCGGCGGCATGCAGCTCGGCCCGCTCAGCGCCGCGTACGACGTGGTCGGAGCCGCACAGCAGCCCGCTGTGCACGGTCAGACCACGCTGCCGCAGGGCCCGTAGCAGCGGGCCGTTGTCGCGGCAGAGCGTCTCCGGTGCGTCCGCGTGGTGATCGCGGGTGGCCTCGGCGACGACCACGTCCCCGGGGCGCATCCCGGGGGCGAGGCCGGCGCAGAAGCCACTGGCGACGACGGGGGAACGTTCGGTGACCGAGCCCTCACTCAGCGCTTTGGTGAGGGCGCGTTCGGCCGCCTGCGGACCCATGCCGGTACGGAGCGTGACCAGCCGTGGACCGGCTTCTGCCGCCGCTCCCCCGCGGCCACCACCGCGCAGCGCGAACCGCTCGATGCCGAGCGCGCAGGCGACCAGCAGGGGCGGGTCCGCGTCCGTGGGGGGCCGCGCCGGCATCAGGACCCCACCGGCGCGGCGACCGGTCCCCCGTTGAGGTAGCGGCCGAGGGCGGTCAGCGGGAAGACCTGTCGGTAGAGGTGGTAGTTGATGGAGAAGTCCCACGGGAAGCCCGTGCCGGTGAAGTACGGCTCGTCCCAGGACCCGTCCTCGCGCTGGGTCCCGGTCAGCCAGCGCACTCCGCGGCGTACCGCCTCGCTGTCCCGTTCACCGGCCGCGAGCAGCGCCATCAGCGCCCACGCGGTCTGGGAGGCGGTCGAGGCGCCGCGCCCCGCCCACCGCTCCTTGTCCTGGTAGGAGCGCTGGTCCTCGCCCCAGCCGCCGTCGTCGTTCTGCACCCGCTCCAACCAGAGCACCGCCCGGCGCACCGCTGGGTGCGACGCGGGGATTCCGGCGGCGGCGAGCGCCGGAAGCACCGAGCCCGTGCCGTAGATGTAGTTGGTGCCCCAGCGGCCGAACCAGGCACCGCTGGGCTCCTGTTCGGCCAGCAGCCAGGCGATGCCGCGGCGGGTGCGCGGGTCGTGGGTGCGGCCGACGTCGGCGAGCATCTCGACGACATGGGCGGTGACATCGGCCGACGGCGGGTCGATGACCTCCCCGAAGTCACAGAACGGCAGGCGGTTGGGGAACGGGCTGGTGTTGTCGACGTCGAAGGCGCCCCAGGCCCCGTTCTTGGACTGCATACCGAAGTTCCAGCGCACCGCGCGGCCCACCGCGGCCTCGACCCGCTGTGGATCGGGGTGCTTGACGCGGCGCAGCGCGAGCACCACCTCGGCGGTGTCGTCGATGTCCGGGTAATTGTCGTTGTCGAACTCGAACGACCAGCCCCCGGAGGTGAGTTGGGGCCGCTTCACACTCCAGTCGCCGGGCCGGTCGATCTGCTCGGCGAGCATCCAGTCGACGGCCTTGACCAGCCGCGGGTGGTCGGCGGGCAGTCCGGCGTCGGCGAGCGCGATGGTGGCCAGACAGGTGTCCCAGACCGGGGACTGGCAGGCCTCGATCATGCGGGCACCGTCGTCGCGCCAGACGGCGAAGCGGTCGAGGGAGGCCAGGCCGGTGCGCAGCACGGGGTGGTCGAGGTCGTAGCCGAGGAGGTGCAGGGCGATGATGGAGTAGACGGCGGGGGGCTGGATGCCGCCCCAGCAGCCGTCGTTCTCCTGCCGCTCGATGATCCAGCGGGCGGCGGAGCGCATCGCGGCGCCGCGCAACTTGCCGAAGGCAACCTTGTGGTAGAGGTGCAGCGCCTTGTCGAGGCGCTGGAAGAGACCGTCCCAACTGGTGGCGGGGGCGAGCGGCCGCGGCGGGTTGGGGCGGCGCGGATCGATGTGCAGCTCGTCGAGGCCGAACGGCGCCGGGCGCACCGGGCGTTTCGCCGAGACGATGGTCAGCGGCACTATGGTCTGCCGCGCCCAGCATCCGAAGTCATAGATGTTGAGCGGGAACCACTTGGGGAAGTAGAGGAGCTCCGGGGGCAGTTCGGGCAGGTCGTCCCACTTCCACCAGCCGAAGAGGGCCAGCCAGATGCGGGTGAAGACCCGGGCCGCGGCGACCCCGCCCTGCTCGCGCACCCATGCGGAGGCCCTGGCCATGTGGGGTGCGTCCGGCTCGTCCCCGGCGAGACGCAGGGCGACATAGGCCTCGATGGTGGCGGAGAGTTCGCCGGGCCCGCCGTGGAAGGTGGCCCAGGTGCCGTCCGCGCACTGCTCACCGCGGATGTGACGGGCCGCGGCCTCGGTGAGCTTCGGGTCCTGGATGCCCAGGAATTGACGGAGCAGCAGATCTTCGGCGTCCATCGTGACGTTGGTCTCGAGGTCGCCCTTCCACCATCCGGCGGGGTCCTGGACGGAGAGCAGATGGTCCGTGGCGCGTGCGGTCGCGTGCCGGGCGGCGTCCGCCGTGTCCTGCCGTACGGCGGTACGCGTGGGTGGCGCTTTTCCGGTTGTCTCAGCGGTGGCATCGCTGGCCGAGGGGGCCCGGGGCGGCAGCGCTCCGGTGCTTCCGTCGGTCGTCGCTGTCATGGCTTCCCCTTCTGCAGTGAACTGTGAAAAGCGTGCTCAGGGATTCCGTCGGCCGGTGCCCGGATGGCACCGGCCGGCGACTGCGATCTATTCGGTGTCGATGGCGATCATCTCTCTCGTACAACGACAAAGTCCGCAAGTGCGACGAGCTGGGCGCGGACCTTTTCCGGCATGTCGATCTCATCCAGCGCGGAAATGGCGGTGGCGTGCTGGCGGCGGGCCTCCTGGGAGGTCCACTCGCGGCCGCCGGCCTCCTCGATGAGAGCCGCGCGGGAGGCGAACTCTTCCTCGGTGAAGTCGGCAATCTCGGTCTCGGTCTTCTTCGCGTCGGCCGCCAGGATCTGGGCGAGACGCTCGGAGGCCGGGCCGCCGGCGGCCAGCGCGGCGACGACCGGCAGTGACTTCTTGCGCTGGCGCAGGTCGCTCCAGGGCCGCTTGCCGGTGGCGTCCGGGTCGCCCCAGATGCCGAGCAGATCGTCGACGGCCTGGAAGGCGAGGCCGAGGTGGTAGCCGTACCTTTCGAGCGTGTCCGCGGTGTGGTCGTCGGCGCCGCCGAGGACCGCACCGATGGAGACGGCGCAGGCCAGCAGCGCGCCGGTCTTGTTGCCCTCCATCTCCAGGCACTCCTCGACGGTGACCCGCTCGCGGTGCTCGTAGGAGATGTCCTGGGCCTGACCGTCGATCAGTTTGCGGGAGGCCAGGGTGAGCCGGCGGGTGGCACGGCCGGCGTCGACCGTGCCAAGCTCCAGCAGTATTTCGTTGGCGAGCGCGAACAGCGCGTCGCCGACGAGGATGGCCTGCGCGGGGCCGTGCACCTTCCAGACGGTGTCGCGGTGCCTGCGCTGCTCGTCACCGTCCATGAGGTCGTCGTGCAACAGCGAGAAGTTGTGCACCAGCTCGACGGCGACCGCGCCGGGGATACCGACCTCGGGGGCCGCGCCGGCGGCCTCGGCCGACAGCAGGGCGAGCGCGGGGCGTACGGCCTTGCCGCTGTCGCCCGTGGTGGGGCGGCCCTCGGCGTCGATCCAGCCGAAGTGGTAAGCGGCGACGGTGTCCATGGGAGGAGCGAGCCGGTCCACGGCGGCACGCAGCACGGGAGTGGCGAGTGTCCGTCCGCGCTCCAGCAGCGCGGTGACGCTCTCGGTGTCGATAGCTGGGGAAGCCGGATTCACGGTTTCTCCTCTGTTTCCGATGCTCGTGCTCGTGCGAGCGCTCGTACTCGTAGTCATGCCGCCTCCTGAGGCAACTGGCCCTGGGGGAAGCCGAGTTCGGTGAGTGCCTCGCGAGCGGCGGCAGTGCCGCTGCGAACAGCGCTTTCCATGGTCGCGGGCCACCCGGTGGCGGTCCACGCACCGGCCAGGAACAGGCCGGGGGATTGAGTGCGGGCGGCGGGGCGGAGCCTGCCGACGCCCGGGGCGGGCGCAAAGGTCGCGGTGCGCTCGCGGGTGACGAAGAAGTCGTGGATCCTGGCGCCCCGGGCGGCCGGCAGCAGCCGCTCCAGCTCGGGCAGATAGCGGGCGCGGAGCTTGGCGACGGGCTGGTCGATCTCCTCCTGCGCGGCGGACTGCGAGACCGCCAGATACTGGCTGCGCTCCTGGCCGGCGATGCGCGTCAACCCTGAGGCGTCGGTGCGGTCGAAGACCCACTGGACCGGGGAGCCGACCGCGGCGAAGAAGGGGCGGCGCAGCACCTTGCGGTCGTAGACGACATGGAGGTTGAGGATCGGGGCCGTGCCGATGTCCAGCAGCCGGTCCTTGCCGTCCAGCGTCCCGTCGGGCAGCAGGGTGTGGGCCTCGCGCTGCGGTACGGCGAGGACGACGGTGTCGGCCGCCAGCCGCTCACTGCCGTGCGGGCCGTTCTCCACCGTGACCTGCCAGCCGTCGTCGCCGCGCGTGATCGCCCCGGCGCGGGTGCGCAGGGCGATGCGTACCCCGGCCTTCCCCAGGGCCGTGCGGGCAAGGTCGTCGTGGACGTCGCCGAGGGGGACACGGGACCAGCCGATGTCCGCGGCGCCGGGCGCGGACAGCAGTCCGGTCTTGAAGACCTTGGCGGCCAGGCCCATCGAGGCGTCATCGGCGCGGGCGTTGAGGGTGGCGATGCCGACCAGGTCCCACAGCGCCTCGACGGCGCGGGCGGACTGGCCGTAGCGGCGCAGCCAGCTGCCGAAGTCCAGCCCGTCCAGCGCGGGGTCGGCCGGGTCGAGACCCTTGAGCGCGAGGGTGGCGCGGACGACCCCGGCCCGCTCGACGGGCGAGAGGTGCGGGTAGCCGGCCAGGCTCCGGGCGAGGTGCAGCGGTACGGGGAGCGCGGTGCGGCGCAGCCGGCCGAGCCGCATCCGGTCGGCGTCGAGTACGGGCACGTCCATACGGTCCTGGAGGGGCACCAGATGCGCGGCGTCGAGCCGCTCCAGCAGCCGGCTGTAGGCGGTGCAGCAGCGCAGATAGACATGCTGGCCGTTGTCGACGGACAGCTCGCCGATGTCGGATTCACGGCGGAAGGAGAAGACCAGCCCACCGAGACGGGGCCGGCTCTCGACAAGGGTGACCCGCAGCCCCGCGTCGGCCAGTGCGAGCGCCGCGGTGGTGCCCGCGAGACCGCCGCCGATGACCACCGCGGCCGCCCCTGCAGGGCGGCCGGACGGCAGGTCGTGCCGCCGTTCGGGCCGCATGGCTCCCGATGTCATGTGCTCTCCCCCCGTACTGCTGTCAGGGACGCAGCCACCCCCGGGAGGGTTGCCCGCCGCGCTGACGCGGGGTCACCGCTGTCGTGCGCCGCCCGGTGCATCATCCGCGCCTCCGGACGGACTCCCGGCGGCCGATCGCCCGCGCGTCGAGCCCGGACAGCCCGCGCACCGCGACGAAGGCCTTCTCCCGGCCGGGCAGCGAGACCCGGCCGCGCAGCACCGCCTCGGGGTCGGCGGCGATCCGGGTCAGCAGCCGGTGGTAGATGCCGGCCATCGCGGCCACGCAGGCGCCGCTGCGCCGGTCGAGCATCGGAAGCAGCCGGAAGCCCTCGGCGAACAGCGCGCGGGCACGTTGCACCTCGAAGTGCACCAGGCCGGTGAAGTCGGAGCCGGGCGGCGGCACGGGCCGCTCGAAGCCGGCCGCGCAGCCGAACTTGGCGAGGTCCTCGGCGGGGAGGTACGTCCGGCTGTTCCCGGCGTCCTCGCGAACGTCCCTGAGAATGTTGGTCAGTTGCAGGGCCAGGCCGAGGGTGTCGGCGTACTCGGAGGCGCGGTCGGCGTCCTGCGCGCCCGGTACGGTACCGAACACGCCCAGCGAGAGCCGGCCGATGGCGCCGGCGACACAGCGGCAGTAGCCCCTCAGCTCGTCCCAGGTCTCGTAGGTCTCGCCGCGCACATCCATCAGCACGCCGTCGATCAGCTCGTCGAGACCGTCCAGCGGCAGCGGGAAGCGTCGGGCGGCGTCGGACAGCGCGACGGCCACCGGGTCGGTGTCGTCCTCGTCGATCCGGCCGTCCTTGATGCGCGCCAGCAGCGCCCGGGTGTCCTCCAGCCGCCCTTGTTTGGCGGCGGGCTCCAGGGTGCCGTCGCCGATGTCGTCGACCCGGCGGGAGAAGGCGTAGAGCGCCGACATGGCCTGCCGCTTGTCGGTCGGCAGCAGCCGGATCCCGTAGGCGAAGTTTCGTGCCTGCTGCCCGGTGATGGCCTCGCAGTAGCGGTACGCAGCGAGCACCGGCGCGGACGCGTGTGCAGTTGCCTCCACGGTCCGACTCACCCCTCTCTTCGCAATGTCGCCCCCACCTCGCGCAGCAGGCTGAGCTTGGTCGGCTTGGGCGGTCCAGGGAGTACGTCGTAATCGGCGGCCGCGACCGCCTGGAGTGCAGCGCGTCCGCCGGCCACGAAACCGGCCAGCAGCAGCTTGAGTCTGCCGTGGACGCTACCCACCAGCGGGGCGCCTTCATTCAGCAGCTCACGGGCGCGTTCGGCCTCGTAGGCGATCAGCGCGCGCACCGATGCGCCCCCGCTCGGCGCGGCCAGATCCGCCTCGTTGACCGCAAAACGTTTCATGTCCTCGGCCGGGAGGTAGATACGGTCGCGCCCCAGGTCCTCGGCCACGTCCTGGACGTGTTCGACGATCTGGAGGGCGGTACAGACCGCGTCGGAGTGGCGGAGGCGCTCGGGGCTCGCGGTGCCGGTGATGGCGAGGACGAGCCGGCCGACGGGGTTGGCGGACAGCTCGCAGTAGGCGGCCAGGTCGTCGTAGGTGCCGTAGCGGCTCACCCGCTGGTCCTGCCGGTTGGCCTCGATGAGATCGAGGAACGGCTCGGGGGTCAGCGCACAGCGGCGGACGGTCGGGCCGAGGCGGCGCAGCAGCGGATGCCCGGGGCCGGGAGCGCGGTCGCCGAAAACGCGGTGCAGGTCCGCTTCGAGTGCGTCCAGCAGCGCGGGCCGGTCGTCGTACTGTGCGCGGTCGAGCCCGAGGAGTACGGCATCGCCGCCGCCGGGCGCGAGATCGCCGTCGCCGATGTCGTCGACGAGCCGGGCGAAGCCGTAGACGGCCATCAGATCGGTCCGCCAGGCGCGGGGCAGAAAGAACGGCGCGACGGGGAAGTTCTCGTGTGCGGCCTGTTCGAGCACGGTGCGCGTCTGCTCCCGCACGTCACCCGCCGCCCCCCTTCGGAGGAAGGCGCGACGCGCCTGCTCGTTGTCTCGGCTCACCGGGGGCTGCCCGGCGCATTTCGGTGCCGGAGCGAACCAGTAGCCATTGCCGTCACGTCTCCCGTTCTACACCGCCAAGCTAAAACATCCTATTTCGGACACGCCGCAGCGAGCGACGCGCCCAATCGAGCCCTTATCCCCCGCTTGGGTGAGCATTGCCCGACATATACCACTTGTGCTGTTCGGCACCCGTACAGCTTACGCCGTACATCTCGTCCGCGTCCGAGGGGGTACCGAAGCCCGAGGCAACAATCCGGTGAACGTCCTTTAGATCCGAACTATTCCCGGCGCCAACGGAGTTGACCCTCGCGTCACGCCGAAGGCCCCCGCGAGGCGGACTCACGGAGGCCTTCGGGTGCGGGACGGACTATTTGCCCGTCTCCTTTTCGTACGCCTTGATCACTTCGTCCGTCGGGCCGTCCATCAGCAGCTCGCCACGCTCCAGCCACAGGGTCCGGTCGCAGGTGTCGCGGATCGACTTGTTGTTGTGGCTGACGAGGAAGACCGTGCCGGCTTCCTTGCGCAGCTCACGGATGCGGGCCTCGGAGCGCTTCTGGAAGCTGCGGTCGCCGGTGGCCAGCGCCTCGTCGATCATCAGCACGTCGTGGTCCTTGGCCGCGGCGATGGAGAACCGCAGCCGGGCCGCCATGCCGGAGGAGTAGGTGCGCATCGGCAGCGAGATGAAGTCGCCCTTCTCGTTGATGCCGGAGAAGTCGACGATGCCGTCGTAGCGCTCCCGCACCTGCTCACGGCTCATGCCCATGGCCAGGCCGCCGAGGACGACGTTCTTCTCGCCGGTCAGGTCGTTCATCAGCGCCGCGTTCACGCCCAGCAGCGAGGGCTGGCCGTGGGTGTAGACCTTGCCGCGCTCGGCGGGCAGCAGGCCGGCGACGGCCTTGAGCAGCGTCGACTTGCCCGAGCCGTTGGAGCCGATCAGACCGATCGACTCACCGCGGTAGGCGGTGAAGGAGACGCCCTTGACCGCATGCACCTCGCGCACGCCCGTGGAGGGCTTGCGGCGCACGATGCGGTTCAGCGCGGCGGTGGCACTGCCCCTGCCCGCGCCGGTGCCGTAGACCCGGTAGACGATGTGCAGATCGTCCGCGATCACCGTCGGGATGCGGGCCTCGGCGGCCTTCGTCGGCTCGATGCCGTTTCTCTGCTCAGCCACGTCCGTACCGCTCCTCAGCCTTCCAGAAGTACACAAAGCCGACCACGCCCATCAGCAGCGCCCAGCCGCCGGCGAACGCCCACACATGGGGCGGCAGTTTGGCGGCGGTGAAGCTGTCGATCAGCGCGAAGCGCATCAGGTCGATGTACACGGCGGCCGGGTTGGCGTTGAGCAGCACCTCCACGAAGGCGGGGACGTCCTTGCCCTTGAGGATCAGATCGATGCTGAACATCACGCCGGACGCATACATCCACGTCCGCATGATGAAGGGCATCAGCTGCGCCAGGTCCGGGGTCTTCGACCCCAGCCGCGCCATGGCCATCGCCAGGCCCGTGTTGAAGATGAACTGCAACGTCAGCGCCGGGAAGACCAGCAGCCACGACCAGGTCGGGACCTGCCCGAAGCCGAGCAGGATGATCACCAGCACGCCCATGGAGAACAAGAGCTGCTGGAGCTGCATCAGGCAGAACGAGATCGGCAGGCAGGCGCGCGGGAAGTGCAGCGCCCGCACCAGGCCGAGATTGCCGGAGATCGCCCGGGTACCGGCCATCACCGAGCTCTGGGTGAAGGTGAAGATGAAGACGCCGGTCACCAGGAACGGGACGAAGTCGGGTACGCCCTTCCTCGTGCCGATCAGGAGACCGAAGATCAAGTAGTACACGAGCGCGTTCAGCAGCGGCGTCGCCACCTGCCAGACCTGTCCCAGCTTGGCCTGGCTGTACTGCGCCGTCAGCTTGGCGCTGGCGAACGCGGAGATGAAATGCCGCCGGTCCCACAGCTCCCGGACGTACTCGGGGAGGCCGGGGCGGGCCCCGCTCTGCGAGAGCCCGTACTTCTGGGCCCGCTGGGCAGGAGTGAGCCCCTCATCGGAAGATGGCGGGGCACTCATGGCGACCGCACTGTCGTGCGTGGTCTCGCTCACAGTTGACACTTTCGTCCTCAAGGTGCGCTGCCGGGGCCACGCCCCGGTTCGCGCCTGATGCTCTCAGATACGAGCTTGTCAGATGACGGGAGGGCGGCCCAGTCGGGTCAGTCGCCAAACGGTAGCCCACTTCATGGGGCGCCTGGGACCGCACGGGGTCACCCAGCCCTCCTTGAAGCCGCCCAGCCAGGCCCGCAGCGCCGGTCGCGACGGCCGGCGGGCGAGGGTGAGCAGCAACCAGACACCGAGATAGACCGGAACCAGCAGGGCGGGGAGATTGCGCCGGGCCAGCCACACACGGTTACGGGCCACCATCCGGTGGTAGACCGCATGCCGGGCCGGCGCCGTCGTCGGATGGAAGAGCACCATGTCCGAGCGGTAGTCGATCTGCCAGCCGGCGTCCAGCGCCCGCCAGGCCAGATCGGTCTCCTCGTGGGCGTAGAAGAAGTCGTCGGGCAGCCCGCCGACCTCCTCGAACACATGCGTACGGACCGCGTTCGCACCACCGAGGAAGGTGGTGACCCGCGACGAGCGCAGGGGGTCCGAGGCCCGCAGCCGCGGCACATGACGGCGCTGGGTCTCGCCCGTGTCCGGGTCGGCGATCCGGAAGCTGATGATGCCGAGCTCGGAGTCGGCGGCGAAGGCCTGCCGGCACAGCTCCGCGGTGTCCTCCCTGGCCAGCAGCCCGTCGTCATCGAGGAAGAGCAGCACATCGACCTCGCTGCCGCCGGGGCCGAACGCCTCGATGCCGACATTGCGGCCGGCCGGGATGCCGACGTTCTCCGGCAGCTCGACGGTCCGGACGCCCTCGGGGAGCTCGGGCAGCGGCGAACCGTTGCCGACGACCGCGATGTCGATCGGGTCGCCCTCCTGCTTGGCGACCGAGTCCAGCAGCGCGCGCAGCTCCTCGGGGCGGTTGCCCATGGTCAGGACAACCGCACCGAGCCGCATGCTCCTACCCACCTCGGCCCCCGTCACTTGAGCCTGCTGGAGGCGAGGATGGACACGAGGTGGAGCAGCGTCTGGACGATCGCGATACCGGCGAGCACGGCCACGCCGAGACGCGTGAAGAACAGGTCTCCCCTGACCTGGTCGAGGATCGCCAGGACCAGGATGAGCAGGGACGCCTCGACCCCGAGGACGAGCCGGTGGAACTGCAGCGCCGCGGCGGCCTTGCGGGCCAGCGCCATACCGGACGAGCGCGGCTCGGACGCCGCCTCCTTGACCGGCGGCAGCCCGCCCTGGTGACGGGCGACGCCGACGAGGTCGGTCTCGGCCTTGATCAGGATGGCACCGAGGGCGGCGAGAGTACCGAGGAAGGCCCACAGCCAGTCGATGCGCCCGGAGCCCCACAGGTCGGCGGCCCGCAGACCGAAGCCCAGCAGGACCGCGGCGTCGCACAGGTAGGCGCCGACGCGGTCCAGGTAGACGCCGCTGAGCGAGAACTGCTTCCGCCAGCGGGCGATCTCGCCGTCGACGCAGTCCAGCAGCAGGTAGAGCTGGACCATGACCACGCCGAGGACGGCGCCCCAGATCCCCGGCACCAGCAGGGCCGGGGCGGCCAGGACGCCCGCGACGGTCATCAGATAGGTGAGCTGGTTGGGCGTGATCCTGGTGTTCACCAGGTACCTGTCGCAGCGCAGCGAGATTTCCCGCATGTAGAGGCGACCTGCCCAGTGCTCACCGCTGCGCCGGTCCTTGACACCCGCGGGGTGCACGACCGGGCGGAGTTCAGCTACTGACGGCTTGTGCATAGTCGGCGTAAGCGTCCCTGATCTGGTCGGTGGACAGGTCGAGGTGCTCCAGGATGGTGTAGCGCCCGGGGCGGGTCTTGGGTGCGTACTCGACGGCCTGGACGAATTCCTCGTCGGTGAAGCCGATCTCGTCCGGCGTGACCGGCAGGCCGTGCCTGCGCAGCACCGCGACCATCAGGTCACGGGTCTCCTTGTCCCCGCGCAGATGCGTGGCGAAGGCGGCGGCGAGACCGCACTGTTCGCCGTGGCTCGCGGCGCGCTTGGGGTAGAGGATGTCGAGCGCGTGGTTGATCTCGTGGCAGGCGCCGGACGCCGGACGGCTGTCACCGGCCACCGACATCGAGATGCCGGTCAGGACCAGGCCCTCGGCCAGCACCTGGAGGAAGGCGTCGTCGCCGACCCCGCCGGGGTGCCGCAGCACGGCCTCGCCGGCCTGGCGTGCCATGGCGGCGGCCAGCCCGTCGATCGCCTCGCCGGTCTCCCGGTGCGAGAGCTCCCAGTCCGCGACCGCGGAGATGTTGGAGATCGCGTCACCGATGCCGGAGCGGACGAACCGGACCGGGGCCTCACGGATGATGTCGAGGTCGATCACCACGGCGATCGGGTTCGGGACACCGTAGGAGCCACGGCCCGCGTCGTTGTCGAGGGTGGCGACCGGCGAGCACAGGCCGTCGTGCGACAGGTTCGTCGCCACGGCGACCAGCGGCAGACCGATCCGCGCGGCGGCGTACTTCGCACAATCGATGATCTTGCCGCCGCCGAGGCCCACGACCGCGTCGTAGTGCCCCTTCTTCATGGCGTCGCCGAGCTTGATCGCCTCGTCCAGGGTGCCGCCGCCGACCTCGTACCAGTCGGCGCCGGGCAGTGCGGGCGACAGCCGCTCGCGCAGCCGTGCCCCCGAGCCGCCGCTGATCGCGATGGCGAGCTTGCCGGACGCGGAGATGCGCTGATCGGCCAGCAGACCCGCCAGGTCGTCCAGAGCGCCGGCGTTGATGTCAACGACGACCGGGGACGGAATGAGGCGGGTCAGTACTGGCATGCGATGTCACGGCCCTTCGCCAGGTCGTCGTGGTTGTCGATCTCGACCCACTTGACGTCGCCGATCGGGGCCACGTCCACCTTGAAGCCGCGGTTGACGAGCTCCTGGTAGCCGTCCTCGTAGTAGAGGTCGGGGTCCCGCTCGAAGGTGGTCTTCAGGGCGTCGGCCAGCTCCTCGGCGGCCGAGCCCTCGATGAGGGTGAGGCCGATGTACTCACCGGTCGCCTCGGCCGGGTCCATCAGCTTGGTGATCTTCTGGACGCCCTTGGCGGGGTCCACGATGACCTTCATCTCCTCGTCGGCGAGCTGCTTGACGGTGTCCAGCGCGAGGATGATCTTCTGGCCGTTGCCGCGGGCGGCGAGCAGGGTCTTCTCGACGGAGACCGGGTGCACGGTGTCGCCGTTGGCGAGGATCACATCGTGCTTGATGGCGTCACGACCGCACCACAGGGAGTAGGCGTTGTTCCACTCCTCGGCCTTGTCGTTGTCGATGAGGGTGAGCTTGAGGCCGTACTTCTGCTCCAGGGCCTCCTTGCGCTCGTAGACGGCTTCCTTCCGGTAGCCGACGATGATCGCGACCTCGGTCAGGCCGATCTCGGCGAAGTTGCCGAGGGTCAGGTCGAGGATGGTCGTGTCCCCATCGACCGGCACCAGTGCCTTGGGCAGGGTGTCGGTGTAGGGGCGCAGACGCCGTCCGGCGCCGGCAGCCAGCACGAGGCCGATCATGCGGGTTCTCCTTCATCGTGTACGGCGGGTGCTTGGGAGGACACCCAGAAGCGGATGCTCTCGATGAGCACCAGCAGCGCCAGGACCACAGCAAGGGCCGTCAGCGCGATTGTGAAATCTGTGGGGGACAACAGGGCGGCGAGGACGGTGACCACGATGATCCGTCCCTCATGTCCGCCGGTCGCCCGGACCAGCCACCGCGGAGGGGCTCCGGTGCCACCGCGGATGCGGTAGACCGTGTCGTAGTGATGGTAGGCGACGGCCGCGACCAGCCCGAACGCCGCGGGCAGCGCTCCGGGCACATCCGACCGGGCCGCCAGGACCAGAACAGTGGTGTACTCGCCGGCCCGGAAGAAGGGCGGCACCAGCCAGTCAAGGGCTCCCTTGAGGGGCCGTGCCACCGCCGCGCCGGCCAGCAGCGCGGAGCAGACGGCGACGCCGACGGTGAGCCAGGACGCGGGGTCGTCCTGGAAAATCACCCAGACCAGCAGCACGGCGGCTGAGAGAAACGCCATGACGGGCGCCAGGAAGGAACCGGTACGGCCGCGGCCGCGGGCACTGCCGGCGATCAGCTCGGCGAGCGGCCCGGAGTCGGCGAGGTCAGCCAGCGCCCGGGCGGCACGGTCGGTGCGGCGGGCCCGGCGGGTCAGCGAGCGCAGCACCCGTCCTGCCGTGGTGTAGCAGGCGGCCAGTGCGCAGCCGATGAGCAGCGCGTAGAAGACGATGCGCGGGGTGGTGAAGGCGGTGAGCACCGCGATCATGGCCCAGCGCTCGCCGATGGGCAGCACGATCATGCGGCGCACCCAGACCGTCCAGCCGACGCTGTCGAGCCGGTCGGAGAGCGCCGCGGTGGGGCTGGTGTTGCCGGCCGCACCCGCGGCATCGTGATTCGCCTCGTTGAAGGAGAAGTCGACGACATGGCGGCAGGTCTGCAGCACCATCGCGCCCAGCGCCAGCGCCCATACGTCGTCTCCGCCGCGCGCCGCGCCCAGGGCCAGGCCCGCGTAGTACGCGTACTCCTTGGCCCGGTCGAAGGTGGCATCGAGCCAGGCGCCCATCGTCGAGTACTGCAGGGAGTAGCGGGCGAGCTGCCCGTCGGTGCAGTCCAGGACGAAGGAGAACAGCAGCAGGAGGCCGGCCGCGATGAAGCCGCCGCGGGTTCCGGTGGCCGCGCAGCCGGCCGCGATCAGCGCGGTGAGCAGGGACGCGGTGGTGACCTGGTTGGGGGTGAACCCGCGGCGCGCGCACCAGCGGGCGAGGTAGCGGGAGTACGGGCTGATGCAGTAGGTCGTGAAGAACCCGTCGCGGGACTTCACGGCGGTGCGCAGCCGTACGGCCTCGTCGTCGACGGCGGCGACGGCCTCCCGCGCGTCCTCGCGCTGTGCCGGGGTGAGCGCGACGGTGGCAACCAGGCTGCCGAGCTCGACGCGGTGCAGACCGATGTCGTCGTTGTCCAGGGACTCGGTGAGGGTCTCGGTCAGCACGTCCGTGAGGTGGGCGGTGCCGGCGCCGACCGGGATCCTGCCGACCGCACGGGCCAGCGCGGCGCGCGCCTCGGGCTGCGCGGTGAGCGCGCCCGGCACGGCCACGGCGGGGAAGCGGGGGTCGGTCAGCGCGAGCCGCAGGGCGTGCAGATGACCGACGAAGCGGGGGTCGACAACGGCGACCCGCTCCTGTGCGGGCACCGCGGCGAGCAGCTCGGCCGCGGAGGCGGGATCGTTCGCCGTACGGACGTCAAAGCCCAGCGTGCGCAGGTCGGCTTCGAGCGGCGACCCGGCGACCGGCGTACCGGTGAGGATGGCGGTCGACAGACGAACTCACTCCTTGGATGCTGACAAGGCAGCACGGGCCGGTTCGCAGTCGGTTCCGCATTCGATACGAACTACCCGGGCAGCGGGCGTGGCACACCTGGCGCCCGGAAGGCTGGGGTGGCACGTCGGCAGAGGCTATCGGATCGCCGGATGCGGCCGTTCACCGCGCATTCACCGCACGATCGAGTGACCGACGGCTGCGCCTGCCGCGATCATCATGGTGGATCAGGTGGCGCATGAACAACTGGCCTGCGGACCCGGTCCCCCAACCGGTGCCGGTTATGAGAGGGCTGGTCACAGCGCGGGCGGGTTGTGCCGGGGCAGGTGTGGCGAGAGCCATCCCAGGTCCGGGAGGGCGGTCACCGTCCGCCGGTGATGTCACCGGGGCGCGCGGCACTCTCCGCGTCGGGGGCGACGGACGCGGCAGCGGGTGTGGACCATCTCACGGCCGGGCGCACTGCGGGAGCGGTGCGCCGGCATGTGGCGCCGCGCACCCGGTCTGCCTGTGATGCGGACCCGGCTAGGGCAGACTTGGCGTCGAAGACCGACGACAAGGATGGGCATGCCGATCACACCTGCCAACGGACAGACCGCCGGGTACCCGGCGGTGAGCACACCGGGCGGCACCGCCGAACCGATCATGCTGGAGCTGGTCGACGAGGACGGTACGACGATCGGCACCGAAGAGAAGCTCGCGGCCCACCAGCCCCCCGGGCAGCTGCACCGCGCGTTCTCCGTGTTCCTCTTCGACGAGAAGGGGCGGCTGCTGCTGCAGCGCCGGGCGCTGGGGAAGTACCACTCCCCCGGTGTGTGGTCCAACACCTGCTGCGGCCACCCGTATCCCGGCGAGGCACCGTTCGTGGCAGCGGCCCGGCGGACCTCGGAGGAGCTGGGCCTGGCGCCCGCCCTGCTGGCCGAGGCGGGCACGGTGCGTTACAACCACCCCGACCCGGCCTCCGGCCTCGTGGAGCAGGAGTACAACCACCTGTTCGTCGGGCTGGTGCGGGCCGAGCCGGCGCCCGACCCCGAGGAGATCGGCGAGATCGCGTTCGTGACGCCGGAGGAGCTGGCCGAGCGGCATGCGGAGGCGCCGTTCTCCGCATGGTTCATGACCGTGCTGGACGCGGCGCGTCCGGCGGTGCGCGAGCTCACCGGAGGGTCGGCGGGCTGGTAGCGAGCGGGATGAGCGGCAGCTCGGCCCAGATGGCCTTGCCGCCGTTCCTCGTGTTCTCGACGTCGCACTTGCCGCCCGCCTCCGCGGTGAGCGTCTTGACGAGCCACAGGCCGCGGCCGCCGACATCACCCTGTTCCGCCTCCAGTGCCTTGGGGCGGTAGGGGTGGTTGTCCTCGACCGCGACCCGTAGCCAGTTCGCCCCGATGGTGACCTGGACGGCGATCTGGGGCGAGAGCAGGGCGGCGTGCCGGACGGCGTTGGTGACGAGTTCGGAGACGATGAGCAACAGGCCGTCCATGATCTCGGCGGCCACGGGCACACGCTGTTCGTCGAGCAGATCCCGGACCGCGTGACGTGCCTGCGGCACCGAAGCCTCCAGTGCCGGGGCGGTGAACCGCCAGACACCTTCGTACGCGAGCGGGGAGGCCAGCTCTTCGGGGGGTTCTGCAGGGGGTCCGGAAGGCATCCTCACAGGAAGAGTGTTGAGAATCCGTTGGTCCGGACCGGCCAGCTGAACGCAAGTAAGCGCTTATCGACGCCTTATGGCCGATGGCGAGTGATTCGAGCGGCCCGTCGACCGGTCCTGTTCCTTTTGAGGGTTGTTCGCGGACTTCCCCGGGGTGGCCTCCTGCGGTCCCCGCGCCTCGCGGCGGTGTCCCCGGGGGTGCACAGCGCAGCAGGCCCGGTGCCTGGGCACCGGGCCTGCTGCGCTGTTTCAGTAGCGGGGACAGGATTTGAACCTGCGACCTCTGGGTTATGAGCCCAGCGAGCTACCGAGCTGCTCCACCCCGCGTCGGTGAACACCACACTACGGGGCGGCCGCCCCAGGACCAAATCGATGATCATCACGGGTGCCGCGGGCCCCCGGATCCGGTGTGTGCACGGGGTCGGGGCGGTGGTCCGTCCGCGTACCCCCTGATCCCGGGCGACGCGCCCGCCCTGGCTCACAGCGCCCGGTCGGTGATCCGTCCACTGTCGACCTCGATACGGCGGGTGGTGTGCACCGCTTCGAGCATCCGGCGGTCGTGCGTGACCAGCAGCAGGGTGCCCGGGTACGAGGCGAGCGCGGACTCCAGCTGTTCGATGGCCGGCAGATCGAGGTGGTTGGTCGGCTCGTCCAGGACGAGGAGATTGACCCCGCGGCCCTGGAGGAGAGCCAGCGCGGCACGGGTCCGCTCCCCCGGTGACAGGGTGCGCGCGGGGCGCAGCACATGCGCCGCCTTGAGCCCGAACTTCGCCAGCAGGGTGCGGACATCGGCCGGCGGCAGATCGGGGACACAGGCCCGGAAGGCATCCATCAGCGGCTGGTCGCCCAGGCCGTGTGCGCCGAAGAGCCGGCCGCGCGCCTGGTCGATCTCGCCGACCACCACGCCGGGGCCCAGGACGGCGTGCCCCGTGTCCAGCGGGAGCCGGCCGAGGAGGGCGGCGAGCAGGGTCGACTTGCCGGAGCCGTTGGGGCCCGTGATGGCGACCCGGTCCGCCCAGTCGATCTGCAGGTCCACCGGGCCGAAGCGGAAGTCGCCGCGCCGGACGCCGGCGCCGCGGAGGGTGGCCACGACCGCGCCGGCGCGGGGCGCGGCGGCGATCTCCATCCGCAGCTCCCACTCCTTGCGCGGTTCCTCGACGACATCGAGCCGCTCGATCAGACGCTGGGTCTGCTTGGCCTTGGCGGCCTGCTTCTCGGTGGCCTCCACCCGGCCCTTGCGGCTGATCTTGTCGTTGTCGGGAGCCTTGCGGCGGGCGTTCTTGACGCCCTTCTCCATCCAGTTGCGCTGGGTGTGCGCCCGGGTCTCCAGGGCGGACTTGGTGTCGGCGAACTCCTCGTACTGCTCACGCGCATGACGCCGGGCCCGTTCGCGCTCCTCCAGGTAGGAGGTGTAGCCACCGCCGTAGGTGTTGACCTGCTGCTGGGCGAGGTCGAGTTCGACGACGCGGGTGACCGTGCGGGTCAGGAACTCGCGGTCGTGGCTGACCAGGACGGTGCCGGCGCGCAGTCCCGAGACGAAGGACTCCAGGCGTTGCAGACCGTCCAGGTCGAGGTCGTTGGTCGGCTCGTCCAGCAGGAAGATGTCGTAACGGGAGAGCAGCAGGGAGGCGAGCGAGGCACGGGCGGCCTGGCCGCCGGAGAGCGTCGTCATCGGCTGGTCGAGGCCGATGGCCAGGCCGAGCTGCTCGGCGGTCTCCTCGGCGCGCTCGTCCAGGTCGGCCGCGCCCAGCGCGAGCCAGCGCTCCAGCGCCGTGGCATAGGCGTCGTCCGCGCCGGGCCGCTCGTCGACCAGCGCCTGGGTGGCCGTGTCCAGGGCGAGCTGGGCGTCGGTCACGCCCGTACGGCGGGCGAAGAAGGCCCGTACGGTCTCTCCCGGGCGGCGGTCGGGTTCCTGGGGGAGGTGGCCGACCGTGGCGGTGGGCGGGCTGAGCGAGAGTTTGCCGTCCTCCGGGGTGTCCAGGCCGGCCAGCAGGCGCAGCAGCGTGGACTTGCCGGCGCCGTTGGCGCCGACGAGGCCGACCACATCGCCGGGGGCGACGACCAGATCGAGGCCGGAGAACAGGACGCGCTCGCCGTGGCCGGCGGCGAGGTCTTTGGCGACAAGAGTTGCTGACATCAGGCCGCCGATCGTATCGGGCCCGGTCCGCGGCGGTCGCTCTAATATCCGGAGCATGGAACCCGGTCTGAAGACGCATGTCAGCGACGGCACAGCGACCGTCACCATCAGCAATACCGGCAAGCGGAATGCGATGACCGTCCAGATGTGGCGGGATCTGCCGCCGCTGCTGGAGCGGCTGGCGGCGGACCGTTCCGTCCGGTCGCTGGTGCTCACCGGCGAGGGCGGGACGTTCTGCGCGGGCGCCGACATCGGATCGCTGCGGGATCCGGCGGGTGCGTCACAGGGTCTGGCGGCAGCGGCCGAGGAGGCGCTGGCGGCGTTCCCCGGACCGACGCTGGCGGCCATACGCGGCTACTGCGTGGGCGGCGGCACCCAGCTGGCGGCCGCCTGCGATCTGCGGTTCGCGGAGGAGGGCGCGCTGTTCGGGGTGACGCCGGCCAAGCTGGCGGTCGCCTATCCGGCGGCCGCCACCCGGCGGCTGGTCCGGCTGGCCGGGTTGTCCACCGCCAAGTACCTGTTGTTCTCCGGTGAGTTGATCGACTGTGCGCGGGCGCTGCGTACGGGCCTCGTCGACGAGGTGCTGGCCGAGGGCGAGCTGGGCAAGCGGGTGGCGGAGTTCTCGGCCGTACTGGCGAGCCGGTCACTGCTGACGCAGACCGCGGCGAAGGAGCTGGCCGACGGGACGTGGGACGTACCGCCGGCCGAGGCCGAGGAGCGCGGCGCTTACTGGGCCGCGCAGGCGCGGGCGAGCGGCGACATCGCGGAGGGTGCCGCCGCCTTCCTGGAGCGCAGGGCGCCGCGCTTCACCTGGCCCACGGGCTGACAGCGGGGCGGGTCTTGCACGGGCCCCGCCGGGTCAGGCCTGCGCGGCTCCCGTGGGACGGCCGCTCACTCCTCCCCGGCCAGCAGGAACCGGCTGCGCTCCCGCAGCATCGCGGTGACCTCGGCCGGCGCCTTGTCCGGGGAGCCCGCGTCATAGGGCGGCTGCGGGTCGTATTCGATGCCCAGCTGGATCGCCTGGGCCACGGTGTCCCCGGCGATCCGGCCGGCCAGCGTCAGCCCCATGTCGATGCCGGACGAGACGCCGGCCGCCGTGACGTACTTGCCGTCGACGACCACCCGCTCCCCGGTCGGCTCGGCCCCCAGCGCCAGGAGCTGGTCCAGCGCGAGCCAGTGGGAGGTCGCCCGGCGCCCCTTGAGGAGGCCGGCGGCGCCCAGGATCAGCGATCCGGTGCACACCGAAGTGGTCCAGGTGGTGCCTGCGTCCACGGCCCGGATCCACTCGTGCACCGGTCCGTCCGCCATGTGCGCCCGCTGCCCCGGGCCGCCGGGCACGACGAGGATGTCCGGTGCGGTGACCTCCTCCAGCGCGGCGTCAGCGACCAGCCCGAGCGAACCGAGCTCATTGCGGTACGGGCCGGTGCGCTCGCCGACGAACACCGTCTCCGCCCCCGGCAGCCGGCTGAGGGTTTCGTAGGGACCGATGGCGTCCAGCGTGGTGAAGCGGTCGTAGAGAAGGATCGCGAGCTGCATGGGGTTCCTGTCGGTAGAGGTGGCGCCGGCCCGGTGTCGTTGCGGTCGGCGGGGTTCAGGCCGAGGGCACGGGGGGGGCCGGCGGTCCGGAAGCGGCGGCGGTATTCGGCCGGGGAGGCGCCCAGGACACGGAGGAAGGCGCGGCGCATCGCCTCGGGGGTGCCGTAGCCACAGCGCCGCGACACCTGCTCGATGCCGTCGACGGTGTCCTCCAGATGCCGGCGGGCCGCCTCCAGCCGCACCCGGTCGACATAGCGCCCCGGTGTCATGCCCACCTCGTCGCGGAACGCACGGGCGAAGTGCCGCGGGGAGAGACGTGCGCGCTCCGCGAGGGCGTCGACGGACAGGTCAGCCGCCGGATTCTCGGTGATCCACTGCTGCACGTCGCGCAGCGGTCTGCGCTGGGCGGTCTGCACGGCGAGCTGGGCGCTGAACTGGGTCTGGTTGCCCGGCCGCCGCAGAAACACGACCAGGTGCCGGGCGATGGCCAGCGCGAGGTCCCGGCCGAAATCCTCCTCCACCAGGGCCAGCGCGAGGTCGATCCCGGCCGTCACGCCCGCGGAGGTGGCCAGATCGCCGTCCCGTACGTAGATCGGCTCGGGTTCGACATGCACCGCGGGGAACCGTTCGGCGAGCGTGTCGCAGAGCATCCAGTGGGTCGTCGCGCGGCGGCCGTCCAGCAGACCGGCCTCGGCCAGCAGCAGCGCGCCGCTGCACACCGAGACCTTCCGCCGGGCGCGGTGGGCGTTGCCGCGCAGCCAGTCGATCAGCCGGGGGTCGGGGTCACGGGTTCCCTGGCCGCCGGGCACCAGCAGCGTGTGCGGCGCCCCGGCGGCGGCGAGGGTGCTGTCGGGGACGAGGGTCAGCCCGCTGGTGGTGCGGACCGGGGCGCCCTCCAGGGCGGCGGTGCGGATCCGGTAGGCGCCCGGGACTCCCTGGGCCGCCCCGTGGAAGACCTCGACCGGCCCGGAGACGTCGAGAGCCTGCACCCCGTCGAAGAGAACGACGAGTACCTCGCGCTGTTCCATGTCCTCCATCCTGGGCAGCGGCGGCGAGGGCGGCAACGACGGATCTCCCACCTTTCCTGCCATCGCGGGGTCGGCAGCCGGGGTCCGGCAGTCGTCCGGTGCCCTGCAATCACCTCCATACCGACGGGTCGGTAACCTGCCTGGTATGACCTCTTCCAGCGCACTGTCCGAGCAGGCGGGCCGTACCTGCCACAACGTCGTCAACCCGTTCCACTCGACGCACTACTTCGCGCCGGAGCTCTCCGCGGAGATGGCCAGGGCCGGCATCGAGAACCGCAGCGCCGGTTACTTCGCCTGCCGGGGCGCTGCCATGGGTGCGGTGGGCCCCGGCACCATCACGGCCACCTTCTACAACTTCAATCACGAACTGATCACCCAGCACGTCCCGCAGGTCTGGACGGTCACCACGCCGCAGGCCGTGCTGGACGCCCGGCTGCGCGCCGTGGACGCGACGCTGCGGCGGCTGCTCGGGCCGGAGGCCGTCGAGTCGCCGGAGATGGCGGAGGCGGCGCGGCTGGCGCTGCGCGCCACCGAGGGCTGCACCCGCCAGGCCCGGCCGCTGTACGCCGCGCACGCCGACCTGCCGGTGCCGGACGCCCCGCACCTGGCCTACTGGCACGCCGCGACCCTGCTGCGCGAACACCGCGGCGACGGCCACCTGCTGGCGCTGCTCGACGCCGAACTGGACGGGCTGGAAGCGCTGGTCAGCCACACCGCCAGCGGCCGCGGGATGAGCTACCAGGGCATCATGGCGACCCGGGGCTGGACGGAGGAGCACTGGGGCGCGGCTCAGGAGCGGCTGCGGACCCGTGGCCTCCTGGACGCCGAGAGCGAGTTGACCGAGGCCGGTGTCCAGCTGCGCAAGGATCTGGAGCGTACGACGGACCGGCTGGACCGGGCGCCGTACGAGCACCTGGGCGCCGAGGGCGTGGCCCGGCTCACCGAGCTGGCGACCGGCTTCACCACCGCCGCCATGAACGCCGGGGCGTTCCCCGCGGCGCTGTTCGGCAAGTAAGGCCCGTCCGTAGCGCGGGAAAGCCCTCGGGCCCCCGGGGTGCGGAGGCGCCTTCTCCCGCCCCGGAGCCGGGGGCCGCGACGCCCCTCCCGGCCCGCGCGCGGACGCGGGGACTTCGCGGACACCCCGTGACGGCTGGGCGGTGCGACAGTCCGGCCCGCCAACCGGCACAATGCAGGCTCAAGCAAGCGCTGGAAGGCGGGTCAGGATCAACGTGACGGCATCCACTGAGCCCATCGGGACCCTCGGGTCCATCGAAGCGAGGATCGCCGGGGAGCTCGGCGTCAAGGAGCGGCAGGTGAAGGCCGCGGTCGAACTGCTCGACGGTGGCTCGACGGTCCCGTTCATCGCGCGCTACCGCAAGGAAGCCACCGAGACGCTCGACGATGCGCAGCTGCGCTCGCTGGAGGAGCGGCTGCGCTATCTGCGGGAGCTGGAGGAGCGGCGGACCGCGATCCTGGAGTCCGTACGGTCCCAGGGCAAGCTGGACGCCGCCCTGGAGGCGCAGATCCGCGGTGCCGACTCCAAGGCGCGGCTGGAGGACATCTACCTCCCGTTCAAGCCCAAGCGGCGCACCAAGGCCCAGATCGCGCGGGAGGCGGGCCTGGAGCCGCTCGCCGACGGGCTGTTGAGCGACCCTTCGGTGGAGCCGTCCACGGCCGCCGCGGCGTTCGTGGACGCCGACAAGGGCGTCGCCGATCCGGCCGCCGCCCTGGAGGGCGCGCGGGCCATCCTGACCGAGCGGTTCGGCGAGGACGCGGATCTGATCGGCGAGCTGCGCGAACGCATGTGGTCGCGCGGGCGGGTCGCGGCGAAGGTGCGCGAGGGCAAGGAGGAGGCCGGCGCGAAGTTCGCCGACTACTTCGACTTCACCGAGCCGTTCACCGAGCTGCCCTCGCACCGGGTGCTGGCGATGTTCCGCGGCGAGAAGGAGGAGGTCCTCGATCTCGCCCTGGAGCCGGAGGACCCGTCGGCCGCCGCCGAGGGCCCCAGCGCGTACGAGCGGTCCATCGCGCACCGCTTCGGGATCACGGACCGGGGCCGTCCGGGTGACAAGTGGCTGCAGGACACGGTCCGTTGGGCCTGGCGCACGCGCGTCCAGGTGCACCTGGGGATCGATCTGCGGCTGCGGCTGCGGCAGGCCGCCGAGGACGAGGCGGTGCGGGTCTTCGCGTCGAATCTGCGCGATCTGCTGCTGGCGGCGCCCGCCGGTACGCGCGCCACGATGGGCCTGGACCCCGGTTTCCGTACGGGCGTGAAGGTCGCCGTCGTGGACGCGACCGGCAAGGTGGCCGCCACGGAGACCATCTACCCCCATGTACCGCAGCAGAAGTGGGACGCCTCGCTGGCCACGCTGGCGAAGCTGGCCCGCGAACACGATGTCGAGCTGATCGCGATCGGCAACGGCACCGCCTCCCGCGAGACCGACAAGCTGGCGACCGATCTGATCGCCGCCCAGCCGGAGCTGAAGCTCACAAAGGTGATGGTGTCCGAGGCCGGCGCCTCGGTGTACTCCGCCTCCGCGTTCGCCTCGCAGGAGCTGCCCGAGCTGGATGTGTCGCTGCGGGGCGCGGTGTCCATCGCCCGCCGGCTGCAGGACCCGCTGGCCGAGCTGGTCAAGATCGACCCGAAGTCGATCGGCGTCGGGCAGTACCAGCACGATCTGTCCGAGGTGAAGCTGTCGCGCTCGCTGGACGCGGTGGTCGAGGACTGTGTGAACGGCGTCGGCGTGGACGTCAACACCGCCTCCGCGCCGCTGCTTTCGCGGGTGTCGGGCATCGGCTCCGGCCTCGCGGAGAACATCGTGACGCACCGGGACAGCAACGGGCCGTTCCGCTCCCGTAAGGCCCTCAAGGACGTGGCGCGGCTCGGCCCGAAGGCGTACGAGCAGTGCGCGGGCTTCCTGCGGATCCGGGGCGGCGACGACCCGCTGGACGCCTCCAGCGTGCACCCGGAGGCGTACCCCGTGGTGCGCCGGATGGTGAAGTCGGCGGACACCGAGGTCGGTTCGCTGCTCGGCAACACGACGGTGCTGCGCACGCTGCAGGCCGCGGACTTCGTCGACGACTCGTTCGGTCTGCCGACGGTGAGCGACATCCTGCAGGAGCTGGAGAAGCCGGGCCGCGACCCGCGTCCGGTCTTCAAGACCGCGACCTTCAAGGAGGGCGTGGAGAAGATCGGCGATCTGCAGCCGGGGATGCTCCTGGAGGGCGTGGTGACCAATGTCGCCGCCTTCGGGGCGTTCGTGGACGTGGGCGTCCATCAGGACGGTCTGGTGCATGTCTCCGCGATGTCGAAGACCTTCGTCAAGGACCCGCGGGATGTGGTGAAGCCGGGCGACATCGTGCGGGTCAAGGTGCTCGATGTCGACATTCCGCGGAAGCGGATCTCGCTGACGCTGCGGCTGGACGACGAGCACGGCAAGGGCGCTGCGGCGACGGGCGGCGGCGAGCGCCGGGGCGGCTCGGGAGGCTCGGGCGGTGGCCGGGGACCGCGTGAGGGCGGCCGGAGCGGCGCGCCGCGGCAGCGGCAGGGCGGCGGCGGGCAGCGCGCCGGTGACCGCCGGGGCAGCCGCGACGCCGGGCCGGCCAACGACGCGATGGCGGATGCCCTGCGGCGGGCCGGGCTTCTGGGCAAGGAGCGCGGCGGCCGCTGACGGATGCGGCGGCAGCGGGCCGGGCGCCCGCCGCCGCCGGAACGGAGTGGGTGCGGGCAGCCGGCGGTGCCGTCGGCTGCCCGCTGCCGCATTGCGTGGACGAGGTCCACGGCTCGGTCACCCTGCCCGCATGTCCTTGACGCCGCGCCCCCGGCGCCCCGCGGGCGCGGCGCACCTCGGGTTCAAGGCGCACCTCCGGTTCAGGACGCGCCCGCATAGCCGCGTATGCGCTCCAGTTCCGCCGCCACGTCCGTGAGCGTGGCGCAGTCCGGAACCGGGCGCAGATCGGGGCCCTGCAGTCCGGCGGCGGGCTCGCGGCGCGGGTCCTCCAGGGCGTCGGCCATCGCGGACAGCGCCTGGCACAGCCGTTCGGCCTCGGCCACGCTCGGGCGGTGGGCGCCGTGGTCCAGGCGTACCGCGCAGGCGGTCGCGGCGTCCACGATGCGTTCGGCCGCGGTGACGACGGTCAGCCAGTCGGGGTTGCGGTCCCGGGCGGCGAGGAGTTCGGCCCCGGCGGTCTCCGCTGCCGCCCTGGCCTCCCCCAGCGCCCGGTAGGCGGTGCGGCGCAGCGCCAGCCGCCGGGTGGGGTCCGCGCCCGGTTCCGCCTCCAGGACGTGCCGGAGGAACTCCTCGGTGCTGCCCAGCGCCGAGGTGACGCGATGGCCGACCCGGCGGCGTGGGTCGGCGAGCCGTGGCAGATGCCCGACGATCAGCACGATGCCGCAGGCGATGGAGGTGTCGACGACCCGCTCGGCGGCGGCCTCCGTGGCGCCGCTGGCGTAGACGAACGACAGCACCATGAGGGTGATCGCCACGGTCTGGAGCGCGAAGTGCCGGGTGGCGAACGGCAGCAGCGCGCCGCCCGCGCCCGCCACCAGCGCGGGCCACCACGAACCGGTCAGCACCAGCCCCGCCCCGGCGAAGAGCAGCACACCGGCGACGGTCCCGGCGAAGCGGTTGACCGTACGGGAGAAGAGCGGGCCCAGGTCCGGCTTGACGAGGAAGGTGGTGGTCGCCGGCAGCCAGTACCAGTGCTCGGGGCGCAGCAGCAGGGCCACGGCGGCGCTCGCGGCGATGCAGACGGCGACCCGCAGGCCGTAGTCCCGCCCGGCGGGACCGAACAGGCTGCGCCCGCGCCGAGTCCGCCCCCCGACGGCAGCCAGCGTCCAGCGGAGCACGGACCCGGAAACGGTCACCCAGGCGGGACGGACGGCGGGGTCCGGTGCCGGCTGTCCCGGTGCCGGGGACAGCGGCTCCCGGCGGGCGAACGCGACCGCGGCGTCCAGCAACGCCTGGTCGAAGGCGCCGCGCGCGGCCGTACTGGTCTCCGGGGCGGACAACCGGCCCGGGGACCGCCCGGTGCGCAAGGCATCGGCGAACCGGCGGGGGCTCTCCGCCACCCGGGACGGCAGCGGGCGGGCCTCCCACAGCAGCGCGACGCTGGCCTCGCACAGCGCGGTGGCCGCGGCGAACCGCTCGGTGAGCAGGAGTTCTTCCGTACGGGCGGGACGGCGCAGCAGCCCGCTGGTGAGCCGGCGCAGCCGCAGGGCCTCGTCGGCGCGGTCCAGCGCGGCGGTGAGCCGGCGCCTGGCGGGCTCGGCACCGGATCCGCCGGCCGCGCCCAGGGCATCGGCGAGCGCCTCGAAGACCGTGGCGACCGCCGCCCGCTCGCCGCTGAGCGCACCGCCCGCGGGGCGAGGCGAGCGCAGTACGAGCCGCAGCAGGAGCAGCCACAGGAAGCCGGCGAGGACGAGGAGGGCCTTCGCCCAGGGCGCCCCGGGCAGCGGCATCCCGGCACCCAGGATGGTGGTGGCCAGCATCTGCATCCCGGCGTTGGAGCGCACCGGCCCGGCCACGCTGCCCGCGCCGGAGACGAAGCCGACGGCGAACAGCGCCGGAACGATCCACCAGCCCGCATCGGCCGTCTGCAGCGAGGCACCGATCAGCATGCCGAACGCCGAGGCGAGAGCGGGCAGACCGATATGGACGATGCCGGTGCGCCGGGTGCCGGGTCGGTCGTTGACGCCCGCCAGCATGGAGCCGAGACCGGTCAGGACGCCGGGCGCCGGGTGGCCGGTCGCGATGCCCGCGCCGAGCAGCGGTCCCGCGCACAGCGCACCGCGGGCCACCGCCGCCCAGGGCACGGGCAGCCGCTGCCAGCGGAAGGGGTGGGCCAGCCAGGCGGGCACGGCGCGCTGCGCGCGGAGCATGGGACTCCTCAGACGACGCGTACGGACGGTGGAAAACGGGATCCGAGGGGCGACATCGGCCGACGGTGCTGCTACCAGCCTAAGGTCGGGGCTTGTCCACACCACTGCCGCGGGGTTACCTCAAGATCACGAACGCCCGGCGCGGAGATGGCTCCGTCCCGTACGCACCCGCCGCCCGCCACCCGCTCACAGCAGCCCCGCAAGCCGGTACAGCACCAGCGACCCCGCCACCGACACATTCAGGCTGGCGCCGGTCCCGACCATCGGGATCTCCACCACCTCGTCCAGCAGGTCCAGTGCCTCGGGCGGAATCCCGTGCTGCTCATGCCCCAGGACCATCACCGTCGGCTCCCGCGCCGCCGGCAGATCCGCCAGCCGTACCGCCTCCTCGGCGAGTTCCACGCCCACCACCCGCAGCCCCCGTTCGCGCTGCCGCTCCAGCCAGCCCAACGGATCACCGGTCCAGTGCACACAGGCAGGTCTGCGCAGCGTGTTGCCGCGCTCCAGCGCCTCGGGCACCCAGGAGAACCGCGGCACGGTCAGACAGGCGCCGACCGCGTCGCAGGTGCGCAGCAGGGTGCCGAGGTTGGCGCCGTGCAGCGGCCACAGCGGAGCGGCGTAGAGGTGGTCCCAGCACGAGTGGGCGCGCGGCCGCCGGGAGCGGCGGAGTTCGCCACGGGTGCGCGTACGGATGGCGGGCGCGGCCGACGGCACGGGAGCGGACCCCGTGCGTCGCGTGTGGCCGCTCATCGTCCGGCGGAGGCGTCCCTCCGGAACCTCGTGGTGGCAGGGGAGTCCTGCGGCAACATCTGCATCGTCTACGGCGCTTGGCGGCGCGCCCGGGCCATCGTCGGCCGCACCGTCACCCGGTCCGGCACTTCTCCGAAGCCGTCCCCGGTCCGGGCACGGCCGCACCATGCTAGGCCGCCGCTCCCCACGCGTCCTCCCCTTTTCCGGCCTTCCGGTTTTCCGGCTCTTCCGGCTCTTCCGGCCGAGCACCCCCCGTCCTTGGTCCGCACCCTCGCCGGCTCCCGCCCCACCCGTTAGCGTCCCGCCATGGCGATGTACACAGGTGACGTGGATGTATGCGTGGTCGGCGGTGGCGTGATCGGGCTGACGTCGGCGATCGCGCTGGCGGAGGACGGGCACCGGGTGCGGGTGGTGAGCCGGGACGCGGCGGGCGGGACGACATCGGCGGTGGCCGGCGGACTGTGCTGGCCGTACCGCATCCGGCCCCATGAGCGGGCGGTGCGGTGGTCCGTACGGTCCTTCCAGGTACTCGCGGCACTCGCACAGCGGCCACAGGAGACGGGCGCCCGGATGGTGACGGGCACGATGACGGACGCGAGGGACGGCGGGCGGCAGGGCCCGGACGACGGGCGGCAGGGCCCGGACGACGGCGCCGACGACGGTCTGGCCGCCTGGTACGACGCGGTGCCCGGGTTGCGGCGGGCGAGCGCGGAGGAACTCCCCGAGGGGTACGCGTCGGGGTGGCGGGCCCGCACTCCCCTGGTCGATATGCCGGCCCATCTCCGTTATCTGGAGCAGCGGTTGACGGCCGCGGGCGGGACCGTGGAGCGGCGCGAGGTCACGTCGCTGGCGGAGGCCGGCCGGGCCGCTGACGTGGTGGTGAACTGCTCGGGGCTGGGCGCGCGTGCGCTCGTCCCCGATCCGGACGTCCATCCGGTCCAGGGGCAGGTGGTGATCGTGGAGAACCCCGGTGTCGAGCAGTGGTTTGTGTCCGCCGACACGGGTTCGGCCGAGACGGCCTATGTGCTGCCGCAGCCCTACGGCGTGGTGCTGGGCGGGACGGCGCGGGAGAACGCCTGGTCGCGGGAGCCCGATCCGGCGGTGGCGGAGGCGATCGTGGCGCGCTGCGCGCGGCGCTTCCCGGAGCTGGCGCGGGCCCGGGTCCTGGAGCACAAGGTGGGGCTGCGTCCGGCCCGCCCGGCGGTGCGACTGGCGGTGGAGCGGCTGCCCGGCGGCACCCCGTGCGTCCACAACTACGGGCACGGTGGTGCGGGGGTGACCGTGTCGTGGGGGTGCGCGGACGAGGTGCTGCGGAGGGTACGGACCCTGCGGGAGGGTGACGGACCGCCCGGCCGGTGACTGCGGCGGCGCCCGCCCGGCCATGGCGCCCGGCGCAGGTCCGCGCGACGCCGCCCACCGCCCGCTCGAAATCCGCCTCGCACTTGTGAATCGGTGGCCGACGAGATGAAGTTGCCGCTCATGGGGCGCATCCATTCACCTGTCTCGTGCGTCTCATGAGCAAGCGGCATTCCCATATGGCCGCACTGCAGGGGCATTTGGAGTATATATTTTGAAAAACGGCAAAAGGGGCATTCGTCGCGCATCCGCGGTTGTCGTCACCGCGGGAGCCGTCCTGACGGCCGGGGCGTTCATCGCTCCGGCGCAGGCCGCGACGCTCAAGACCCCCACGATCGTCGCCAAGGGCGGCTTCGTGATGAACAACGGCACGGGGAAGAGCCTCTTCACCAAGGCCGCAGACACCCGTCGGTCCACCGGCTCCACCACCAAGATCATGACGGCTCGGGTGGTGCTTGCGCAGGCGAACCTCAACCTGGATTCCAAGGTCACGGTTCAGAAGGCGTACAGCGACTACATCGTCGACAACGACTGGGCCTCCTCGGCCAAGCTGATCGTCGGCGACAAGGTCACCGTCCGCCAGCTGCTGTACGGGCTGATGCTCCCGTCCGGCTGCGACGCGGCCTACGCGCTCGCCGACAAGTTCGGCAGCGGCTCCACCCGGGCCGCGCGCGTGAAGTCGTTCATCGGCAAGATGAACTCCACCGCCAAGTCCCTCGGCCTGAAGAACACGCACTTCGACTCGTTCGACGGCATCGGGAAGGGCGCGAACTACTCGACGCCGCGCGACCTGACCAAGCTGGCCGGCAGTGCGATGAAGTACTCCACCTTCCGTACGGTCGTGAAGACGAAGTCGACCAAGCAGAAGGTCTCGACGAAGAGCGGTGGCTACCGCTACATGTCGTGGGAGAACACCAACGCGCTGCTCGGCAGCTACTCGGGCACCATCGGCGTCAAGACCGGCTCGGGTCCGGAGGCCAAGTACTGCCTGGTCTTCGCCGCCACCCGGGGCGGCAAGACGGTCATCGGCACGGTCCTGGCCTCCTCCTCGGTGGTCAACCGCACCGCGGACGCGAAGAAGCTGATGGACTACGGCTTCAAGAAGTAGCTCCACCTGGTACCGACGAGGGGCCTGCGCACAGCCATCCGGCCGCGAGCAGGCCCCTTCGCCATTGCGCCGTCCCCGCCCGGCCATCCCGCCGGTATCTCCCCGGGCGGGCGACGCCGCGCCGGCTCCGCACGAGGACGAGCCGGAAGGCCACCGGTCAGTTGGTGGCGATACGCGCCGACACACAGGGGTCCTCGTTGCGGTAGCCGAGACGGTCGTAGAGCCGTTCGGCGGGAGTGTTGTCCGCGAGCTGCCACAGCGTGCAGAAGCCGTGGTGGCGTACCGCGTACCGCGTCAGCCACGAGGTCAGGGCCGCGCCGAGCCCCTGACCGCGCTGGCGGGCGTCCGTCGCGACGGACGCCATCAGCGGAGCGCCGCTGTCCCGCAGACTGCTCAGGGCGCCGCAGGCCACCAGCTGCCCGTCCGTGCCGCGGATCCCGGCCCACAGACTGACGTCGCAGGACCCCGGGCCGGTGGAGTGGGCCGGGCTGTGCTCGCTGAGGAAGCCGAGCAGTTCCCCGTGGTGGGACGCGTCGAGGGTGACCACCCGCTCCTCCGCGGGGTGTACGGGCGGCTCCTCCATCGTCCAGCGGAAGACCCATGCCACGACATCGGTCACCGGCAGATGCCGCCCGACCTGGCAGGCGGTGCCGCGCGGCCCGGTGAACTCCCGCACCTGTTCGGGCCGGCCCTGCGCGGCACGCAGCACGAGTCCGGCGGCGGGATCCGGTTCGCCGACGCACCACAGATGCCCGCGGGCATCGTCGAGCCAGGCGGCGGCGCCCTGGCCCGACCAGCTGATCCGGCCGGCCGGACGCCGCCGCGCGGCACCGAAGCGCAGCAGCGCCGCGCCGGCCTGCCGCTCCAGGCCCTGGTCGAACAGGTCTGCGGTCCGGGGGAGAAGAGTCGTTGCCTGCATCGCTCGCTGAGAAGTAAAGGGGGAGGCGAACGGTCCGGACACACGCGCAGGCGCGACCGGAATCCGTCCATCTGGGTACAGGGGGAGCCCGGCAGCGGCTGCGCATACGCGCGCCCGGCCGACCGGGACGGCCCACTGTGGCACACCGCCCCCGGGCCGGGGCAAATCCGCGCCCGCACCCCGAAACGATCACCGGCCGGAGGCGGCGAAGCACGCCGTGGCGCGGGCCCCGGCGGCCGGCGGCACTGCCGGGACGCGCCGGATCGGTGCGGAACCGCGGACGACGCACGCAGCCAGAAGGGCCGGCCGGACACCGCGTCCGGCCGGCCCCTCACCTGCGCCTCGGGACCACCTCGTGACCGCTCACCGGCCAGACACATCCGGTCAAGTGGACAGCCCGTCAAAGCGTCGTGCCTAGCCGTCGCTCCGGCTCTCGGCGCGGGCGTCGTCCCCGACGTCGCCACCGTTCCCGTTGCCGCCCGGCCCGATCTGAAACTCGAAGTCACCGTCGTACTGTTCATGGCCCGCGATGACGGCCATCTCGACGGCCTCTTCGCCCTTCTGGCCGCGCACGATCAGCGGGTCGCTGCGCAGATCGCGCATCAGCGCCCAGCACATGGTGATCATCACGACCATGAACGGCACCGCGACCAGGATCGTCAGATTCTGCAGTCCGGTCAGGGCGTCGCCCGAGCCGCCGCCGATCAGCAGCATGATCGCGGCGACCGCGCCGGTCACCACTCCCCAGAAGATCACCACAAGCCGGGTCGGCTCGAAGGTGCCCTTCTGCGAGAGGGTTCCCATGACGATGGACGCGGCATCGGCGCCGGACACGAAGAAGATGCCGACCAGGATCATGACCAGAACGCTCATGACCGTGGCGAGCGGGTACTGGTGCAGCACGTCGAAGAGCTGGCCTTCGGAAGTGCTCGACCCGTTGAGCTGCTTGGAGTCCTGGAGCTTCATGGCCGAGCCGCCGAAGACCGCGAACCACGCCAGGCTGACCACACTCGGTACGAGGATCACGCCGCCGATGAACTGACGGATCGTGCGGCCACGGCTGATCCGGGCGATGAACATGCCCACAAAGGGCGTCCAGGAGATCCACCACGCCCAGTAGAACACCGTCCAGCTGCGCAGCCAGCTGCCGACATCGGCGCCGCTGCTGGCCTCCGTACGGCCCGCCAGCTGCGGCAGCTCGCCGATGAACGAGCCGAGGGAGGTCGGCACCAGGTTGAGGATGAGGATGGTCGGCCCGACCACGAACACGAAGGCCGCCAGGATCACCGCCAGCACCATATTGATGTTGGACAGCATCTGGACGCCCTTGGCGATGCCGGAGACCGCGGACAGGATGAACGCGATGGTCAGCACGGTGATGATGACGACCAGCAGGCTGGTGCTGACGCTGTCCATCCAGCCGAGCACCTTGAGGCCGCTGCCGATCTGCAGCGCGCCGAGCCCGAGCGAGGCCGCGGAGCCGAAGAGGGTGGCGAAGATGGCCAGGATGTCGATGACCTGGCCGCCCCAGCCGTTCGCCCGCCGGGTGCCGATCAGGGGGGTGAACACCGCGCTTACCGTCTGCCGCCTCCCCCGCCGGAAGCAGGAGTAGGCGATGGCCAGCCCCACGACCGCGTAGATGGCCCACGGGTGCAGCGTCCAGTGGAACATCGTGGTCGCCATCGCGGTGTCCATCGCCTGGGCGGCATCCTTGGGATCGGTCCCCGGCGGTGGTGTGGCGAAGTGCCCCAGTGGCTCACTGACGCCGTAGAACATCAGGCCGATACCCATGCCCGCGCTGAACATCATCGCGATCCATGACACGGTGCGGAATTCGGGCTCCTCGCCCTCCTTGCCGAGCGTGATCCGGCCGTATTTGCTGACGGCCAGCCAGATCGCAAAGATCACAAAGCCGGAGGCGGAGAGCACGAACGCCCAGCCCCCGTTGTCGATCACCCAGTTCAGCAGGGATGTCGAGACGTTCTTGAGTGATTCGGTGGAGGTCGCTCCCCAGGCGATGAAGGCGAGGGTGAGCAACGCGGTCACGCCGAAGACCACACGGTCGGTCTGCGGGGGCCCGGTCAGCCGCGGATCCACGGGAAGATCTGCCAGGGATGGCGTGCCACCCCCGTCTCCGGTTTCTTTGACTGTCTCCGACACGCGTCAACCTTTCAATGGGCCATATTTTCCTTACCCGTTACCCCCTACCACATGACGGCAGACGTTCAAGGGCGTCGCGACCGTAAGGTGATAACCGGCCCGCTGGTCCAACAGCAGCGGGATGAGCTTCCGCAGCGGCTGGCGCAGCGGTACGACGACGCCGTCCCGGTCCCGCTTCCAGAGCACTCCGTGCAGCGCCAACTCGTCCTTGACCTGCGCGAATTGTGCCGCGTCGAGGTGGTAGGCGCAGGGCGGGTCGGACAGGATCTGTCCCTCGCCCGCGGGTTCGTTGTCCGCGCCGCCGAGGTAGACCGGACCGCGGTCGGTGTAACCGGCGAGCCGGGCGGCGGTGGTGGCCGCCTCGATGTGCGGGCGGTGCCGGTCGAAGAAGGTGAACGCGCCGTGCAGCGCGGCCAGCTGGGAGTCCACCCGGCGCCGGTTGTTGCGGGCGGGGTCGGCCTTCTCTGCGGCGGTGAGGGCGTCGACCCGGGTTTCGACGAGCAGTCCGACCGAGCCCTTCACCCCGGCGGTGTTGCGCAGAATCCGCTCCTGGCCGTCGCCCGCGACCTGCTTGACGGGGTCACCGGTCTCCGGGTCGGTCCAGATGCCGTAGACGCCGGTGGTGAATCCGGCCCGGTGGACAGCGGGTTCGACGAAGTCCCGGGAGAGCGCGGTGGCCTCGCGGTGCACCCCGTCCGCGGTGTTGAGGTTGCGGGGCCACAGTGACAGCAGGTCCTTCATGTAATACGGCACGGTGGGACCGTATTCGTGCAGGTCGTAGAGGGTGTCGGGGCGGTAGTCGCGGATCACGGCGGCCATCGCGCGGGCCTCGGCGGTCTTGAGGGCGAGGTGATCGCGGTTGATGTCGACGCCGTCGGAGTTGCCACGGGTGTCCGCGGCCCGGCCGTCGGGGTTGGCGGTCGGGACGACCAGCACGCTGGTGTGCGCCAGGAACCGCCGGGTGGCCGGATCCTTGGCGTAGGCGAGGTTACGGACGGTGCTCAGACACGCCTCGCGTCCGGAGGGTTCGTCGCCGTGCTGGGAGCAGATCAGCAGCACGGAGTTGCCACGGCGGACGTCCGCCGGGCGCTCGGGGGCCGGGGCACCGATCCTGACGAGCCGGAGCGGGCGGCCCCGCTTCGTGGTGCCGATCCGGTCCATCCGCACACGGGCCGATGCGCGGTCGACGGTGGTGAGGAACTTCTGCTCCTCGGCCCCGCTGGTCCAACGGGCACCGTGGCTGGTCTCGAATCCCGTACGGGGTACGGGGGTTCCGGTCGCGCGGGCGAGGGAGGCCGGCAGGGTCGCGCCGAGGGTGGCCGTCAGTCCGATGGCCACCGCCCCTAGGGACAGGCGGCGGGAGCGGGATATCACGAGGTGGTGCCTCCCTTGGGTGAGCGGTGGCGGTGAGGGGGGCCGGGCGGGGCCGCCCGCGGTGGGCGGCCCCTGGGCGGTCATCCCCCGGCCGGCATCCGGCTGATCGAACGCGGCGGGGCGATACCGTCCAGCGGCGGGGCGCCGGCCGGATGCCGGGACGCGCCCGTGGTGGCTCGCGCGAAGGCCGGGGCGCCGCCGGTCAGCGGCAGTTCGGCAGAGGTGCGGGACAGATCGAGGGTGAGCTTCGGCGTGGACGCGGGCGGGTCGATCAGGCCGGCGTCGGTTCCGGCCACGATGAGCGCGAGCCGGTGTCCGGCGGGCACGACGTGATCGCTCGCGGCCAGATCCAGGGTGATGGTGTAGCGCTTGCCCGGGGTGAGCGGGCGGCCCTTGTGGGCGTCGGCGTAGTTGCCGAGGTCGGCCCAGCCGCGGCTGAAGACGGTGTACCCGACCTTCTGGGGGTCGGCCGCGGTCTCCTTGAAGCAGCCGGTGTCGCCCGGGGTTCCGGCGCCCCAGCAGGTGCGCTTGTCGAGGGTGGTGATGCCCTCGCCGTCGGCCGCGTAGTTGCGGATGGTGTCGGGCCCGAGGTCCACCAGGACGGCGGAGAGATGGGCGGTCGAGGTGCTCGGGGTGGCGGTCACCCTCACCTTGCCGGAGCCGGACAGCCGCAGCGGTGCGCGCAGCGGGGCGGTGCTGAACCCGGCCTTGGCGGGCGTCGGTTCATCGATCCGGGCCGCCCAGTCGGCCTCGCTCAGCTTCGGGTCGTCGGTGAAGGCAGCGGTCGCGCCGGGCGGCGCCTTGGCGGTACCCAGGACGCCGACGCCGGGTGCGGTGCCGGCGCGCGGCCGCAGAGTGGTGGCCCGGGTGCCGGGAGCGGGCCACTGCGGGTCGGTGGACCAGGTGCCGGGGGAACGCTCGATGTCGGCCATCGGGGCGCCGTCGATGCCGTTGTCGTAGCCCATCAGATAGTGGTCGAACCAGTGGTGCAGGGTGGTGACCCAGTCCCCGCGGCGGTAGTCGAAGGGGTCGACATGCCCCGTCTGGGAGAGCCAGACCTTGCGTTCGACGCCGTGCCGGGCGAGCGCGTCCCACCACTGCCCGGCGTGCCGGGTGCGGACGTTGAGGTCCTGCATCCCGTGCACCATGAAGACGCTGGCCCGGACCTTGTCCGCGTGGCGCACATAGTCGCGCTCGGTCCACAGGCCGGTCCAGTCGCCGTTGCGCGGCGCACCGTCGGCGAGCTTCTTCTGCACCGCGGCACAGCGCTTGTGTGCGTCGGGGCTGTTGACCAGATCCGCGAGGGTTTCGGGGCCCGAGTCGTAGAGCGGGGCCCCCTTGGCGAAGTAGTAGTCGTACCAGGACGAGATACCGGCGATCGGGACGATGGTCTTCAAGCCCTTGACGCCGGTGGCCGCGACACCGTTGGCGATGGTGGCGTCCCAGCTCTTGCCGATCATGCCGGTACTGCCGTTGGACCAGCCGGCGCTGACGGGTTTGCCTCCCGTACGGGCGGTATAGGCGCGGCCTCTGCCGCCGAGCCAGTCGACGACGGCCTTGGCCGATCCGATGTCGGAGCGGCCGCCGACGTCGATGCAGCCGTCCGAGCGGTTGGTGCCCGCGAGGTCGACGAGGACCGTCGCATAGCCGCGCGGCACGAAGTAGTTGTCGTAGTAGAGCGGGAACTGGACGGGCCGGCCGTGGTCGTCGTAGGTCTTCTTCTGGCTCTCGTTACCGCGTCCACAGCAGGAGTAGTACGGGCTGGCGTCCATGATCACGGGAATCCGGCGCCCCTGCTGCGCGGGTTCGGCGGGCCGCACTATGTCGACGGCGACGCGGTCGGTCCTCCCGTCCGCGTCGCCGTCGAGCCGTGTGTCCACCCAGACCGATTCGCGTATCGCGTGGTCGTAGGAGTAGACGGGTCTGCTCTCACGGGGCGCCGCCTGCGCGGCGGCCGGTCCGATCAGGGCGGACAGCAGGGCGGCGACCGCCGCCAGCACGAGCACGGTGAAGGGGGTGCGGGGGATCCGCGCAGGATTCGTCACGGGCGGACGGTAGCGCGGCTCAACTCCCGTACGTAAGAGCCCCGTCCGGAACCCCGGCAACCACGGTCACGGCGGAGGGCAGCACCGGAGGGCGCACATCGGGGACGGCGCCGGCGAGGAGCCCCGCCGGCTCGATACGACCGGTCGACGGGGCCGGTTGGTGGTTCATGTCGGTCATGTGTCAGATGAGGCCATGTACATGACGCCGCGCCGTCGCAGTACATAGGGTCTGACAAGAGCCATCCCCCTACGAGTTGGAGGACTCGTGCGTCACAGACTCCTGGTCCCGGGTGCAGTCGCACTCAGCCTGCTGCTGGCGATCCCAGCCTCCGCGGCCGACTTCACCCCGGGCGCTCCGGGCGTGGGCGACACCTACTACCCCGAGAGCGGAAACGGCGGATACGACGTTTCCCACTACGACCTGCGCCTCAAGTACCAGCCGAAGACGGACCTGTTGGAGGGCACGGCGACACTGCTCGCCAAGACCACTCAGGATCTGTCGCGCTTCAACCTGGACTTCGGCCTCAAGGTCAGTGAGATCCGGGTCAACGGCAAGAAGGCTTCCTTCGCCAGGTCCGGCAAGCACGAGCTGGAGGTCACTCCGGCCACACCGCTGGAGAAGGGCCGGCAGATCAGCGTCGTCGTGCGCTATGCGGGCAAGCCCTCCGAGCTGAAGATCGACAACTTCAGCGCCTGGGCCCGTACGCCCGACGGCGGTGTGGTGGCGCAGGAGCCGGACGCCGCCGTGTGGTGGTTCCCGAGCAACGACCACCCCACCGACAAGGCGACCTACGACATCTCGGTGGCGGTCCCGGACGGCACCCAGGCGCTGAGCAACGGCGTACTGGCCTCGCAGGCCTCCGAGCTGGGCTGGACGCGCTACAACTGGCGTTCGGACAAGCCGCAGGCGACGTACCTCACGACGCTGGCCATCGGCAAGTTCGACATCACCACCGACAAGACCGCGAACGGGCTGCCGGTGATCAACGCCGTCAGCAAGGACCTCGGCGCGAACGCGGGCTCGGCGCGGGCCAGCATCGAGCGCACCACCGAGGCCACCGAGTGGCTGGAGAGCGTCTTCGGCCCCTACCCGTTCAATGCGGTGGGCGGCTATGTGCCGAACGTGCCGGCTCACTACGCGCTGGAGACCCAGACCCGTCCGTTCTACGGCGAGAAGGCCTTCGACCGCGGTACGAACGTCTCCGTCGTGGTGCATGAGCTGGCCCACCAGTGGTACGGCGACAGCGTCTCGCTCAAGGACTGGAAGGACATCTGGATCAACGAGGGCTTCGCCTCCTACAGTCAGTGGCTGTGGTCGGAGAAGGAGGGCGAGGGCACCGCTCAGGAGCTGGCGGACTATGTCTACGCCCAGCACCCGGCCAACGACCCGTTCTGGAAGGTCAAGCCGGGCAACCCGGGCGCGGAGAACCAGTTCGACGACGCCGTCTACGACCGTGGCGCGCTGGCCCTCCAGGCACTCCGCAACAAGGTCGGCGACAAGGTCTTCTTCGGCATCCTCAAGTCCTGGCCCACGGAGAACAAGTACGGCAATGCCTCGGTGGCCGACTTTGTGAAGTTCGCCGAGAAGAAGTCCGGCAAGAAGCTGGCCGGGTTCTTCGACACCTGGCTGTTCCAGCCGTCCAAGCCGGCGGCGGGCGCGGGCAGGCAGGCGTTCGGCGCGGGGCAGGCGCCGGTCGCCGAGCCCAAGTCGTGGAAGCAGATCGCGGCCGCCACGCACGACGTGCACCGGCACTGATCCGGCAGCCGGGCACCGCCGCGGTGCCCGGGAAGCGATCCGGCCGGAGCCGGGGTGGTCACCCCGGCTCCGGCCGCCTTCGTTCCGCCTGCCCGCGCGCCGCCCGGCGCGCCCGGCGCGCGATCGGGAAGAAGCGCAGTCGCTCCGGCAGCACTGGGACCACGGCGCGGACGATCAGCCCGAAGCGGCGCAGCCGACGCTCCTCTGCGTCCGTCCACTCCAGCCCGATGGCGCGCCGGGCCTCCGGCGGCATCAGCCCGATCGTGACGAAGCGCCGGAAGCGGGCGAACCGCGGGCACAGCCACGGCCAGGTCAGCCGGAGGAGCAGCCGCACCCACCGCGGGCCGCGGTCCGGGACCGGCAGCGCCGGGTCCGTCGCCACCAACTCCTGTACCACGACGGTCGCTTCGAGTACGTTGTCGAGCACCTTCTGGTAGTACGGCCAGAACTCCTCGACGGTCTGCGGCATATCGCGGTCGTGGATGCCCAGGATCCGGCCGACCTGGAGCCACTCCGCATACAGCTGCCGCTCCTGCGCCTCGGTGAAGGGGCGGCCGAGATAGTGCTGCGCGTGCCGGAAGACCGGGTAGCCGGTGGCATGCACCCAGGCGTAGTAGGCGGGGGTGAGCGCGTGGTATTTGCGGCCGTGTGCGTCGGTGCCCTGGATGGTCCTGTGCAGCTGCCGCAGCCGGCGCCCCTCCGCGGCCGCGCCCTCGCCTCCGTACACCCACAGCTGCAGCGAGGTCAGCGACCGCTCCCCGCGACCCCACGGGTCCGTACGGAACACGGAGTGCTCGTCCACACCGGCACCCACGGCCGGGTGTGCGACCTGCATGGTCAGCGCGGGCGGCAGCGTCAGCAGCATGCGGATGTCCCCGACCATCGACCAGAGCACGCCTCCGACCGGCGGGGGGTTTGGGTCATTTTTTACCGTATTCATGTCATTAATCATGATACGGCGCCTCCGGCGGTCGACGGATACGGGGGTGGTCCGGACCGGTATCCGCTTCCGTCCGCGAAGCATGGCGCCGCAGTGATCCGCCGGGCTCTGGGCAGGCCCCGGCGCCGACCACCGCTCCCCCGGCACCCGCACGCCCCGGCCGCCCCGGCCCGCCTCGACACCCTCGGCGGCAGGGTCGATCATGACCGCGAGCGCGAGCCCTGCGTCCGCCGGCCGGCTCGTTCGGACGCTCCGGCCAGGGCGGCGCCCGCGAAAACCGGCGCGGCGTCACCGGCAAGAGCTTCGGCCTGTCCATCTCGCACCCTCCAGGAGGTTACCTGGAAGTAACCCCAGCTGATTGGATGAGCGTCACCGGATCAAGTCCCCACCCCCATAGGGAGATTCAGTGTCGCACTCAGCGTTGCGCACGTCCCGGATCGCCGCAATCGCCACGGCCCTCGCCGCTGTCACCGCGGCCGCTGCCGCCCCGTCCGCGTCGGCTGCCACCACCCCCCATCTGAAGGTGCTCAGCTACAACACCTTCCTCATGAGCAAGAACCTCTACCCCAACTGGGGCCAGGACCACCGCGCCCAGGCGATCACGGCCGCCGGCTTCTTCCAGGGCAATGACGTCGTCGTGCTCCAGGAAGCATTCGACAATTCCTCCTCCGAGGCGCTGAAAGCCGCGGCCGCGGCGCAGTATCCGCACCAGACCCCGGTGGTGGGCCGGAGCAGGAGCGGCTGGGACGCCACCGGCGGCGCCTACTCCGCCGTCACCCCGGAGGACGGCGGGGTGACGCTGCTGAGCAAATGGCCGGTGCTGCGCAAGGAGCAGTACGTCTACAAGGACGCCTGCGGTTCGGACTACTTCTCCAACAAGGGCTTCGTCTATGCGGTGTTGGACGTCAACGGCACCAAGGTGCATGTGGTCGGCACCCACACCCAGTCCACCGACTCGGGCTGCAAGCCGGGGGAGGCGGCCGCGGACCGCGCCAAGCAGCTCAAGGAGATGGACGCCTTCCTGGACGCCAAGAACATCCCGGCGGACGAAGAAGTGATGGTCGCCGGCGATCTGAACATCGACTCACACGGCGCCGAGTACGACGCACTGCTGCGCAACGCCGACCTGGCGCCCGCCGACAGCCGCACGGGCCACCCCTACTCCTTCGACACCCGGGAAAACTCCATCGCGAAGGACCGCTACCCGAACGACGCCCGCGAGGATCTGGACTACGTCCTGCACCGCAACGGCCACGCCCGGCCCGCCGGATGGCAGAACACCGTGGTCAAGGAGGAGTCGGCACCCTGGACGGTCTCCAGCTGGGGCAAGGACTACACCTACACCAATCTCTCCGATCACTATCCGCTGATCGGCGGCTGAGCCACTGCCGTACTGCGGTCGACGGGTGGGGAGTTCAGTGGTCGTAGACCGTCACCGGTATGCCGCGCCGGGTGAGCCGCTCGGATATCAGCGGCTCCACCCGGGACCACGTCCCTCCCGCCAGGCCGCAGCCGATCCGCGGCATATGGACGGACGCCCCGAGCTCCCGGGCCCGGTCCGCGACCCGGACCAGGCCGGCGTCGATGGCTTCGTACCTCACCGGGACGCCCTTGCTGCCCGTGCGGATCCCCCGCTGGCCGATGACATTGGCCACCCAGAGGCGGTCGGCGACCTGGACGAACTGTGCCGCGCCCAGCCCGAAGTCGTTCCGCGCACGCTCGCGGTGCCACCGGCGGTAGGCGGCCTCCGGCTCCGGCCAGCGGCGGGAGAGCGCCAGCACAAAGCCCTTGCCCCAGCCGCCCAGGTCGTTGCAGATATGCGTGATCACCTTGACGCCCTTGCCCTGCGGCGCGGTGGCGTCCCCCTTGACGTATGAGATCCGCGATGCGATGCATGAGATCCCCGTGTTCTCAGTCATGGATCCACGGTAAGGGCGGGCACTGACAATCGGCCGGGCGGCGAGACCGGACCGTCGCCGCGCACCGCCCGCCGCCCGCCGCCCGCCGCTGCCACTGACGCGAAAGGGCGGCCACGGAAGCCTTCCGGCCTCCGCAACCGCCCTTGATCCCGCAGGCGTTCGCCCCTGTGGGACTACTTCGACAGCTCGCGTTCCTGGGCGATCCGGCTGACCCGGCCGCGGACCGCGAACCAGCCGGCGACCAGCGCCACGGCGAGGACCGGGATCAGCATCACGGTCTGCCGGCCGACACCGTCGTCGAACCACATCAGCACGATGACACCGAGCAGGAAGGCGATGGTGGCGATATCGGTGACCGGGGTGCCGGGAAGCCGGAAGCGCGGGCGCTCGACCAGGCCCTCCTTCGACCGCCGCACGAACACCATGTGGCAGACCATGATCGTGCACCAGGTGCTGATGATGCCCAGCGCCGCGATGTTCAGCACGATCTCGAACGCCTCGCCCGGCATGACGTAGTTGAGCCCGACACCCAGCACACACACCGCGGAGGTGAGCATGATGCCGCCGTACGGCACCTGGTTGCGGTTCATCAGGCCGGCGAACCTGGGCGCGGAGCCCGCCATCGACATGGAGCGCAGGATGCGGCCGGTCGAGTAGAGCCCGGAGTTCAGGCTGGACATCGCCGCGGTCAGCACCACGAGGTTCATCACATCGCCCGCCGCCGGCACACCGACGTTGGACAGCACCGTGACGAAGGGGCTCTCGCCGCCGGTGTACTTGTTCCACGGCAGCAGCATGGCCAGCAGGACCACCGAGCCGACGTAGAAGACGCCCACCCGCCACATGATGGAGTTGACGGCCTTGGGCACGACCTTCTCCGGCTCGCCGGTCTCACCGGCGGTCACACCGACCAGCTCCACCGCGGAGTAGGCGAAGACCACACCCTGGAGCACGATCACCACCGGCAGCAGGCCGGTCGGGAAGAGGCCGCCGTGGCTGGTGAGCAGGTCCGTCCCTGGCGTGTGCCCGGCGACCGGGTGCTGGGTGGCCAGCAGGAAGATGCCGATGAACATGAAGGCGACCAGCGCCGCGACCTTGATGATCGCGAACCAGAACTCCAGCTCACCGAAGATCTTCACCGAGATCAGGTTCACCGTCAGCACGACCGCCAGCGCGATCATCGCCATGACCCACTGCGGGATATCCGTGAACAGGCTCCAGTAGTGGGTGTAGAGCGCGATCGCGGTGATGTCGGCGATACCGGTCGTCGACCAGTTGACGACATACATCCAGCCGGCGACGTAGGCGCCCTTCTCGCCCAGGAACTCGCGGGCGTAGGAGACGAACGAACCCGACGACGGGCGGTGCAGCACCAGCTCGCCCAGGGCCCGTACGACGAAGAAAGCGAAGAGGCCGCAGACGGCATAGGCAATGGCCAGCGCGGGTCCGGCGGAGTGCAGACGGCCACCGGCGCCCAGGAACAGGCCGGTGCCGATGGCTCCGCCGATGGCGATCATGTTGATGTGCCGGCCCTTGAGGCCCTTGCTGTAGCCCGCGTCGCCGGCATCCTGCTGCGCGCCGCTCCCCCCGTCAGGTGACCTGTGGGCTGTCTCGGTGACGGTTTCTGTGCTCACTGGTGGTGCATCTCGCTTTCGGGGAGGCGCTTGAGCGATTGCCGATCCCGCGGATCGCGCGGACGGCCGACGGCACACCTTCCCTGAAGACCGCTCCCCCGTCTGTGGGCAAGATCACAGGGTGTACAGGCCATCCAAGATTTGTCCGTATTTGTCACGAATTACCCGACGACGTAGTTTCAAGGAAGGCGTCAGTTCACCCGATTCCGGACCCCACTCCTCGCCCAGCAACCAGAACTTCTTGACCTGTTCGGTCCGATTGAGGTGGGTGTTGGCCGCCGCGACGGCCCGCTCGGCCTCCGCGCGCACCTCCGGATGCCCGGCAATCTCCCGCAGGGTCCCCTCGATGCCGTGCCGCGCCGCCCAGGCGGGAGCCAGCTCCGCGTCCAGGACCAGCAACGCGACGAGATACGCGTGGCCGTCGCCGTGCACCAGCGCCTGACCGATGAGCGGGTGCTCCTTGAGGGCGTTCTCGACGAGTGCGGGCGAGATGTTCCTGCCCGTCGACGTCACGATCATTTCCTTCTTGCGATCGGTCAGCCAGAGGAAGCCGTCCTCGTCGACCCGGCCGAGATCGCCCGTCGCAAACCAGCCGTCGGCGTCGGTCGCCGGCTCCACGGACCCGTCGGCCCGCAGATACCCCTCGCACACCGTCCGCCCCCGGACCTCGATCTCCCCGTCCGCCGCCGTCCGCACCTCCACACCGTCGATCGGGCGGCCGACCGAGCCCAGCCGGAAGGCACCCGGCCCGTTCGTCGTGGACACCCCCGTCGTCTCGGTCAGCCCCCAGGCATCCATGACCACGATGCCCAGACCGGCCCAGAACCGCACCACCTCCGGCGGCATCGGCGCCGCGGCACTGGCCGCCCACACCAGCCGGTCGAAGCCGGCCGCCGCCAGCAGCGGGTCGAGCACCTCGGCTCTGGCCTCGGCGTAGGCGCCCGCCAGCGCGGCGGACGGGCGCTCGCCGCGCTCCTGGCACGCGAGGAACGCGCGGGCACGCTCGCCCGCCGCGTCGACGGCCGCCCGCCGCTCCTCGGGGAGCTGCGCGCACACCGCCCGCACCGATGCCGCCAGCTTCTCCCAGACCCGCGGTACGCCGAAGAACTGCGCCGGATGCAGCTCACGCGCGGTCTGCGCCACCACGGCCGGATCCGCGCAGAGGTAGACGTGCGAGGCACGGAAGACCGGGAGGTAGAGCCCGAGCATCCGCTCGGCGATATGCGCGAGGGGGAGGTAGCAGAGGTGCTCAGCGTGATCGGGCAGCTCCACCACGGCGTCCAGCGCCAGCGCATTGAGCAGCACATTGCGATGGCTGACCACGACGCCCTTGGGGTCGCCGGTGGTGCCGGAGGTGTAGACGACGGTCAGCGCGTCGGCCGCGTCCGCCTGCCGCCAGGTTTCTTCGAAGGCCGCGGGGTCGTACCGCTCGGCGCCCCGCCCGGCCAGCGCCGCGAAGGTCTCGTGTCGGCCGTCCGCCCCGGTGCCCTCCCCATCGACGATCACCAGCGTGTCCAGGCGGGCGGTGGTGTCGTCGAGCAGCGGCTCCCAGCGCGCGAGCTCGCGCGCACCCTCCAGGACGGCCAGGCGGGCCCTGCTGTGCCGGACGATATGGGCGATCTGTTCGGGCGCCGCCGTGCCGTACACGGTCACCGGAACCGCTCCGAGGTGCACCAGCGCGAGGTCGCTGAGCCAGTGCTCGGGGCGGTTGCCCATCATCAGGAGGACGATCTCGCCGCGCCGTACGCCGAGCGATTGGTACCCGGCGGCCAGCTCGGCGACCCTGCGCCGCACCTCGGCCCAGCTGAGCGTGTGCCAGCCGCCGGCGCCGGTGTCACGCCAGGAGAGCGCCGGCAGTTCTCCGTGGTCCTCGGCGTTGCGCAACAACAGGGCAGGGAGGGTGAGTTCGTCCGGCGCACCGGGCATACGCAGGGTCGTGGTCACGGCGGCCTCCCGATGATGTACGCGTGACTGCGGACCGTACCCGGAGCCCGGCCGCGGCGCTGGGCGGCGAAGAAGGGGGCAGAACGGTTCAGAAGGTTTCACAGGAGTGGTGAGACAGCAATACTGTTGAACATGATGGAGCCCGCCACGGACCTGACGGTCGACGAACTGGCCGCCCGCGCCGGCGTCACCGTCCGCACGATCCGCTTCTACAGCACGCGTGGCCTGCTGCCGCCTCCGGAGATCGGTCCGCGCCGGGTCGGCCGCTACGGACCCGACCACCTCTCGCGGCTCGCACTCATCGAGGAGCTCCAGCACCAGGGCCTGACGCTCTCCGCGATCGAACGCTATCTGGAGCAGCTGCCCCCGGATCTGAGCGCCCAGGACCTGGCCATCCACCGGGCGCTGGTGGCGAGTTGGATTCCGGACAAGGCGGAGGACGCCACCCGGGACCAGCTGGAGCGCCGGGTCGGCCGGGGGCTGACCGAGGAGGATCTGGACCGGCTGGCGGCCATGAGTGTGCTCGTACGGACCGATGACCCGCAGGTCTTCCGGGTCGACCCGGGGCTGCTGCACCTGGGCGCCCGGCTGCTGGACGTCCCGATCGCGCTGGAGACCATCATCGCGGCGCGCACCGTCGTCATCGAGCACACCCGCTCGGCGGCCCGCGAGCTCAGCCGGCTCTTCAAGGACGAGGTATGGGAACCGTACCGGGACGGCGGGCCGGACGAGGAGGAGATGGCACGGATGAAGTCGCTCTCGGCCCATATGCAGCCGATGGTGGTGCAGGCACTGGTCACCGCCTTCCAGCGGTCGATGAGGCAGGAGCTGCGGGAGTCGTTCGCCAAAGAGGGCGACACGCGTCAGGGGGACCACATGTCCCAGGGGTGACGGGGGCGGGCCGGCCGGGCCCGCCCCCATGACCGGTCAGTCGCTGAACTTCTCGCCCTTCCCGGCCTTTTCGACCAGCAGCGCGGACGGCGCGAACCGGTCTCCATAGGCCTCCTGCAGCTCGCGGGCGCGGGCCACGAATCCGGGCAGGCCGACGCGTTCCTCCCGCCCCGGCCCACCCTGGTAGCCGTTGATGTACTGGATCACACCGCCGGTCCAGCCCGGGAAGCCGATGCCGAAGATGGAGCCGATGTTGGCGTCGGCGACGGAGGTGAGCACGCCCTCCTCGAAGCAGCGGACGGTGTCCAGCGCCTCGGAGAAGAGCATCCGCTCCTGCATGTCGAGGAACGGGATCGTGACGTCCTTCTTGGTGAAGTGCTCGCGCAGACCGGGCCACAGACCGGTGCGCTTGCCGTCATCGCCGTACTCGTAGAAGCCGCCGCCGCCGCTGCGGCCGGGGCGGCCGAACTCGTCGACCATCCGGTCGATGACCTCGTCGGCCGGGTGCGGCTGCCAGCTGCCGCCGGTCTCCTCGACCGCTCGCCTGGTCTCCTCCCGGATCTTGCGCGGCAGGGTGAGGGTCAGTTCGTCCATCAGGGACAGCACCTTGGCCGGGTAGCCGGCCTGGGCCGCGGCCTGCTCGACGGAGACCGGGTCGAGGCCCTCGCCGATCATCGCCACACCTTCGTTGATGAAGTGGCCGATGACGCGGGAGGTGAAGAAGCCACGCGAGTCGTTGACGACGATCGGGGTCTTCTTGATCTGGCGGACCAGGTCGAAGGCCCGGGCCAGCGCCTCGTCGCCGGTCCGCTCCCCCTTGATGATCTCCACCAGCGGCATCTTGTCGACCGGCGAGAAGAAGTGCAGGCCGATGAAGTCCTGGTCGCGCTCGACGCCTTCGGCCAGCAGCGTGATGGGCAGGGTGGAGGTGTTGGAGCACAGCAGCGCGTCGGGCCCGACGATGTGCTGGATCTCCTTGAACACCTTGTGCTTGAGCGCGACGTCCTCGAAGACCGCCTCGATGACGGCGTCACAGCCCGCGAGGTCGGCCGGCTCGGCGGTGGGCGTGATGCGCGCCAGCAGCTCATCGCGCTTCTGCTCGGTCGTACGGCCCCGGGAGAGCGCCTTGTCGAGCAGCCCCTCCGCGTACGCCTTGCCCTTCTGCGCCGCCTCCACGGTGATGTCCTTCAGGACGACCTGCATCCCGGCCCTGGCACAGGAGTAGGCGATGCCCGCGCCCATCATGCCGGCGCCGAGGACCGCGACCTTCTCGACCTTGTGGGGCGTGATGTCCTTGGGCCGGTTGGCGCCGGAGTTGACGGCCTGCAGGTCGAAGAAGAACGCCTGGATCATGTTCTTGGAGACCTGGCCGGTCACCAGCTCGACGAAGTAGCGCGCCTCGATGGTCTGCGCGGTCTCGAAGTCGACCTGGGAGCCCTCCACCGCCGCGGCGAGGATGTTGCGCGGGGCGGGGTACGGCGCGCCGGCCAGCTGCTTCTTGAGGTTGGCGGGGAACGCCGGGAGGTTGGCCGCGAACTTCGGCTGGGCGGGTGTGCCGCCGGGGATGCGGTAGCCCTTGACGTCCCAGGGCTGCTGGGACTCGGGGTGCTCCTCGATGAAGGCACGGGCCTTGGCGAGCAGTTCCTCGGGGGTGGCGGCGACGTCGTGGATCAGCCCGGCGTCCTTGGCGCGGGTGGCGTTGTACTGGGTGCCCTGGAGCAGCACCTTCAGCAGTGCGTCGGCGATGCCGAGCAGCCGGACCGTACGGGTGACACCGCCGGCGGCGGGCAGCAGGCCGAGGGTGACCTCGGGCAGACCGATCTTGGTCCCGGGGGTGTCGAGGGCGACGCGGTGATGGCAGGCGAGCGCGATCTCGTAACCGCCGCCCAGCGCCGCGCCGTTGACCGCAGCGACGACGGGCTTGCCGAGGGTCTCGATACGGCGCAGGTCGCGCTTGATGCCGTTGCCCGACTCGAAAGCCTGCTGGGCCTTGTCGGGGGTGACGGCGATCAGGTCGCGCAGGTCGCCGCCGGCGAAGAAGGTCTTCTTGGCGGAGGTGAAGATGATGCCGCGGATGCTGTCCTTCTCGGCCTCCAGGCGGTCGGCGACCGCGGTGAGGGAGGTTTTGAAGGCGTTGTTCATGGTGTTGGCGGACTGGTCCGGGTCGTCCAGGACCAGGGTGACGATGCCGGTCTCGTCCTGTTCCCAGCGAATGGTCGACAAAGCAGCGGATTCACTCATGGTGCGTACTCCGTGGTGGGTGGGACGAGGGTCAGAGGCGCTCGACGACGGTGGCGATGCCCATACCGCCGCCGACACAGAGGGTGGCCAGGCCGTAGCGCTTGTCCTGCCGCTCCAGCTCGTCGATCAGGGTGCCGAGGATCATCGCGCCGGTGGCGCCGAGGGGGTGCCCCAGGGCGATGGCGCCGCCGTTGACATTGACCTTGTCCAGGCTCAGGCCCATGTCCTTGACGAAGCGCAGCACGACGGCGGCGAAGGCCTCATTGATCTCGACCAGGTCGATGTCGTCGATGGTCAGCCCGGCCTTGGCGAGGGCCTTGCGGCTGGCGGGCGCGGGGCCGGTGAGCATGATCGTCGGCTCGGAGCCGGAGACCGCCGCGGAGAGGATACGGGCCCGCGGGGTGAGGCCGTAGCGTTCACCGACCTCCTTTGAGCCGATGGCGACGAGCGCCGCGCCGTCCACGATCCCGGAGGCGTTGCCGGCGTGGTGGACGTGGTCGATCTGCTCGACCCAGTGGTACTTCTGCAGGGCGACCGCGTCGAAGCCGCCCGCGTCACCGATGGTGGCGAAGGACGGCTTGAGACCGGCCAGGGAGTCGGCGGTGGTGCCGGGGCGCATGTGCTCGTCGTGGTCGAGGACGACCAGGCCGTTGCGGTCCCGCACCGGGACGACGGAGCGGTCGAAGCGGCCGTCCTTCCAGGCCTCGGCGGCGCGCTCCTGGGAGAGCGCGGCGAATTCGTCGACATCCCGGCGGGTGTAGCCCTCGATCGTGGCGATGAGGTCGGCGCCGATGCCCTGCGGGACGAAGCCGGTGTCGAAGTTGGTCATCGGGTCGGCGAACCAGGCGCCGCCGTCGGAGGCCATCGGGACCCGCGACATGGATTCGACGCCGCCCGCCAGGACCAGGTCCTCCCAGCCCGAACGCACCTTGGCGGCGGCCATGTTGACGGCCTCCAGGCCCGAGGCACAGAAGCGGTTCTCCTGTACACCGGCCACGGTGTCGGGCAGCCCCGCGGCGATCGCCGCGATCCGGGCGATGTCGGAGCCCTGGTCGCCGACCGGTCCGACGACACCGAGCACGATGTCGTCGATGGCGGCCGGGTCGAGCCCGGGGAAGCGCCGGCGCACTTCGTGGATCAGGCCGACGACCAGGTCGATCGGCTTGGTGCCGTGCAGTGCGCCAGTGGCCTTGCCGCGGCCGCGCGGGGTGCGGACCGCGTCGTATACGTACGCTTCGGTACTCAAGTCAACAAGCCTTTCGCATGAGGGTGGAGGCAGGAGCAGCGGGTGGGGACCGGGGCCGGTCCGGGGTCAGCCGAGCAGGGAGCGGCCGATGATCTCCTTCATGATCTCGGTGGTCCCTCCGTAGATCGTCTGGATACGGCCGTCGGTGAAGGCCTTGGCCACGCGGTATTCCGCCATATAGCCGTAGCCGCCATGCAGTTGCAGACAGCGGTCGGCGACGCGCTTTTGGAGTTCGGTCGCCCACCACTTGGCCATCGAGGCATGCACCGCGTCCAGTTCGCCGGCGGAGTGGTCGGCGATACAGCGGTCGAGGAACGCGCGGGTGACGGCGCATTCGGTGGCCATCTCGGCTATCTCGAAGCGGATGTGCTGGAGCTTGGCCAGCGGCCGTCCGAACGCCTCGCGCTCCTTGACGTACTCGCTGGTGATCTCCAGCAGGTATTCGGCGGCGGCGATACCGGCGACGGCGATGCCCATCCGCTCCTGCGCGAGATGGGTCATCAGATGGACGAATGCGCCGTTGAGCTCGCCGAGCAGGTTTTCCTTGGGGACGCGCACGTCGTGGAAGAACAGCTCGGCGGTGTCCTGGGACTTCTGCCCGATCTTTTCGAGGTTGCGGCCGCGCTCGAAGCCCGCCGTGCCACGCTCGACGACCAGCAGGCTCAGGCCGTGCGCCCCGCCTTCCGGTGTCGTCCTGGCCACGACGATGACCAGGTCGGCGAGGATGCCGTTGGAGATGAAGGTCTTGGAGCCGTTGAGGATCCAGTGGTCGCCCGCGTCCTCGGCGTGGGTGCGGATGCCCTGCAGGTCGGAGCCCGCACCGGGCTCGGTCATCGCGATGGCGGTGATGATCTCGCCGCTGCAGAAGCCGGGCAGCCAGCGGCGCTTCTGCTCCTCGGTGCCGAGGGTCGTCAGATAGGGGCCGATGATGTCGTTGTGCAGGCCCACGGCCAGCCCGGCCGCGCCCGCCCGGGTGAATTCCTCGGCCAGCACCGCGCTGTAGCGGAAGTCGGGCTGTCCGCCCCCGCCGTACTCCTCGGGAACCGCCATCCCCAACAGGCCCTGCTTGCCGGCCGCCCGCCAGGCGTCCCGGCTGACGATGCCGTCCTTCTCCCACTGCTCGTAATGCGGCGTCACTTCCTTGGCGAGGAAGGTCCGTACGACCTTGCGGAAGGCCTCGTGGTCCTCGGTGAAGATCTGGCGCTTCATCTGCGCGGTCATCTCTGTGGGCCCTCCTCAGAGCCGGTTCTTGACGGTCTCGGTCAGCTCGGCGGGCTCCGGCCCCGCGGGATCGCGCCGGGCGCCCTCGGCGAGCGGGCCGCCCCACAGCTCGCCGGCCTTCCCCGGGAGGAAGGCGGCGGCCTCTTCGGCTGCATGACGCGGGCCGGCCGCGTACGGGCGCGTGGTCGCGGGTGCCATCAGCCGGCCGTGTCCTTCTGCTCGGTACGACCCGGGCCGGCGGACGGGGCGTCGGCGGGGAGCGGGGCGAGGAGGCCGGGAATCTGCCAGTCACGGGCGATCTCCGCGGAGTCCGCGCCGGGCTGCGCGGGAGGCCTGCGCACCGCGCCCGGAGTGCGCGAAAAGCGCGGCGCGGGCGCGGGCTGGGTGAGCCCGCTGTGCTCGACGAACGTGCCGCGGGCGGCGAGATGCGGGTGCTGCGGGGCCTCGCGCAGGGAGAGCACCGGCGCCACACAGGCGTCGGACTCCGCGAAGACCGCCGTCCACTCCTCGCGGGTACGGGTCCGGAAGCGGGCGGCGATGGCGGTGCGCAGCTCGCCCCAGGCGGCGAGGTCGTCGCGGCTGGGGGCCTCCTCCTCGATACCGAGCAGCCGGACGAATTCTCCGTAGAACCGCTTCTCCAGCGCGCCGACCGCCATATAGCCGCCGTCGGCGGTCTCGTAGGCGCCGTAGAAGGGCGCCCCGCCGTCGAGCAGATTCGCGCTGCGCCGGTCCTGCCAGCCGCCGGCCGCCAGCATGCCGTGGATCATCGCCGTCAGATGCGCCGTGCCGTCGACGATGGCGGCGTCCACGACCTGGCCCGTTCCGCCCTCGGTGCGGGCGTGCTGGAGGGCGGCGAGGACGCCGATGACGAGGTAGAGGGAACCGCCGGCGTAGTCACCGAGGAGATTTGCGGGGACGGCGGGCGGGCCGTCGGGCGGGCCGATCATGCCCAGGGCACCCGTGATGGCGATATAGCCGATGTCGTGCCCGGCGGTGCCGGCGAGCGGGCCCTGCTGCCCCCAGCCCGTCATCCGGCCGTAGACCAGCCGGGGGTTGCGCGCCAGGCACTCCTCGGGGCCCACCCCCAGTCGCTCGGCCACCCCGGGGCGGTACCCCTCGACCAGCACATCGGCGCGCTCGACCAGTTCGAGGACCTGCGCCACCCCGTCGGGACTCTTGAGGTCCACCAGCACGGAGCGTTTGTTGCGGTTGGTGATGTCGCAGGCCGGATCGATGCCCAGCCCCGGGCCGCCGGGCCGGTCGACGCGGACGACATCGGCGCCGAGGTCGGCCAGGAGCATGGCGGCGAACGGGCCGGGGCCGATGCCCGCGAGTTCGACCACCCGCACCCCGGTCAGCGGGCCGTTCCCTGACTCCGTCATCGCGCCCCATGCCTTTCCGCACTGTGACACTTCTGATGTAACACTCGTGATGTTAAGAACGTGTTCCACTTTCCACAAGCCCCCCCGTGCCGAGTGGCAGCTGCGGAAAAGGCCCGCGCCGACGATGCTCAACTGCCATCGCCGTCACGGGCCTTTGCGCGCCTGCTGCCGCTGCGCCGCTATCCCCCGTCGAGCTCGGCGATGAGCTTCTTGGGGGCTATGACGCGATAGGACTCCTCCGCCCAGTCGCAGAGCAGCTCGGCCGGCGGCGCGCCTTGCTCCGCCAGGGGGACCCGCACCCATCCGGACCTGCCCAGGCCGTAGCCCGCGGGCTGGGCGCCGGGCGAGGTCAGCGCATGGGCATGCGCCTCGGGATCCTTCAGTTTCAGCGTGACCCCGAGCGGATGGCCGCCGTCGTCGACGCCGAGGAAGACGAAGACCTTCTTGTTGACCTTGATGACGCTCTCGCCCCAGGGGAACTCCTCCACGGCCCCGGGAAGCCCGAGCGCGAACGCGCGCACCCGCTCCCGCACGCCCGCCGGATCCGCCGCCTTCGCCATGCGCTCCTCCACATCCGTCCCCCGTACGACACCGCCCGCGGTGCCGTCCCGCCACGCTCGTCACGCGCGGGCCGGCCAACGCATTCCACGCTAACGGCGACCACTGACAACGGCCCGCGGAGCGCCGGGCGCCGGGCCGGCCGAGGGACAATTGCCGTCATGTCTGCCCCGCAACTCGCCACCGCGCTGTTCGACTTCCACAGCGGTCAGGGGCTACGCCAGTTCACCGAGCTGGCGATAGCACTGCTCCTGTCCTCACTGATCGGCCTGGAGCGCGAGGCGAGACAGAAGAGCGCCGGCCTGCGCACGCACACGCTCGTCGGGGTGGGCAGCGCACTGTTCATGGAGGTGTCGATCCATGGTTTCGGTTCACTGCTGGGTACGGACGGCGTGTCGCTCGACCCGTCCCGGGTCGCCGCACAGGTCGTCTCGGGCATCGGCTTCATCGGCGGCGGCCTCATCTTCGTCAAGAAGGACGCGGTCCGGGGCCTGACGACTGCCGCCACCATCTGGCTGACCTGCGCCATCGGCATGGCCTGCGGCGGCGGCCTGCCGCTGTTGGCCGCCGGCGCGACGGCGGTGCACTTCCTCGTCGTCCGCGGCTTCTCGAAGCTGTCGGACCGGATCACCTCGCGGCCGTCGTTGGCCCGTATCGAACTGCGCGTCAACTACCGCGCGGAGCACGGACTGCTGGGGCGGATATGGCAGATATGTACCGACAGCGGCTTCCGGATGACCGACGTCCAGGTGGAGACCGGCACGGACGAGCCAGGCGCCCCGGCCGAGGTACTGCTCCGTCTGGAGGGGACCGCTTCCGCACACCCGCTGATCGAGACGCTGTCCGAGCTGGCAGGGGTGCGGGCGGTGTCGCTGGGACGCCAGGACGACGGTACGGAGTGAGAAAACGGCCTCCGCGCCGGACGGGCGGCCCACCGCCCGTGTCCTTCGGAGCGGCCACCGGGGCCGCTACGCCATGGCCCGGCCCTGGACCCGTACGGCCTGACATCCGGTGGAAGCACCGCTACGACGGCTCCGGCGACACCTCCTCCGGAGCGGCGCCGGGCGCCTCCCCCGCGGGCAGCGCCCCCGCTCCCCCGGCCTCCGGCACCAGGTGGTCGTCGGGCGCCTGACGGTCCACGAGCCGGCCCAGCCGCTGTGGGACATTGCCGCCCACCAGGATGATGACCACGAGCGTCAGCCCGAAGGTGAGCACGGCCAGTGCCCGTCCCAGGGACATGCCTTCGGCCAGACGGGCTCCGAGGACGGGTGCCACCGCCCCGCCCAGGGCCCCGACGTTGTAGACGAAGCCCAGAGAGGCCGCGCGGGTGGCGGTGGGGAAGTGGCCGGCGATGTACTTCGGCAGGATGCCGGAGATGCCCTGGCTGAGCGCGAGCAGCCCGAAGACCAGCACGCCGAGCGCCGGCAGGCTGTCCTGCACCGCGAAGACCGGGAAGACGAAGGCGAGGGAGGCCAGCAGGGTGCACGCATAGGCGCGCCGGGTACCGAGCCGGTCACCGACGAAGCCCGCCAGCCAGCAGCCCGCCATGGTGCCGAAGCCGGCGTAGAACATCACGTCGGCGACCTGCCCGGGGGCGTAGCCGAGGTCGGTCTTGAGGTAGGTGGGCAGCAGGGCCTGGATCGGCCAGCTGTAGAGGAAGGCGCAGAACACCGTCGCCATCAGGGCCACGTACAGCAGCCACCCGCGACGGCCCCCGAGCTGCGCGGCGAATGCCGTCAGGCACAGCGCAGCGACGACGGACAGCGCTGGCACGGATCCCGCGCCGACGGGCGTGAAGACGCAGAACAGCGCGGCCGAGGCCGCCGCCGCCAGTGCCGTGTTGACCCAGGGCCGGATACGGCCGGTGAACAACGGCCGGAAGGGATGGGGGCGTTCCTCTTCCGTGGGAGTGGCGGCGCCGATCTGCCGCTGCCAGTCACCGGCCTCCGGCAGCGATCTGCGCACCCAGAGGGCGACCAGGACGGGCAGTACGCCGATCCAGAACATCCAGCGCCAGCCCCCGTGGGGGACCACCCATGTGTAGAGCTCGGCCGCGAGGACGGTGCCGCCCGCGTAACCGGAGATAAGGAACCCGGAGGCGCGGTTGCGCCATCGGACGGGCCAGCTCTCCAGCACATACGTCACACTGGCGCTGTACTCCCCCGCCATGCCCAGGCCGATCACCAGCCGGGCGACGAACAGGCTGGTGTAGCCCCAGGCGAAGCCGCAGGCGAAGGTACCGAGCGAGTAGAGCAGGATGCTGGTGACCATGGCGGCCTTGCGGCCGTAACGGTCACCCATCGCGCCCAGTACGGCGCCGCCCAGCCACCGGGTGATGAAGGCGCCGGAGATCAGCGAGGCGGCGGTGGCGGTGCTCAGATGGAACTCGTCGGCGATTTCGGTCAGCACCAGCGTGATCAGGACGAAGTCGAAGCCGTCGAGGAGATAGCCGATCCAGGCGGCGAACATCGCCTTCCACTGGCCGGTGGTGACCTCCTGCCACCAGCGCTGTCGTTGGTCACGGGGGTCCGCGGGACGCGTCGTCACAGCTACCCGGCCTCCTCCAGCAGTCGGCGGACGGTTCGGTTCGCGGCATCGTCGAAGGGCAGCCGCTGGGCGGGTGCTCGGGGCAGTCCAGACATTGGACGTCCTACGTCATCGATGCCATCGGTGAATCTGGACCTGCCACGACGCCCTGTCAAGACTGCACGGCACACTCCATGTCACCCACGGAGCGGCCAAGGCGACGGCCGTGACCGGTCGTTGACGGGGGCGACGGCGCCTGCCTAAGGTCCGGACTCCATGCCCGGTGGGCGGTCGAGAGGACGCACGATGCGACGGCAGGACACCTCCGGACGGGCCCACGACCTCGTCCTCTACGGCGCGACCGGTTTCGCGGGCGCACTCACCGCCGCCTATCTGGCCGAACATGCCCCCGAGGGCTGCCGCTGGGCGCTGGCCGGGCGCAGCACCGCCAAACTGGAGCAGCTGCGCGACCGGCTGACGAAAATCGACCCGGCCTGTGCCGACCTGCCGCTGCTGCGGGCCGACAGCGGCGATCCGGACTCGCTGCGCGCCCTCGCCGCCGGTAGCCGGGTGCTGGTGTCGACCGTCGGCCCGTATCTGATCCACGGTGAGCCGCTGGTAGCCGCCTGCGCCGCGGCCGGCACCGACTATGTCGATCTGACCGGTGAGTCGGAGTTCATCGACCGGATGTACGTGCGCCATGACGCGACGGCCCGCGCCTCCGGTGCCTGCCTCGTGCACGCCGGCGGATTCGACTCCGTCCCGCACGACCTGGGGGTCCTCTTCACGGTGGGGCTCCTCCCCGAAGGCGTCCCCGTACGCATCGACGGCTTCGTACGCACCAACGCGACGTTTTCCGGCGGCACTCTGGCCTCCGCGCTGACCGCCGCATCGCGGCCGGTCGCCATGGTGCGGGCCGCCCGCGAGCGGCAGCGGACCGAACCGCGGCCGGCCGGCCGGACGGTGCGGGCGCCGTTCGGACCGCCCCTCAGGAGCGGTGAAACGCGCACCTGGGGTGTGCCCTTGCCGACCCTCGACCCGCAGATCATCGCCCGCTCGGCCGCCGCGCTGGACCGCTACGGACCCGACTTCCGCTATCGCCACTACGCAGGCGTACGGCGGCTGCCGATCGCCGTCGGCGGGGCTCTGGGGGCGGGGGCCCTGTGCGCGCTCGCCCAGGTGCCGCCCGCGCGACGCTGGTTGTCGCGGCGTCTGGAGCCGGGCGACGGGCCGAGCCCCGAGCGGCGCGCGCGCAGCTGGTTCACGGTGCGCTTCGTCGCCTCCGGCGGCGGCAAACGCCTGGTCACCGAGGTCTCGGGCGGTGACCCCGGCTACGAGGAGACGGCGAAGATGCTCGCCGAGTCGGCGCTCAGCCTGGCCTTCGACGACCTGCCGGAGACGGCCGGCCAGGTGACGACCGCGGTCGCCATGGGGGACGCGCTGACGGCCCGCCTCCAGGATGCGGGCATCACGTTCCGCGTCGTCCAGGAGTAGCCCGGCTCCGCGCCCCGGCCGCGCGGATCGTCGCCCCGGCCCCGCGGATCAGGCGCCGGCGAGCGCCCTCCGGCACAGCGAGTCCGCGGCCCGGGTCGTCTCGGGAAGCCGGTAGTGCGCTGCCAGGTGGAGGGTCTGCGCGCAGGCGCGTTCGAGGTCGATGCGGTGCCCCACGGAGACGAAGACCGGCTTGACGCCCTTTTGGGTACGCAGCGCACGTCCCACCTCCTCGGCGCCGTCCAGCAGAGGAGAGGTGTCGCCGCGGTCCGGCCCGGGAGCTTCGTACCGGAAGGTGAAGGGGTTCTTGGCGACGCCGATGGTGGGCAGCCCGGTCAGCACCCCCAGATGGCTGGCGAGCCCGAAACGGCGCGGGTGCGCCAGCCCGTAACCGTCGCAGACCACGAGGTCAGGGGTGCGGGCGAGACGGGCGAGCGCGTCGAGCACGGTGGGAATCTCGCGGAAGGCGAGCAGTCCGGGGACGTACGGGAAGGAGATCTGCCCGACGGCGGTGGCCTCGTCGACGACGGCGCGTGTACGGGCGTCCAGCGCGACGGCGGCAGCCGCGACGACATCGCGTGTGTCGTCGTAGGCGACATCCACCCCGACGACAGTGCCCTCGAACCCTGGTTCCGGGCCGGGTTCATCGAGCCGGACGTAGGGCCGCAACCGGTCCTGGACGGCGCGCGCCTGGTCTTCGTCGGCCGGCCAGTGCCGCAGTTCGTCGGCGCAGGAGATCATTCCGGGAGTGTCCATGGTGACGACCACGCTACCGAACCCGTGATCGAGCCCCGGCCGGTCGGACGGACCGGCTCACGACTCACTGTCAGTGGCGCTGGGTACCTTGGAGAGCATGAACCCGGACCCCGCTGACCACGCAGTCGGTGCCGCCGAAGCGGGCGGGGGCGGGCCCCGAGCGGCCCCCTCGTTCACCGCCACCGGTAGCTCGCTTCCCTGAAACCTCCAGAGGTCTTCATGTCCGACGCGCTCCACCAACTCGATGCCATCGACCTCGCCGCCCGGTTGCGCCGCCGCGATATCTCCGCCCGCGAGGTCGTACAGGCTCATCTGGACCGCATCGAACAGGTCAATCCGGCCGTCAACGCCCTCGTCACCCTCGACCCCGAGGGCGCGCTCGCCGCGGCCTCGCGCGCCGACGAACGCCTCGCCCGGGGCACGGCCGTCCCTCCTCTGCACGGACTCCCGATCGCGTTCAAGGACACTCATCTCACCCGCGGAATGCGCACCACACACGGCTCACCGCTCTTCGCCGACCACATTCCCGACGAGGACGACCTGCTGGTCGACAGGCTGCAGCGGGCCGGCGCCATCCGCCTCGGCAAGACCAACGTGCCCGAGTTCGCCGCCGGTTCGCACACCTTCAACCCGGTCTTCGGCACCACCCGCAATCCGTACGACATCACACGTTCGGCGGGCGGCAGCAGCGGAGGCGCCGCCGCGGCACTCGCCGCCGGGCTGCAACCCCTCGCCGACGGCAGTGACATGGGCGGCTCACTGCGCAACCCTGCGTCCTTCTGCAATGTCGTCGGGCTGCGGCCGACGCCGGGCCGCGTTCCCCGGCATCCCCGCGGCAACCTCTGGGACACCCTGTCGGTCCCCGGCCCGATGGGGCGGACCGTCGCCGACACCGCGCTGTTGCTGTCGGCGATGGCCGGTCCGGATCCGCGCTGCCCGATCAGTCTGGAGACCCCCGGCGAGGCGTTCCGCGTGCCGCTCGAGCGCGCGGTGCGCGGCCTGCGTGTCGCCTGGACGCCCGATCTCGGGGGCTGCGCTCCCGCCGACGCGGACGTACTCGCCGTACTGGAGCCCCAGTTGAGGGTCCTGGAGGAGCTCGGCTGCCGTGTCGACACCGCCTGCCCGGACCTCACAGGGGCCGACGAAGCCTTTCGTACGCTGCGGGCGCACAGCTTCGACCTAGCGCTCGGCGACCTGCTCGACTCCGACCGGCAGGCCCTCAAGCCCAGCATCGTCCAGAACATCGAGCAGGGCCGCCGGCTGAGCGTGGCCGACCTCAACACCGCCACCGCGACCCGCAGTCGGCTCTACCTCGGCATACTGGACTTCTTCTCCCGGTACGACCTGCTCCTCGCCCCGGTCAGCCAAGTGACGCCGTTCGATGCGGAGCTGGAGTATCCGCGGGAGGTCGCGGGCCGGCCCACACACTCGTATCTGGACTGGATGCGGTCCGCCTACCTCATCTCCGTACTCGGCGTACCCGCCCTTTCGGTGCCCGCGGGGTTCACTCCGGGCGGGCTGCCCGTGGGACTGCAGTTTGTCGGTGCGCCGCGCGCGGATCTCGCCGTCCTCCGGGCCGGGCACGCGTACGAGAGCGCGACGCGGCACGGGCGGCGCCGCCCGGACCTGTCCACGGCCTGATCTTCCCGACGTCCTGGCCCTTGTGTTCGCGGCACTCCAGAACCTCGGGACGTTCCCGGAGCGGATCGCCGCAGCAGCCGGAGAGGCACGTCGCCCATCCCCCTGGCCTGCGCATTCCTCTCCAGGAGTAGGCGACGCCCACCACCTGATGCCTCGTCTATATTGCAGCTATGTTCGTACTGGAACTGACCTACACCGCGCCCCTCGAACGCGTCGGCGCCGTCCTTCAGGAGCATGTGGAGTGGCTGCGGAAGGAGTACGCCGCCGGGCATTTCATCGCCGCCGGCCGTAAGGTCCCGCGTGACGGGGGCGTGATTCTCGCCGCAGGGCCGGACCGTGCGACCGTCGAGCGGATGGTGGCCCAGGACCCGTTCACCCTCGCCGGGGTGTGCGAGTACCGGATCACGGAGTTCGTGGCGACGACGACCGCCCCGGCTCTGGAGCAGTACCGGGAACAGCTGCCGTCCTGAGGAATCGTCCCCTCCGGCCCGGACCACCGGCGATCCGGCAGTCCGGGCGCCGTCTTCAGTACTCCTGCCACGGCCCGGCCCGCCGCCCTGAGGGGCGGGCGGAGCACTCGTACCTGTCCGTCAGCTCAGCAAACGTTCCCGCCCCGGCACTACGAAGTCGTCGTCGGCGGCACCGCTGAACCACTGAGCGGGCCGGAGCTTACGGGAGCGGGCGGCGCGGGCCAGCGTCCCCCATTGCGCCAGTAGTCGTGGATTTCCTCCAGCTGACGCCCCTTGGTCTCGGGCGCGGTGGCGGCGGCGAAGACCAGTGCGACCAGCGCGAGGACGCCGAGGCCCGCGAATGTCCGGGCCGCACCCGCCCAGGTCATCAGGGAGGGGAAGAACTGGGCGATCAGGAGATTGGCGACCAGGTCGGCGGTGAGCATCACCGAGGCCCCCGTCGAACGCAGCTGGGCGGGGAAGGCCTCGCTCGCATAGACCCAGATCAGCGATCCGAAGCCGAAGTTGAAGGCGGCGGTGAACAGCAGAATGGCGGCGAAGCCCACCCAGGTCGTGGCGCCGTGCAGCTCGCCCCTGGCGAAGACCGCGGTCAGGACGGCGAGCATCGCGACCATCGTGCCGATTCCGCACAGCAGCACCACCCGGCGGCCGATCCGGTCGATGATGAGGATGGCGAGCACGGTCGCGGCCAGTGAGGCGAGCTGGACGAAGGACGGCAGCAGGAAGTTCTGGCCGTTGCCGGTGAAGCCCATCTCCTCGAAGATCTGCGGGCTGTAGTACGTCACGGCATTGATGCCGGTGATCTGGCAGAAGAACCCGAGGCCGACGACGAAGAGCGCGGCACGGGCGTACGGCTTGCGCAACAAGGAGCGCGCCGATCCGCCGCTCTCCTCGGCGAGCGCGGAGGCCACGACGGCGACCTCCCCGCGCGGATCGACGTCCGGGTCGGTCATGGCCATGACCTCGACGGCTCGTTCCGTTTGCCCCTTGAGGACGTACCAGCGCGGGGTGTCCGGCAGCCTGAGCAACGGGATCAGGACGAGTGCCGCGGGGATCGCGGAGAGGCCGAGCATCCAGCGCCAGTGGCCGCCGCCGGACAGGCCCCAGTTGACGAAGTATGTGATGACGATGCCCGCGACCGTGGCCACTTGGTACGCGGCGACGGAGGCTCCGCGGATACGTGCCGGGGTCGACTCGGCGACATAGAGCGGGGCGGCGACGATCGAGATGCCGATGGCGATGCCGAGCAGGAAGCGGACGATGTCCAGCACGACGACGTTGGGCGCGAAGGCGGAGAGCGCGACGAATACGGCGTACGAGCCGGCCACGATCAGCATCGCCGCCCTGCGGCCCAGCGCGTCGGCGAGTTTGCCGCCGATCAGCGCGCCCACGATGGAGCCGAACACCAAGATGCTGTTGACCAGGCCTTTTTCGGCCTCGGTGAGATGAAAGTCCTTGCTCAGGAACACCAGGGCACCGGAGATGCTGCCGGTGTCGTAGCCGTAGATGACGCCGACGACGGCGCCGGTGAGCGCGAACCGCCTGCCGGTGCGGAGTGCGGTCCTGGGTGACGGCGGCGGGGGCGTCGCGGAGAGCGTGGCAATGGACATGGGAAGTCCTTTGTACGGCGGAGCGGGCCTTACTGCATGACGGAGCTGCGTGACAGAGCTAGTGACTGATCTTGCAAGTATTCGGCGCCTTTCGCGCAGCTGTCAACAGATTCTCGAAGCGCTGCCGCCGCCTCGCGGCCACGCCACAGCCACTCCACGGCCACCTCCGGCGGAACCACAACCGAGCTCCTGCCCAGCCACCACCTAACCTCCCCTCTCTGGAGCAGACACTCGTTCGAGGGATGGAGTCCTGCGAATTTTCTGCGTACAGTCGCTTGCAACGAAAGCAAATATTGCAGTTTCACGCAGAACAATGAGCGCAAGCGCATCACGGGAGGGTGGGCCATGAGCGAGATCTCGTACATGGAGCAGGAGCTGCACAGTCAGCCGGAGACCTGGCGGGAGGCCGCGCGGATCGGTGCGGCCGCGGGCCCGCTGCCCAAGGCCGGACAGCGGGTGGCCGTCGTCGGCTGCGGCACCTCATGGTTCATGGCGCAGTCGTATGCGGCGCTGCGCGAGGCGGCCGGACAGGGGGTGACGGACCCCTTCGCCGCCTCCGAGGCGTTCCTCGGCGGCGACCGCGACTATGACGCGGTGGTCGCGATCAGCCGGTCCGGCACCACGACCGAGGTGTTGCGCGTACTCGATGCCGTCAAGGGGCGGATCCCGACGGTGACGGTCATCGGGGACCCCGAGACGCCGGCGGTCGCGGTCTCCGACGAGACGGTCGCGCTTCCTTTCGCCGATGAGAGGTCGGTGGTGCAGACCCGCTTCGCGACGACGGCACTGACGCTGCTGCGTGCGCATCTGGGTGAGGACATCTCCCGAGCGGTGACCGATGCGCAGGAGGCGCTGGCCGCACCGGTGGAGAAGGAATGGGTGGACGCCGAGCAGTTCTCCTTCCTCGGGACGGGCTGGACGTTCGGTCTGGCCAATGAGGCTGCGCTCAAGATGCGGGAGGCATCGCTGAGTTGGACCGAGTCCTACCCCGCGATGGAGTACCGCCACGGTCCGATTGCGATAGCCGCGCCCGGCCGGGTGACCTGGCTGTTCGGTCAGGCACCGGACGGCCTGGAGGCCGATGTGCTGCGGACCGGTGCGCGCTTTGTGTGCCATGCGCGCGATCCGCTGGCCGATCTGGTGCTGGTCCAGCGGGTGGCCCTGGAGCGGGCCCGCGCCCGCGGCCTGGACCCGGACAATCCCCGCGGCCTGACCCGCTCGGTGATGCTCGAAACGCCGGCCGCCTCGTAGACACCCCGCCCCCCCACCTCAATCAGCCTCGTACGCAAGGGAGTCAGCATCCGATGCCCCTCGTTCCGACCTCATCGATCGTCGACGCCGCGCAGGAGGCACGGGTCGGTGCCGCGGCCTTCAACGTCATCCATCTGGAGACCGCCGAGGCGCTCGTCACCGCCGCCGAGCGCACCGACATCCCGTTGATCCTGCAGATCAGCGAGAACTGCATCCGCTACCACGGCAGCCTGCTGCCCCTCACCCGCGCCACCCTCGCCCTCGCCGAGGGCTCCACGGCCCCGATCGCGGTGCACCTCGACCACATCACCGATGCGGAGCTGGTCCATCAGGGCATCGCCGCCGGGGTGGGCTCCGTCATGGTCGATGCCTCCGCGCTTCCGTACAAAGAGAACGTGGCCGCCACCGCCGAACTCACCGCCTGGTGCCATGACCGTGGCGCCTATGTCGAGGCGGAACTCGGCGAGGTCGGCGGCAAGGACGGCGTCCATGCGCCAGGGGTACGCACGGACCCTGACGAGGCCCTGGCCTTTGTCCGCGCGACAGGGGTGGACGCTCTCGCCGTGGCCGTCGGTTCCTCACATGCGATGCACGAGCGCACGGCCGTACTGGACAAGGACCTCATCGCGGCGCTGCACACCGCACTGCCGGTGCCGCTGGTCCTGCACGGCTCATCCGGAGTGCCTGACGACGAGCTGCGGCGAGCCATCGCCGCCGGAATGACGAAGATCAACATCTCCACTCATCTCGTCTCCGTCTTCACCCACTCGATACGGCACACACTGGGCGCCGACCCCTCGCTCGTCGACTCCCGGAAGTACCTCAAGCCCGCCCGTGAGGCGGTGGCCGAGGAAGCGGCGAGACTGCTGGACCTGCTGGGCACTCAGGCGACGGTTCCGGGCCAGTACGTAGCCCAGGCGCCGGCCCGGGGGTGAGACAGCAGCGGGCGGTCACCGCCCCGGCGGCGCTTCGTCACGGCGGTCCGGACGGTCCGCAGCGGTGGAATTACGAGGGCGCCTACGGCGCGTTACCGTGGCCCGCTGAGACGAATTAGGCTCGCGCTATGAAGCGCCATGAACGGATGAACGCACTGCTTGAGCTGCTCGGCGACCGAGGCCGGATGGACGTCGAGGAGGCGGCGACCGAACTGGAGGTCTCGGCCGCCACGATGCGGCGCGACATGGACGCCCTGGCCGAGCAGCAGTTGCTGACCCGCACCCGGGGCGGGGCGGTGCTCAGCTCGGTGGCGTACGACCTACCCATCCGTTACAAGCATGCTCACCGGTCAGTGGAGAAGGAGGCAGTGGCACAGTCCGCGGCCAAGCTGGTCGAGCGGGGCGATGTGGTCGGGCTGAGCGGTGGCACGACGACCACGGCGATCGCCCGGGTGCTTGCCACCCGTCCGGATTTCGCGGAGGCCGGCCCGCAACCGCATCTGACGATTGTCACCAACTCCCTCAACATCGCCAATGAGCTGGCTGTGCGGCCGCAGATCAAGATCGTGCTCACCGGCGGGGTGGCACACTCGCGATCATTTGAACTGGTGGGCCCGTTCAGTGAGTTGGTGCTGCAACAGATCTCCATCGATATCGCGTTCATCGGCGCCAACGGCGTGGACCCCGTGATGGGGGCCACGGTGCACGACGAGGCGGAGGCCCGGGTCAACCGCCTCATGGCCGAGCGTGCACGGCGTGCCGTGGTCGTCGCGGACTCATCGAAGATCGGCGAGCGCTGCTTCGCCCGGGTCGGTGACGCGGATGTCTTCGACACGTTCATCACGGACAACGGAGCGAAGGAGGCAACCCGCCGTGAATTCGCGGACCGGGGACTGAGAGTGGTGGCGGCACGCCCGTCCGCCGGCGAGTGACATCCGGCCGGCAGCCGACAGCGACAATCGGAGGCCGCCAGCCGACAGCCGAGAATCGACACCAGGCAGCCGGGTCGGCAGTCGGCAACGGGAGCGGCCACCGCGCCCCCGCGGGGTAGCCGTCCGGTCCGGCCTGCTCCGACCCCAGCCGGCCCGGCCCGCTGGGCCTGTCTCGCCCGACCCGACCCGCTCGCGCCACGGTCGGTTCCGCCCGGCCCGCTCGGTCGGTCCGGCACGGTCGGTCCGTCCGGCACGGTCGGTCCCGCTCGGCCCGTCCCGCTCAGCCCGTCTCGCGCGGTCCGTGCCTCTCGGCCGGTTCCGCCCGTCCCGGTTCGGCTTGGCCGGCTCCGCCCAGCCCGGCCGGCTCCCCCCAGCCCCGTTCGGCTCGGCCGGTTCCACCCGACACGGTTCCGAAAGGGCTGCTCTTATGTCGCGCTTGTGTCCCCGTGTGGCCCCCGGGGCTGATTTTCCTTGGGCGGGTATGGACAATGGGGAATGAACGTGCGAACCCAGCGTGGGCTTCGCGGGGGAATCCAAGTTTTCCAGCGGGGGAGATTACGTGCGGAAGATCATGGCCATAGCGCTGGCAGCGGTGGCGTGCAGCGCCTCTCTGACAATGACCAGCGCCTCGACCGCGGCCGCGGCCGACCGGGCGCCGCACTGCGTGGTGGTGCGGAAGTACTTCAACAAGGGCCACCAGCGCTACGTCCGCATGACGAATCTGTGCAGCCAGCGGACCGCATGCTTCACCATCGTCGTCCCACATCAGCGCGACCCCCACGGCAGCCTGCCGAAGGGTGCGACGAAGGACGTCCGCTACGGCACGACCTGGGCGTCGCGGGCCCTGTACGTGCGGAACACTTCCTGCTGAGCGGCCGCCGGTAGGGCGCTGGAGCTTGACCGGTACGTCCCGGGCTGCGCCCCCTGCCGGGTCGGGTCAGGCGCGTACGGCGATACCGTCCAGCACCATGGAGAGGTACTGGCGAGCGATCTCCTCGGGACTGTGCTGTCCGCCCGGCCGGTACCAGCTCGCCGCGACCCAGACGGTGTCGCGGACGAAGCGGTAGGTGAGCCGGATGTCGAGGTCGGCTCGGAAGACTCCGTCGGCCACGCCTCGTTCCAGTGTGCCCAGCCAGGCCTTTTCGAACTTCTGCTGGGAGTCGGCGAGATAGCCGAAGCGGGGCTGGACGGCGAGGTGCCTGGACTCCTTCTGGTAGATGGCGACGGCCGCGCGGTGCCGGTCGATCTCCCGGAAGGACTCGGTGACCAGGGCTTCGATGGTCTCTCTGGGGCCGAGCCCGGCGGCGAGTACGGCGTCATAGCCGTCCCACAGCTCGGTCAGGAAGCTGGACAGGATCTCGTCCAGCATCGATTCCTTGGAATCGAAGTGGTAGTAGAGGCTGCCCGCGAGCATCCCCGCCTCGTCCGCGATGCGGCGGACGGTGGTGGCGTTGTAGCCGTGTGCGGCGAATACCTCCGCCGCGATGTTGAGCAGTTCGCGGCGGCGCTCCGGTGACGCGTTCGCGGTCGTCGTCTTCTTCTTGGCGGCTGGCACCTGGCTATTGTGGCCCCCTCTGCCAGTTCCCTCCCGCCCCACGCTGCCGCCCTTGGCTGGGGGCCCTGCCGGCACCCCGCACCGCCGCGTCTCCCGTCGCCTCCGCCTCCGCCTCCTCACCACCTCCCTCTGCGTCGCCCCGCTCCCGTCCTCTCCGCCGTCCCCTTTTGCCTTCTTTGCTGCGAGGCCGGGTCCGACCGCAGTCGTCCCTGCACGGCCTGGTTCCGGCTGCCGTCGTCCTTGCACGGCCGATTCCGACTGCCGTCTCCCTTGAACGGCCCGGTTGCCGTCTTCCTTACATGGAGCCCGGTTCGCGGTTCCTTGCGCGGCTCCCTGCCCCCCGGGCGCGACCGGCGCATATTTGGCACGTAATTTCACGAGTAAAACACCTGCTAATCTTCTCGTCATGGGGAAACATGCCAGGTCGTCCGCGAAAAGCGCGCGCATCGCGCCGGGAAGCGCGGTGCGCGCCAGGCCCTTGCCCATCAGGAGCACCGTGCGACTGCGCCGGCCCGTCGATATCTGGCACAAACCGGCACTCAGCGCGGTGGCGGCGCTGGCGATCCCCGATCTTGCGTTGTGCGCCGTGGGCCGGCTGGATCTAATCCTGTACACCTCGGCCGGCGCGATGTGCGCCCTGTACGCGCACGGTCTGCCGTACGCCGCCCGCGCCCGCACCCTGTCGTGGGTGGTGCTCGGAATGGTCGCCGGCCTCGGCATCGCGCTGACCGCCGCCTCGCTGACCACCTCGACCGCGCTGCTCGTCGTGTTCGCCTCGCTGATGGCCGCGGTCCACAAGATGGTCTGTGATGCCACGCGTATCGGCCCGCCGGGGAATCTCATCCTGACGTTCATCGCCGCCTCGGCCTTCTTCGTGCCGCAGCGCCTCGGCGAGGTGCCCCTGCACATGGCGCTGGCGCTCGGCGCCGGAGGACTCGCCTGGCTGGTCTGCATGGCACCGGCGCTGAGACGCCCGCAGGGGCCGGAGCGGATCGCCGTCGCTCGCGCGCTGGAGGCCGCGGTGGCGCTGCTGCGTACGGACCCGGGCTCCGCCGGCGTGGAACCGGCCGGCATGGAGCCCCCCGGTATGGAGCCCCCCGATGTGGCGCACGCACGCCATACCGCTGCGGCCGCCGTGAACGTCGCCTGGCACACACTGTTTCTGGTCACGGCGCGCACCCCGGCGAGGGCCGCCGCGCAGGCAGGGCTCGAACGACTGCTGGTGCGGGCCGAGTCAGTGCTGGGACACGATGCCCGGTCCGCGGCGGCCGAAGCCGAGCGGCTCGGCGCCTGGGCGCGTGAGCTGCGTAGCGGGCGGCCGCTGCCCCGGGTTGTCCTCTCGGCCGCCCAGGCCGAGGAGCTGGTGGGCGTCGCTGACGAGGCGCGGGAGCCGCGGCGGCCCGCGCCCGGTCGTCCGCGCGGGGCACGGGCGGTGCTCGCCCGGCTCGCGCCCGGGTCACCGCTGTTGCCCATCGGCGCGCGGGTCGCCGTCGGGTGTGTGCTGGCGGGCTGGGGATCGATGGCCGTCGGCGTCGGGCACCCGTATTGGGCCGTGGTCACCGCGGCCTCGATCTACCAGGCCAACACCACACTCTCCTGGCAGCGGGCGCTGCAACGGACCCTCGGCAATCTGCTCGGTCTGCTGCTCTGCACCGCGCTGCTGCCGCTGATGCACCTCGGGGAGCTCGCGATGATCGCGCTGGCGCTGGCCTTCCAGTTCGGCGCGGAGGCCTGCATCACCCGTAATTACTGGCTCGGCTCGGTGTGCGTCACACCGATGGCGCTGCTGCTGACCGAATTCGGCAATCGGCTGCCGGCCGGCACGCTGATCGCCGACCGCTGGATCGACACCGTGATGGGCGCGGCGGTGGGGCTGGCCTGCTGCGTCCTGGTCACCAACCGGCGGGCCGCCGACCGTATCGAGGTCGCCCTCGGGCGGGTTGCGGCCGCGGAGGCCAGCGCCTTGCGGCTGCTCGCGGCGGGGACCGCACCCGGTGCGGACGGTGCCCGGGAGACCGGCTGGGCCCGTGACCGGCTGGCCGGGGGGCTGGTCGAGCTCCGCGAAGCCGTGGAGGTGGCGGCCGGCGAGTGGTGGCAGCGCGCCCTTCCCGAGGAGCGGATCGCCCATGCCGAGCAGCAGGGGCACCGCGCGCTGGCCGGGCTCGTCCGGCAGCTCTCGGCACCGGTACCGGCCGCCTGACCCGCGCGCCCGCCCGGCGCGGCGGCCCGCACCGCGGCAGGCACAATTGGGGGCGTACGACATGGCCGAGAGGAGTGTGCGGGTGACCGAGGACATCGTCGCGGGGGTGCTGCGCCAGTGGCAGCAGGTGCACCCAGGGCTGGACACCAGCCCGATAGCGGTGATCGGGCGGCTCAACCGCTGTTCCGCACTGCTGCAGCAGGCGGCCGATGCTCCACTACGGACGGCCGGACTCACCCGTCCCGAGTTCGACATCCTCGGCACCTTGCGCCGGATGGACCGTGAGCTGACCCCCGGGCGGGTGGCCCGCGAGACCTTTGCGTCCGGCGCCGCGGTGACCAAACGCGTACGGCAGCTGGAGGAGCGCGGACTGATCGCCCGCCGCCCCGACGGCCGGGACCGCCGCGTCGCACATCTCTCGCTCACCGACGAGGGACGCGAGATCATCGACCGGCTGCTGCCCGAACAGCTGCGGTACGAGGCGGCGCTGCTCGACGGCATCGGCGATCAGCGTCAGGAGGAACTCTCCGCGGCGTTGGGCGAGTTGCTGGTGGTACTGGAGGGAAGGCTCGGCAGCCTGATGGAGTGAGGACGGCGATCCGGGGTGGGAGAGCGGCCCGGTGAAGCGGAGAGCCGCCGCATGCGGACAGCGGCCCGGTGAAGCGGAACCCCCACACGGCCCACGGCCCACGGCCCGGTGAAGCAGAACCACGTCCGGTGAAGCGGCCCCCCACACACGGACCGCGCCCCTCAACGCGAACCGCGAACCCGGCCGACGCAGGCCGTCAGCCGGCCCGGAACCACGTCCGTCCGCCACCCCGGCCTGCCCGGCCCCTTCCTCAGCCCGCTCTTCGACTCACCAGGCTCCCTCGGCCCCTCCACCGCCCGTCACCGTGCGCCGGGCTGCCTTTGCGCCTGCGCCGTCCGCCGACGTCGCCCGTGCCGTCAGGCCCGACGCCAGGCTCGACGTCAGACCCGCCGTCACGGCTCCAGCCGTGCGATCCGCCCCTGCTCGCCCGCGGCCCAGCAGCCCAGGTCAGGGGCGCAGTCGACGGTGTCGTACGAACCCTTGTCGAAGGTGTGCCAGGTGTGGCCGCCGTCGAGTGTCAGATCGCTGCCGGACGGGCCGACCGCCACGGCGAGGCGCCGGGAGTGCGGGAGCCAGGCGGCGCCGGAGCGGTAGGCCTTGGGGGGTTCGGCGGCCGGGGTCCAGGTGGCGCCGGCGTCATCGCTGACCGCGGCGGCCCGCGGCGAAGGCTGGTCGGGGCGGTAGTCGCCGCCGACGGCGAGGGCGTGGGTGCGGTCGCGGACGGCGAGCGCGAAGACGCCACGGGCCGGGTCACCCGCCGGTATGGGGGTGTCGGTGACCGACCAGGTGCGGCCGCGGTCGGCGGTGTGCAGGACGCGGGAGGTGGCCGCGCCACCGGTCGCGATCCAGGCATCACGGCCGCCGGCGGAGACCAGGCACTGGCCACTGGCGGCGAACGCGGCTTCGCCCTTCTGGGCCGGCGGCATGCCCTTCGACGGCAGTACGCGCCAACTGCGGCCGCCGTCCGTGGTGGACAGGATGCGGTACTTGCCGTCGACGGGATCGCTGAGTGCGATGCCATGCCGGCGGTCGAAGAAGGTCAGGCAGTCGTAGAAGGCACGAGGATCGGTGTTGCGGAAGCTTTCGGTCCAGGTGGCGCCGGCATCGTCGGTGCGGAAGACCCGCGAGGCCTCCCCCTCGCCGATCGCGAGGACGACCGCGCGACGTGCGTCGAGCGCCTCGATGTCGCGGAACTCCAGCGCCCCGGCACCGGGTGGGGAGATGTCGCTCCAGTGCTTGCCGCCGTCGTGGCTGCGCAGCACGGTGCCCGCCGTACCGGCGACCCAGGCGGTCGTACGGCTGACGGTCGCCAGGCCGCGGAAACGGGCGGTGCTACCACTGTCCTTGAGCCGCCAGCCGGCGTGCGGGACGGTGAGCGATGCCGCCGATACCGGCTCGCCGGCTGAAGCCGGTGCCGCCGGGAGCGAACTCGCCCCCGCCGCGGCCGCCGGCCCGGCTGCCATCGCGGCGAACGCCGCCGCACCGGCGGCCAGCGCCGTCCGCTGCCGAGCCCTGCGGGTGCGCAGTGCCCGTCTCGTGTCCCTGTCCGAGTCCCCGCACAACAAGCGCCCCGTGCGCCGCAATCGCCCCACCCCGCTCTGGTTGTGGGCTGGAAGCTAGCCCAGCCCGACCGCGCCGTCCAGACCACCGCCCACCGCCGCCGACGCCACCGCCCACCCCGCTCCCGCTCCCCGGGATCGGCAACCGGCAACCGGCAACGAGAACCCTCGGCAACAAGAGCCCTCGGCGGCCCGTGAAGTCGGGATCACGGCGCAGCGACCGCACGCCGACACGCCTGACGACCCATCACATCAAGCGTCCGACGGCCGATCACTCACTCCGGGCGCACAAGAAAGAGGGCATATACGCATATTCAAAGGCCCGTGATGCACGTCACGTAGGAATCCAATGCACCTGGCACGACGGCCTACGCGTCCTAGTGACCAAAGGCCCAACGATCCGCACCGAATGCAAGGGAGCCGGCGATGTCCAGCGTCATCGAACAAGCCGTTCAGGCCCGTCTCATCGCGACCGCTCCCCGGTCGCAGGTGATTCCGGCGAGCCTGCGTTATGACCGTGCCGATCCGTTCGCGGTGCGTTTGGTCTTTCCGCCCGCCGCGTCGCTGGACGGGGCGGAGGTGGTGTGGACGTTCGGGCGGGATCTGCTGGAGGAGGGCCTGTACGGGCCGGCCGGGTCGGGCGATGTGCAGATCTGGCCGTACGACGCCGAGGCCGTGGTGGTGGAGTTCCACGCCGTCGGAGGCATGGCGGTGGTGCAGTTCGACACCCGGGAGCTGCGGACCTTTCTGACCCGGTCGTACCAGGTCGTCGCGCAGGGCGATGAGGCGGGACATCTGGATGTCGAGGCCGATCTCGCCGCTCTGTTGCGCGAGGCATAGGGCTCGCCCGTGAGGGCGGAGGTGCGGGCGCCGAGGGTGAGGGGCGCTCCACCGCGGCGGTGGCACCGGTCAGTTCGGGTGCGCGTTCCGCTCACGCCCGCTCCGCCGCCGGTGCCGGGCGGCCACCGGCGGACGAAGGCGGCGCCTGGCCTACCCGGACGCGGCTGCCGCAGCGGACCCGATGCCGGGCGGCGCCGGTGTGTCCGCCGGGCGGCCCGCCCCGAAGAGGTGCGCCAGCTGCAGATCCAGCAGCCGTAGCGCGGTCCCGGGGTCGTGCACACCCAGCAGGACGTAGGTGGCGAGCCCGTCAGCCATGCTGATCAGCAGCATCGCCTCGTCCTCGGTGGCGCGTTCCGGCGGCAGCTCGCCACGGTCCGCGGCCAGCCGCAACTGGTCGGCGAAGAAGGCGCGGAGCTGGGGGATGCCGTTCTCGGCCTCGGCGCGCAGGGTCTCGTCGTGCACGGCGCGGGCGAAGTAGGCGGCGCCGACCAGCAGTCCGGTACGGCTCCTGTCATCCAGCGGCAGCATGCCCGACAGGCAGGCGCGCAGTACCTCACGGGGCGTCGGCTCCTCGGTCAGCGCCTCGATGCGGGTGCGGATCCGGTCCGCGGCGAGCCGGTTGATGTGCCGCAGGGCGAAGAGGAGCATCTCGTCCCTGGTGCGGAAGTAGTGCTGCAGGCGGCCGAGCGAGATCCCGGCCTCCGCGGCGACATCGCGCAGGCTCGCGCCGTCCAGCCCGCGGGTGCTCGCGATCCGCCAGAGCGCCTCGGAGATCTCCTGGCGCCGGGCTTCGTGGTCCACCTTCTTGGGCACGGATGACCTCCCTCTGCAGTGCGCGACCCCTGTCGCGGCTCCGGCTCGGTTCCCGGCCCGCTTTTACAAGTCGCTTGTACCGTTATAACGTATCGCTACTCAATACGCTTGACTTGGAAACCGGTGACCTGATGCCCGAGCACGCCGCCCCCCTGCTGCGCCCACCCCGCCATCGAGTCGATCCGCGGGCCCGCCGCTGGTGGACCGTCCAGGCGCTGCTGACACTCAGCGGTCCGATGCTGCTCACCGCACTCGCCATGGCGGTCCTGTCGCTTCTCTTCTTCCCGGGCGCGCTGCCGTGGCTGGGCCCGTTGCTGCTGGTCGTGCTGGTGCTGCCGGCCGTCGGCTATCTCGTGGTCATGCCGCGGTGGCGGTATGCGGTGCACGCCTGGGAGCTGGGCGGGAGCGCGGTCTACGCGGCGGGCGGCTGGTTCTGGCAGAAGCGACGGATCGCGCCGCTGACCCGGGTGCAGACGGTGGACACCGTGCGCGGGCCCCTGCAACGGCGGTACGGGCTGGCGACGGTGACCGTCACCACCGCCTCCACCGCGGGCGACATCAAGATCGCGGGGTTGTCCGACGCGGACGCCGAGGAGCTGTCCCGACGGATCGGCGAGGCGGCGCAGGACGTACCGGGTGATGCCGCATGAGCGCGCCACGAAAGCCCGAAGTACCGGGCATGGACCGTGACATACCGGGTGCGCCTGCCATCACCGCGTCCGGAACGGCCCAGTGGCGGCGGCTGGATCCGCGCACGCTTCTGGTGCACTGCGGATGGATGGCGGCACCGCTCGGTTCGCTGGCGCTGACGGCGCTGGCCACCGGAGGCCGGATCACCACCGGGGCCTGGGTCACACTCGCCGCCATCGCCGTCTCGTTCGCCGTCGTCACCACGATCGGCCTGATCCGCTGGGCCCGTACGGAGTTCCGTGTCGCCCTCCACGGGAGTCCGGACGCGGGCGCTGCCGACGGCGGCCACGGGCACGCCTCCCTCACCCTCGACATACGCAGCGGGCTGCTGACCCGGCGGCTGCGCAGTGTGCCGCTGCACCGCATCCGCACCGTCGATCTGACCGCGTCACCGCTGCACCGGCTGCTGGGGGTCACCGTGCTGCGGGCCGGCACGGCGGGCTCGGGGGACGGCCGCAGCGAACTGTCGCTGGAGGCACTCACGGTCCCGGAGGCGGAACGGCTGCGCGCCGAACTGCTCGCCCACGCGGATGCCGAGGCGGCCACGAACGACCCCGTGGTGGCCCGGATCAGCTGGCGCTGGCTGCGGTATGCGCCGCTCACCTTCTGGGTCATCGGCGGGGTGTTCGTGGTGGCCGGTTCGGCCTACCGGGTCCTGGACGGCATCGGCATCAAGGCCTGGAAACTCGGCTTCGTCCAGCGCGCGTTCACCGAGTTCGGCGCAAGCGCCCTCTGGCTGACGGTCCCGGCGGCGCTGCTCGTCATCCTCGCCCTCGGCTCGGTCGGCGCCGTCGCCCTGTACATCGAGAACTGGTGGAACTACTGCCTGGAGTGGACCGACACGCGCACGCTGCGGGTGCACCGTGGCCTGTTCACCACCCGCTCGGTCACCATCGAACGGGCGCGGCTGCGCGGGGTGTTGCTGCGCGAACCGCTGCTGCTGCGGGCCGGTGGCGGGGCGCTGGTGCGCGCGGTGGCGGGCGGTCTGGGCAACCGTGAGGAGAACCGCAAGCGCAGCGGGCTGCTGCCCCCGGCACCCCGCCCGGAGGCGCTGCGGGTGGCGGGCGGCGCCCTGCGGTCGCCCTTCCCGGGGAGCGCGTCACCGGCGGCGCTGACACCGCACCCCCGTGGCGCCCTTCGCCGGCGCCGGGTGCGCGGACTGCTGTGGGCGGTACTGCCCGGCACCGCCGTCCTCGCCGGTCTCGGCGCGGCGTTCACCCCCGTGCTGCTGCACTGCGCCTGGATCTATGCGGTGGTCACCACGGTGTGCGTGTTGTGGCTGGCCCGGGACGCGTACCGCAGTCTGGGGCACGGCGTACACGGCCCGTATCTGGTCGCCCGCTCGGGCACCTTCAGCCGCGACACCCTCGCCCTCCAGCGCGAGGCCATTGCCGCCTGGACGTTCTCGACCTCGCCGTTCACCCGCAGGGCCGGCCTGGTCACGCTCACCGCCGCGGTCGCGGCGGGCGAGGACGGCTATCGCATCCCGGACCTCGCGGCCACCGAGGCCCCGGCGTTCGCCGCGGCGGCGGCCCCGGGGCTCCTGGAGGAGTTCCTGAGCCACCCCGGGGCGCCGGATCAGCTTCCGGAACAGCGACTGCCGTAGCGGCAGGGGCACTTCACCCGCGGCCTGCGCTGCGCCTGCCGGCCGGATCGTACGCCGTGCCCGCGCCGGTCGCACCACCCTTGACGGCTCGCTCGGAGTGCGGCGGACCCGGTCCGCGGAGGACGGGGCTCCCGGGAGCCGGGCCGGTGCCGAAGGCAGCGCCGCTCGCGACCCGGCGGTCAGGGAGAGGGACAGCTCCGCACCCGCCTCGCGCGGACAGCCGGACAAGCCCTCGACAACATGAGAAACATCACACACATGTCGCGTGCACGGCGAGCGCGGGCACACCGTCCTAATGGACGAGCCATTGCCCAAGACCCGACCGCCGTAAGGGGAGCAGCGCGATGAACACCGTCATCGACCAAGCCGTCCAGGTTCGCCTCATCGCCACCACCTTCGGCCCGCATGCGGTGCCGGCGGTGCTGCACTATGCGCCCGCCGATCCGCTGGCGGTACGGATGTTCTTCCCGCCGGAGATCTCGCTGGACGGCTGCGCGGTGGACTGGGCGTTCGCCCGGGAGCTGCTCGACGAGGGGCTTCGGACACCGGCCGGGCGGGGCGACGTACGGGTGCGGCCGTCCGGCCCGGACCGCACGGTGATGGAGTTCCACGCGCAGGAGGGCATCGCCATGGTCCAGTTGAAGACCTCGGACGTCCGGCTGTTCCTCGCCCGCTCCTACAAGGCCGTGCCCGCGGGCAGCGAGCCGGCGCACCTCGGCATGGACCACGGCCTCGCGGAGTTGTTCGGCGCGGCGTGAGGCCGGCGCGCCGCACACGGTGTGCGGCCGGGGAGGAGGCCGTCGCCCCGGTGAGCCGGGAGACGACGGCACACCCCGGGGCCTGTCCGGCAGGTCGGTGACGGACAGGCCCCGGGGTGTCCGACAGGGCGGTCACCGACCGCGGACAGCTCTCGTCTCAGCGCTTCGGAAACCCGAACCCGTAGCCCTGCTGCTGCATCCACGGCAGCAGCCGGTCCATCGACTCGACGGTCCGGGCGCGGTCGCCGCCGCCGTCGTGGAACAGGACCGTCGGCCCGTTGGGGAGTTCACCGCGCACCGTCGTCTCGATGCCCTCGACGGTGCCGCCCTCGAAGTCCTTGCTGTCGACGTTCCAGCCCAGTGGCCGCATACCGTGTTCCGCGGCCAGCTTCCGGCTGTAGGGCGTGAAGGCGCCGCCGGGGGCGCGGTAGTACTCAACCTGTGCGCCGCCCGCCGCGTCCTCGATCATCTTCTGCGCGTCGAGTATCTGCTGCGACTGATAGCTCTGCGCCTGGTGATCCATACCGGTGTTGTGGCTGACGGTGTGGTCGCAGAGCTTGTGCCCCGCGGCCACCACCTGCTTGACCAGGTCCGGGTGGGCCTTGGCCTGCGGGCCGATCATGCAGAAGACCGCTTTGACGTTGTGCTTCTTCAGCACGGCGAGCACCTTCGGGGTCCAGACCGGGTCCGGGCCGTCGTCGATGGTGATGTTCAGGCTGCGGCCGGGGCGGTCCGAGGCGTGCACGATGGAGGAGTCGACCGGGGCAACAGGGGCCGCCCGCTTGGCCTTGCCGGAGCCGACGCTTTCCGCCTCGGCCTGGGAAGTGGCTCCGAAATTGCCGAAGGCGAGCGTCCCCGCAACCGCGAGTGAAACCACCGCCGCCGCGGCCACTCCGATGATGCCGCCCTCAATACCGAAGCGCCGTGCCATCCCGACCCCGTCCCTACCGTGCTCGTGTGCGTACCGACCGGCGGTGACTGCGTTGCGCACCGCCTTGCACCACGTGAGATGCACCGGAGTCCGGGCAGGCTGCTCCTGTTACGGATCCATCATGAAACTTATTGATACTGGACCCATGCCACGTGTACTTCTGATCGAGGACGACGCCGCCGTACGGGACGGAGTGTCCCTGGCCCTACGGCGGCGCGGCCATGAAGTGGCGGCCGCGGCCAGCGGCGAGGAGGGGCTGGAGGTCCTGCCGGGCTTCCGCCCCGACATCGTGCTGCTGGATCTGATGCTCCCCGGCAAGGACGGCTTCGAGGTCTGCCGGCTGATCCGCACCGAGCGGCAGCTGCCGATCATCATGCTCACCGCCCGTGGCGACGACCTCGATGTGGTGCTCGGCCTGGAGGCCGGCGCCGACGACTACATCGTCAAGCCGGCCCGCGGCGAGGTCCTCGAAGCACGTATGCGCGCGGTGCTGCGCCGTACCGCGCTGCCCGCCGATGGCACACCGGCCGCCGCGGACCCGGGCCCCGCCCCGGTCGAGACCTACGGCGAACTGGCCATAGACCGCGCCGGTCTGGTCGTCGCCAAGGGCGGCCAGGATCTGGCGCTGGCCCCCTCGGAGATGAAGCTGCTGCTGTTCCTGTCCGCCACCCCGGGGCAGGTCTTCAGCCGCCAGCAGCTGCTGGAGCACGTGTGGGAGCACAGCTACCACGGCGATGCGCGGCTGGTCGACGCCTGTGTCATGCGGCTGCGGACGAAAATAGAGGACACCCCGCGCAGCCCCCGTTACGTCCAGACCGTGCGCGGCTTCGGCTATCGCTTCGGACCCCTGTGAAGCGCCCCGGCCGCCGGGTGCCGGCCCTCCCCCGCCTGCGGCCGGGGAACCCCCAGCTGCTGCGGGGTCTGCGGGCCCGGCTCGTCGTGGGGTTCCTGGTGGTGGCCGCCGTCAGCGCACTGACCACCGCTCTGCTGACCTACCAGGAAGCCCGTAACGCCATACTGCAGCGCTCCCAGGACATCGCGGTCAACGACCTGCGGGCGCAGGTGAACTCGCTGGCACCCGAGCTCCCGGTGCCGCCGTCCCAGGCCGATCTGGACTCGCTGCGGGTCCAGCTGGAGCGCTCCGGAAAGTCCCGGGAATGGGATATTTCCGTGCATTACAGCGGCGTACGGGACAGCGGCGAGGGCGGCCTGCGGGGCGATGTCGTGATACCGGCCGGCCTCAAGGCGTCGGTGGAGAAGCGCCATGTGCCGGCCTTCCAGCGGGTGGACCGCGGCGGGAATCCCTGGCTGATGATCGGGATGCCGGTACGGCAGTCCGACGGCCGGGCCTCCGCGCTGACCATCTTTGCGCAACTCCCGCTGAACGCCGAGGAGTCCAACGTCGAGGCACTGGTGAGTGCCGCCCAGCGGGGCGCGCTGCCGGTGCTGGTGCTGACGGTGGTCCTGGCGCTGCTCGCCGCGCGCGGTGTGCTGCGGCCCGTACGGGGTCTGCGGCAGGCCGCCGGTCGGATCGCCGAGGGCAAGCTGGACACCCGGCTGGAGGTCAAGGGCGCCGATGAGATCGCGGATCTGTCCCGGACGTTCAACGACATGGCGGCCCGGCTGGAGGAGAGCATGGCCGAGCTGCGCCGCCTGGAGGCCAACTCCCGGCGGTTCGCGGCCGATGTCTCGCACGAGCTGCGGACACCGCTGGCGGCGATGACCGCGGTCACCGATGTGCTCGACGAGGACGCCGACTCCCTCGACCCCGACACCGCCTCGGCGGTCCGGCTGATCAGCCAGGAGACCGGGAAGCTGGCGCGGATGGTGGAGGACCTGATGGAGGTGTCACGGTTCGACGCGGGGGCCGCGGCGCTCCATCTGGACGAGGTGGATGTCGGCGAGACCATCCGCAAGACCCTGCAGGCCAGGGCCTGGCAGAAGAGGGTGACGGCGGAGCTGCCGGCGGACGTACGGGCCGGACTCGATCCGCGGCGGCTCGATGTCGTGGTCGCGAACCTGGTCGGCAATGCCCTGCACCACGGCGGCGAGCCGGTCCGGGTGCGGCTGCACGTCCCGGAGCCGGGCGCGGACCGGCTGCTGATCGAGATCTCCGACAGCGGCCCCGGCATCGATCCCGAGGTCCTGCCGCATGTCTTCGACCGCTTCTACAAGGCGGACTCCGCCCGCGCGCGCTCGGAGGGCAGCGGCCTGGGCCTGGCCATCGCGCTGGAGAACGTACGGCTGCACGGCGGCTCCATGCGCGCCGCCAACTCCCCCGGGGGCGGTGCGGTGTTCACGGTGGATCTGCCGCTGCGCCACGAGGAGGCGGCCGAGCCGGCGGCCGACGGGAGCGCCGGCCCGCCGGACGACGCATGGGCGGCCGGGGAGCGGACCGCGGACGACGACCGGGGCGGCGTACGCTCCGAAGCCCGGAAAGAGACCCACGCATGAGCGCCATGAACGCCCGGAACGCCCTGCGTACGACGCGTGCCCGGCGGGTGTGGACCGTTGCGCTCACCGGCGCGCTGGCCGGGATCCTCACCGGTGCACTGGCCGGTGCGCTGGCCGGCTGCGGTATCGCGCCCACCGATGTCATCGACGCCGGCGAGCCCGCCACCGGCGTGAAGTCACCGGGCCAGCCCGCGGCCGATGTCCAGCTGTTCTTCTATGGGCCCTCCGGCCTGCGCTCCGCGACCCGGCGGGCGAAGGCGCCGGCCGACCCGGAGCTGGCCATCGAGTTGCTGATGAAGGGGCCGAACCACGCGGAGCGGATGCGCGGGCTGTCCAGCGTGCTGCCGAAGTTCCCCGGCCCGCTGACCGCCGCCACCCGTGTGGGCAGCGTCGTGATCACCCTGCCCATGGACGTCAAGCTGCTGGACTCCGCCTCGCTGAACCAGCTGGTGTGCACCGCGGCCAACGCCCGGGTGCCCGGGAACAGGCCGTCGGGCGAGGTCACCGTGACCCTCGTGAGCAAAACCGTCCGGGTCGGCCCGATGGTGTGCGGTGGCAACAACGCTTTCCCCGTCGTCGAACCGACCCCGACCGGCACCGGCACGGCCGGCCCGAACCGGACCGGCTCGGGCCCGACCGACGCGGGTCCGACCGGCACGCCCCCGGGCACGACGGGCTGACCGGTCCCGGCCCCACGGGCCCGGCCCGAGTTACCGTGGAGACGGGCCGCCGCCCACCCGCACCGCGCCGGAGGAGGAGCGAGCCGGCCGGACGCCGAAACCTCGGGAGACTGACGCGATGACCGAGCGCAAACCCCCCGGTGTCACCTTCGAGACCTGGATCGACAGACAGATCCGCGAGGCGACGGAGCGCGGCGAGTTCGCCGGTCTCTCCGGTGCCGGCAAGCCCCTCCCCCACCTCGACCAGCCGTATGACGAGATGTGGTGGATCAAGGACAAGATGAGCCGGGAGCACCTCTCCTGTCTGCCGCCCGGCCTCGCCCTGCGCAAGGAGGCCGAGGACGCCCTGGAGACGGCGGCCCACGCCCCCACCGAGGCCGCGCTGCGCCGCATCCTGACCGCGGTCAACGATCGGATCCACGCCGCGCTGCGTACGCCTCTCGACGGCCCGCCGCTCCGTCTCGCACCGTTCGACATCGACGAGGAGGCCCGTAAGTGGCGTGCGGAACACGGGAGTTGACACCACACCGCGCGGGGAGCCCGGCCGGTGCGGCGCGCCCGCCGCGCCACCGTCACCGCCCGACGGGCCCGGTCCGCACCCGCAGGAACCGCGGCCGGTAGAGCTCCACATCGCCGTTGAGCCGGGGATCGGCCGGGACGCCGGGCGGACCGAGCCAATTGATGTCGTAGCTGAGCAGAAACTCCCCGTTCGCGGTGAATTCGGGGTGTATCTGGGGGTTGTAGGCGGCGACATACTGCGGGTCGGCGGCCGGCGGGCGGGGCGGGGTGAGACGGCCGTTCGGCCCGTGCCAGGGGCCGTGGGGTGAGCAGGACCAGTAGGTGGTGATCGCCCGCATCCCGGCCGCGCCGCCGCCCCCGGTGTCCATGGTGAACAGCACCCAGGCCGGACCGTCACGTACGACGGTGAAGGCGCTGCCGACGCCGCGCCGGCCGCCGGCCCGCAGCACCGGCCCGGCCCGCCCGGCCCGCCGCTGCCAGTGGGCGCCGTCCCAGAACCGCCAGCTTCCGCGGTCCGCGAGCCGCCCGCCGGGGACCCGTGCGACATAGGCGCTGGAGGCCGGCGACGAGGGCGGGTCGTCGGCGCCGAAGAGATAGGTCCAGCCGCCGTCGCGGACCGCCGCCGCTCCGTAGAGGACGCGTCGGCCCGGGTCGGCGACGGAGGTCCGGCCGACGGTCTCCGTGATGCCTTCCAGGCGCAGGCCGGGGAGCGACAGCGTGGCCACTTCGGTGGCACGTGGCAGCCCGAAGATCCACGGCCCGGTGCCGGGAGCACGGTTCCACAGCAGCACCCGGACGACCTTCTCGTGTGCGCCGGGCGTACGGGGCTCCACGCTCGCGCGCACCGGCCAGCGCCAGCCGCCGCCGGGCGGGTCGGGGAAGAACGGGCCGGGGGCGGCCGCGGTGCCGCCGGTCAGGGTGCGCTCCAGCCGGCCCGAACGGGACATCACCACGGCGGAGTTGTGCCGCAGGACCGGGGCGCCGCCGCTGTCAGCGGTGCGCCAACGGTGCTTCTCCCCTTGCGGGTTGGGCGGTGACTGGATCCGGTCGAGGAAGGTGTCGGAGAAGAGCCAGAGCGTGCGGCCGTCGGGCAGGCGCACCGAGTGAGTGCCGTCACCGCCGGTCCAGTCGTCCACCCGGGCGTTGTCATCGCCATAACGGGCGAATTCCGCGGTATGCCGGGAATCGGTGGACCAGGAGGCGATCCGGCGCCCGCCGCAGTGCGCGGCGCGGCCGGGAGGAGCGGTCCGTGGCAGCGCCCACAGCAGTACGGCGACGGCGGCGAGAAGCAGAGCGGCGACGGCCGCGGTGCGGATCATCGGCGCCTTGGACATCGCGCTCCTCGGTCGGGTGCCGCACCCACGGTACTGATCCTCCTGACACGGCCCGCGGCAGGCGCATCCCTACGGAAAAAGATGACTCCGCGCCATACGGCCGAACCGCCCCACCTGCCCCTTCCGGCGCATAAATATGAAGATCCATGAGAGGTCAACGAGTGCAACGTCACAGCTGGAGCCCCTGCTCCAGCTAACGGTCGTTCGCCTAGCCTGCTGCCATGACCGCCGAGTCCCCCGAACTCCCCCTGGCCTCCGCCTTCCCCGATGCCGATCGAGAGCAGTGGCAGCTCCTCGTCGAAGGCGTGCTGCGCAAATCGGGCGTCACAGAGGCGACGGGCACCGCCGCCGAGGACGCGCTCGCCACCGATCTGCAGGACGGCATCCGCATCCGCCCGCTCTACACCGCCGAGGACGGTACGGCCGCCCTGGGCCATCCGGGCTTCCCGCCGTTCGTACGGGCCGGCCGGCCCGAGGGCACCACCGTGGCCGGGTGGGACGTACGCCAGCGCCATGTCCACACCGATCCGCAGCGCGCCAATGAATCGGTGCTGGCCGACCTGGAGAACGGCGTCACCTCGGTCTGGCTGACCGTCGGCGACGGCGGGGTGCCGGTGGACGGCCTGGAGCGCGCGCTCGACGGTGTCTATCTGGACCTGGCCGCGGTGGTACTGGACGCGGGCGCCGATTTCCGGCCGGCCGCCGAGGAGTTGCTGCGGCTCTACGCCGCGTCCGGCGCACCGCTGAGCGAGGCGGTCGGCTGCCTGGGCGCCGACCCGCTCGGCCTGCTGGCCCGTACGGGCGACGATGCCAAGCTGCGCCTCCAGTGGGAGTCCGCCGCCCGGCTGGCCACACGCTGCACCACCGAGGCGCCCGGCATCCGGGCGCTGGCCGTCGACGCGCTGCCGTACCACGAGGCGGGCGGCTCGGCCGCCGAGGAGCTGGGCGCCTCGCTGGCCACCGGCGTCGCCTGTCTGCGGCAGCTGACGGACGCCGGTCTCGGTATCGACGACGCCTGCCGGCAGCTGGAGTTCCGCTATGCCGCCACCGCGGACCAGTTCCTGACGATCGCCAAGCTGCGCGCCGCCCGCCGGCTGTGGGCACGGGTCGCCGAGGTGTGCGGGGCCTCGCCCGCCGCGTCGGCGCAGCGCCAGCACGCCGTCACCTCCACGGTGATGATGACCCGTCGGGACCCGTGGGTGAACATGCTGCGCACCACGGTCGCCGGGCTGTCCGCGGGCGTGGGCGGCGCGGACGCGGTGACGGTGCTGCCGTTCGATGCCGCGCTGGGCGTGCCCGATGCGTTCGCCCGCCGGATCGCCCGGAACACCCAGTCCGTGCTGCTGGAGGAGTCGCATCTGTCGAAGGTGATCGACCCGGCGGGCGGCTCCTGGTACGTGGAGAGCCTCACCGACGAGCTGGCCCGTGCGGCCTGGGCCTGGTTCCAGGAGATCGAGGGCGCGGGCGGCCAGGCCGCGGCGCTGCGCTCCGGGATGATCGCCGGCCGGCTGGCCCGCACCTGGGAGCGTCGCGCCGAAGACCTCGCGCACCGGCGCGAACCGATCACCGGCGTCAGCGAGTTCCCCCATCTCGCCGAGCCGCCGGTACACCGCGAGCCGGCACCCGCGCCGATCGGCTGGCGGTCCGCCCGGACGGAGTCCGGGGGAGGGCTGCCGCGGGTGCGCAGGGACGACGACTACGAGCGGCTGCGGTCGCGCTCCGATGCCCGGCTGGCGGCGAGCGGCGCCCGCCCGAAGGTCTTCCTGGCCGCACTGGGCCCGGTCGCGGCCCACACCGCGCGGGTGGCGTTCGCCGCCAATCTGTTCCAGGCGGGCGGCATCGAGACGGTGCAGGAGCCCGCGTCGGTGGACGCGGAGTCGGTGGCCGAGGCGTTCGCCCGCAGTGGCGCAGGCATCGCCTGTCTGTGTTCGAGCGATGCGGTGTACGGCGAGCAGGCGGCGGCCGTGGCGGCCGCGCTGAAGTCGGCGGGGGCGCTGCGGGTGCACCTGGCCGGCAAGCCGGGTGAGCGCCGGGAGGAATTCGTAGCGGCCGGGGTGGACTCCTTCGTCTTCGCGGGCTGCGACGCGGTCGAGGTGCTGTCCTCGGCCCTGGATGTCATGGAGGTGGCGTGATGAACGACACGACACAGCAGACGGGCGCCATCCCGGACTTCAGCACGGTCGAGCTGGGGAAGCCGGTCGCGGCGGACACCGCCGGCGACACCGGGGAGTGGGCCGCGGCCGTGGCGCAGGCCACCGGCAAGGGCGTGGCGGACCTGACGTGGGAGACGCCGGAGGGCATCGACGTCAAGCCGCTGTACACCGAGGCGGACCTCGACGGTCTGGACTTCCTGGGGACGTATCCGGGGATCACGCCGTATCTGCGCGGCCCGTACCCGACGATGTACGTCAACCAGCCCTGGACGATCCGGCAGTACGCCGGCTTCTCCACCGCCGAGGAGTCCAACGCCTTCTACCGGCGCAATCTCGCCGCCGGCCAGAAGGGCCTGTCGGTCGCCTTCGACCTGCCCACCCACCGCGGCTACGACAGCGACCACCCGCGGGTGACCGGCGATGTCGGCATGGCGGGCGTCGCCATCGACTCGATCTACGACATGCGGCAGCTCTTCGAGGGCATCCCGCTGGACAAGATGACCGTGTCGATGACGATGAACGGCGCGGTGCTTCCGGTGCTGGCGCTGTACATCGTGGCCGCCGAGGAACAGGGCGTACCGCCCGAGAAGCTGGCCGGGACCATCCAGAACGACATCCTCAAGGAGTTCATGGTCCGCAACACCTACATCTATCCGCCGCAGCCCTCGATGCGGATCATCTCCGACATCTTCGCGTACACCTCGCAGAAGATGCCGCGCTACAACTCCATCTCGATCTCCGGCTACCACATACAAGAGGCGGGCGCGACGGCCGACCTGGAGCTGGCGTACACCCTGGCCGACGGGGTGGAGTACCTGCGCGCGGGCATGGCGGCGGGCATGGATGTGGACTCCTTCGCGCCGCGGCTGTCGTTCTTCTGGGCGATCGGCATGAACTTCTTCATGGAGATCGCCAAGCTGCGGGCGGCCCGGCTGCTGTGGGCGCGCCTGGTGCAGCGCTTCGAGCCGAAGAACCCCAAGTCCCTGTCGCTGCGCACCCATTCACAGACCTCGGGCTGGTCGCTGACCGCGCAGGACGTGTTCAACAACGTCACGCGGACGTGTGTCGAGGCGATGGCGGCGACCCAGGGCCACACCCAGTCGCTGCACACCAACGCCCTCGATGAGGCGCTGGCCCTGCCCACCGACTTCTCCGCCCGTATCGCCCGTAACACCCAGCTGTTCCTGCAGCAGGAGTCGGGCACCTGCCGGGTCATCGACCCGTGGGGCGGCAGCGCCTACATCGAGAAGCTCACCCACGATCTGGCCCGGCGCGCCTGGCAGCACATCGAGGAGGTCGAGGCGGCCGGCGGGATGGCCAAGGCCATCGACGCGGGCATCCCCAAGCTGCGCGTCGAGGAGGCCGCGGCCCGTACCCAGGCGCGGATCGACTCGGGGCGGCAAGCCCTGATCGGCGTCAACAAGTACCGGGTGGAGACCGACGAGGAGATCGACGTCCTCAAGGTCGACAACTCCTCGGTGCGCGCCCAGCAGGTCGAGAAGCTCCAGCGGCTGCGCGCCGAGCGCGACGAGGACGCCTGCCAGGACGCGCTGCGGGCGCTGACCGCGGCGGCCGAGTCCGGTCCCGGCGAGGGGCTGGAGGGCAATCTGCTGGCGCTGGCGGTGGACGCGGCCCGTGCGATGGCGACGGTCGGCGAGATCTCGGACGCCCTGGAGTCGGTCTACGGACGGCACTCCGGCCAGATCCGTACGATCTCCGGTGTGTACCGAGACGAAGCGGGCCCCTCCTCCGGTGTGGAGCGCACCCGGGATCTGGTGGCCGAGTTCGAGCGCGCAGAGGGGCGCCGGCCCCGGATTCTGGTGGCCAAGATGGGCCAGGACGGCCATGACCGCGGCCAGAAGGTGATCGCCACGGCCTTCGCCGACCTGGGCTTCGACGTCGATGTCGGCCCGCTGTTCCAGACGCCGGCCGAGGTGGCCCGCCAGGCGGTGGAGGCGGACGTCCATATCGTCGGGGTGTCCTCGCTGGCGGCCGGGCATCTGACGCTGGTGCCCGCGCTGCGGGAGGCGCTGGCCGCGGAGGAGCGGGAGGACATCACGATCGTGGTGGGCGGGGTGATCCCGCCACAGGACGTCCAGCCGCTGCGCGACATGGGTGCCGCCGCGGTCTTCCTGCCCGGCACGGTCATCCCGGAGGCAGCGCACGACCTGGTGCGGGACCTGGCCTCGGTCCTCGGCCACGAGCTCTGAGCGGGGGGTCATGCCTGCGACGATCGATGTCGAACGGTACGCCGAGGGTGTCCGCGCGGGCTCCAGGGCCTGGATCGCCCGCGCCGTCACCCTGGTGGAGTCCACCCGCCCCGACCACCGGGTGGCGGCCCAGCGGCTGCTGGTCGAGCTGCTGCCGTACTCCGGCTCGGCCCGCAGAGTGGGCATCAGCGGGGTGCCGGGCGTCGGCAAGTCGACCTTCATCGATGCGCTCGGCTCGCTGCTGACCGGCGCCGGACACCGGGTGGCGGTGCTCGCCGTCGACCCGTCCTCCAGCCGTACCGGCGGCTCCATCCTGGGCGACAAGACCCGGATGGAGCGGCTGGCGACGGACCCGGCGGCGTTCGTCCGCCCCTCCCCCACGTCCGGCACGCTGGGCGGGGTGGCGCGGGCCACCAGGGAGTCCATCGTGGTGATGGAGGCCGCGGGCTACGACGTCGTCCTGGTGGAGACGGTCGGCGTCGGCCAGTCGGAGACCACCGTCGCGGGCATGGTCGACACCTTTCTGCTGCTGACCCTGGCGCGCACCGGCGACCAGCTCCAGGGCATCAAGAAGGGCGTGCTGGAGCTGGCGGACCTGGTCTCCGTCAACAAGGCCGACGGCCCGCACGAGCGGGACGCCCGCTCCGCGGCCCGTGAACTGGCCGGTGCGCTGCGGCTGTTGCAGCCCCCGGACGCGGCCTGGACACCCCCGGTACTGACCTGCAGTGCGCGCGAGGGCACCGGCCTTAAGGGCGTCTGGGAGCGGGTGGAGCAGCATCGCACCCTCCTGGAGTCCACCGGGGCACTCGCCGAGCGGCGCCGCGCCCAGCAGGTCGAATGGACCTGGTCGATGGTGCGTGAGCGGCTGATCGACCGCCTCCAGGAACACCCCGAGGTGCGCCGGCTGGGCCCCGGTGTCGAACGTGCGGTGCGCGACGGCGAGATCACCGCGACGCTGGCGGCCGAGCAACTGCTGGAGGCGTTCGGCCTCGGGAACGGCCTGGCGGGCGAGGCATAGGGGACGGGCGGCCGGGCGAGGTGCCGCCGTACCGGCCCCCGCCCGGCGGCGGGCGGGCATCGCCGGGACCCTGCGCCACGGCCGGCCGCCGCGCCCGCGCCTCCACCGGTCGAGTCCCTCTATCGGACGGACCGCGACGGCTGCCCCACCGAGGGCCCCACCTCCCGTGCCGCAGCGATGCGTTGTCCCCGCTCGGCGAAGTGCGCGACGGCCATGTCACGGAACCGCGCGGCGGCAGTGGAGAGATAGCTGTCCTCGCGCCGGACCAGGCTCAGGGTCCGGACGCAGTCAGGGGTGTCGAGGTGCAGCCAGGCGAGCGGCGCCCGATCGAGATCGGCGCGGGCGAGCGAGGGCATCAGGCCGATACCGAGACCGGCTGCGATCAGGAAGTGTGTGGCGCCCGGCTCATCACCCTCGCAGGAGATGACCGGACGGCGTCCGATCCCGGCGAACAGCCGCTCCAGCAGCGCTCGTTGCCAGTGTCCCGCCCGGGTGGTGATGAAGGGTTCATCGGCGATGTCAGCCACCGTGAGGCGCTCCCGGAAGGCCAGCGGATGACCGGCCGGCACGGCGAGCAGCACCTCCTCGTGCAGCAGCCGCACCGCGCCCAGACCGGGCCCGGACAGCGACTGCGAGGCGAAGCAGAAGTCCACCTCCCGCGCCCGCAGCTGATCCCGCATCACATCAGGTGTGGACTGGGAGCACCGGACGGTGACACCCGGGTGGGCGGCGCGGAATCCGGCCAGCAGTTCGGTGAGGGGCAACAGGGTCTCGGCGGCGACGGCGACACCGCCGTCGTCGAGCCCGGCGGCATCGGCCATCTCCCGGCGGGCGTCGTCCAGTTCGTCCAGCGCACGCTCGACCCGGGCCAGGAACGCGGCGCCATAGCGGTTGAGCCGGATGGTGCGGCCCTGCCGGTCGAAGAGCGGCACGCCCAGCTCGGCCTCCAGCCGGGCGATCGTCCGGCTCACCGAGGGCTGGGCCACCCGGAGTTCCTCGGCGGCCCGGCTGATGTGCTCCCGGCGCGCGACCGCCCGGAAGTAGCGCAGGGACAGCAGATCCATCGGCTTCTCGGGCTTTCCGCTCGGGTGACGGCGACCCGGGAATGGTCACACACGGCAGGACCGCGCGCCGTTCCGCGGGTACGGGCCGGCGCCACGTCCCTACGGGCCTGCCTCAGCCGCGCATCGAGACCGTCGCCCACACCGTCTTCCCGGTCCGGTCCGGCGCCGTCCAGCCCCATGCATCGCTCAGCTGGTCGACGATATGCAGACCGCGCCCGGATTCCGACAGGGCATCCGGGGGCTTGACGACGGGCGCGCCGGGGCCGGCGTCCGAGACCGCACACAGCACCGTGGAGTTCTGCCGGGTCAGGGCGAGCCAGGCATCACAGAAGGGGACGGGTGCGTCGGGGGCACCGCCCTCCCCGGTGGCCTGGGTGCCGTAGCGCAGGGCGTTGCTGACGAGTTCGGAGACCACCAGGGTCACGTCATCGGTCACGTCGGCACACGTCTGCCAGCCGGCGAGAGTCGCCCGGGTGAACCGTCGGGCTTCCGGCACGGTGCGTGCGGAGCCGCTGAGGGCGCAGGCGGCGAAGCCGTCGGGGGAGGGCATCCACCAGTTGTCCTCACACGGTTCATCCCGGAGGGCGTCGTGCACGGTCTCTGCCGGATGTGTGGTCATCAACATCTCCGCGAGGGGGATTTCGGGGCTGGGCCGGACTGCCTCGGAGAGCTAATATCCTCGTCAGCCGTCCCATGATGCAAGTGCATCTGCAATTACATCAGTAAGGACGGCCGCTCAGGGGCTCGTTCACGCCAAGGTGATCGCAGGCTCGGGATCGGTCGGAGGAGAGACCTCCAGCAAGGGAGCAGTGTGATGGAGCCGGTGACCAACGGCATGCAGGCGACCAGCATCGAAGACGCCGTCTGGCGCAAGAGCCGACGCAGCAACCCCAGCGGCAACTGCGTGGAACTGGCCGTCCTTTCGGACGGCGGGGTGGCGGTGCGCAACTCCCGGTTCACCTCGGGTCCGGCGCTCGTCTACACCCGCGACGAGATGGTGGCTTTCGTCCAGGGAGCCAAGGACGGTGACTTCGACGACCTCATCGCCGGCCACTGACGGTGCGCCGCGCAATTGGCGCATATGTCGATCGGGTAGTCGCCCCGGCTGTACGAACCGCGCGGGGCGGTGGGACACTGGGCGCACGCCCGACCACTCTGGGGAGTCAGCATGACCGCCGCGCAGCCGAGCAGCGATCCGTCCCTGCGCCGCTATCTGGAGCATCCGCGGGGCGGTCCGACCGTTCTGCGTATCGTGCTGGGTACCCAGCTTCGCCGGCTGCGTGAAGGGGCGGGCATCACCCGGGAGGCCGCCGGGGACGCCATCCGCGGTTCGCACGCGAAGATCAGCCGCCTGGAGCTCGGCCGGGTGAGCTGCAAGGAGCGGGATGTCGCCGATCTGCTGACGCTCTACCACGTCACGGACGACGCGATCCGCTCCGACTTCCTCAAGCTGGCCCGCAAGACCAGCAGTCCGGGTTGGTGGCATCAGTACAACGATGTGCTGCCCGGCTGGTTCGAGACGCACATCGGTCTCGAAGAGGCTGCCTCGGTGATCCGTACGTACGAAGTCCAGTTCGTGCCGGGCCTGTTGCAGACCCCGGACTACGCCCGTGCGGTGGCGCAGCTCGGTCATCCGCGGTCCTCCCCGGAGGAGATCGATCGGCGGGTGCAGCTGCGCGTGCAGCGTCAGGAGCTGCTGACCGTTCCGGATGCACCGCGGGTATGGGCCGTGATCGACGAGGCGTCGCTGCGCCGTCCGCTCGGCGGCCCGGACGTGATGGCGGGTCAGCTCAGACATCTGTTGAAAATGGCCGAGCTGCCGAATGTCACGCTGCAGATCGCGCCGTTCAGCCTCGGCGGACTGGCGGCGGCCGGTGGTCCGATCACGATTCTGCGGTTCCAGGAGCCGGATCTGCCGGACATCGTCTACCTGGAGCAGCTGACCAGCGCGCTCTATCTGGACAAGCGCGATGATGTCGACCGTTACCTCGCGGTGATGGACCGGCTCAGCGCACAGTCCGAGTCGCCCCGCGAGTCCCTGGCGATCCTGGAGCGGCTGCTCAAGCAGGAGAACTGACGCGCGACACGGCAACGGAGCGGGGGGGGGGGGGGGGGGGGGGGGCGCCCCCCCCCCCCCCCGGGGGGGGGGGGGGCGGCCCCCCCCGCCCCCCCCCCCCCCCCCCAACCACACACACAAGTTGGGGGGGGGGGGGGGCG